>JAEZAW010000051.1 GCA_023430315.1 Pseudomonadota bacterium | reverse complement strand
CGGGCCTGAGCGGGCGGCCTGAGACCCAAGCGACAGGCGGTCAACGCGTGCGACCACCGGATGCATACGATCTCGCGATCATCGGCGGCGGGGTGAATGGCTGCGGCATTGCCGCGGACGCGGCCGGTCGCGGCCTGACCGTTCTCCTCGCGGAGAAGGGCGACCTCAGTGGTGCGACGAGCTCGGCGAGCTCAAAGCTCGTGCACGGCGGCTTGCGCTATCTAGAGCACTATGCCTTCCGTCTCGTCCGCGAGGCTCTTGGCGAGCGTGAGGTTCTGCTCGCGAAGGCGCCGCATATCATCTGGCCGCTGCGTTTCGTGCTCCCACACATGCCGGGCCAACGCCCGCGTTGGATGCTGCGTGCTGGCCTCTTCCTTTATGATCACTTACATCGACGCAAGGCAGTGCCGGGCTCGGCGGCGCTCGATCTCACGCGTGATCTCGGCGGCCGGCCGCTCAAGGGGGAGCTCACGCGCGGTTTTGCCTATTGGGACTGCTGGGTAGATGACGCGCGCCTCGTCATTCTCAATGCGCAGGCGGCCGCCGAGCGCGGCGCGGAGATCCTGCCTCGCCATGAGGTCACGGCCGTGCGCGGCGAGGGCGCGTTGTGGCGCGTCATGATCCGCGGTGGCGGTCAGGAACGCGAAGTGCGCGCCCGTGCGCTCGTCAATGCAGCGGGGCCATGGGTGAACAAAGTCGGCGGCGTGATTGCCGGCACTGAGGCCCCACGGCTGCGTCTGGTCAAGGGAAGCCACATCGTCGTGCCGCGCATTGCCGGTGCGGACGATGCCTACCTCATGCAGAACAGCGATGGCCGTGTCGTCTTCGCGCTTCCCTACGAGGAGCAATTCACGATCATCGGCACCACGGATGTCGCATATGGCGGAGATCCCGGCGCCGTCGCAATCGATGAGAGCGAAATCGTCTACCTACTCGATCTCGCAAGTCGCTTCTTCCGCGCGCCGCTTCGTCGGTCGGATGTCGTGTGGACCTACTCGGGCGTCCGCCCGCTCTATGATGACCAGTCGGCCGATCCTTCGGCCGTCACGCGCGACTATCATCTGGAGCTGGCTGCGTCCGCCGGCACGCCACCGCTGCTGACGGTCATGGGCGGCAAGGTCACGACTTACCGGCGCCTCGCGGAGGAGGCGCTGGAGCGGCTCGAACCTCATCTCGCGGGCATGGGACCTGCGTGGACGGCCGGTGCGCCGCTCCCCGGTGGCGATCTCGAAGAGACCGGCCATCTTGTCGCCGATCCCGTTGCAGCCTTCGCGCAGTTCGTGGCGCGCTTGGCACAAAAGCATCCCGGGTTCGACCGCACGTACCTCGCTCGGCTCGCGCGCCGTCATGGATCGCACGTGCCTTCCGTGCTCGGCGATGCCCGTAGTCTCGCCGACATGGGCGCTTTACTCGGTCCGAGCCTCACCGAGCGCGAGGTCGTCTATCTCAAGGAGCGCGAGTGGGCCGCGAGCGCCGAGGATATTCTTTGGCGGCGGACCAAGGCCGGCTTGCATCTCAGCGCCGACGAGCGCGCCCGCGTCACGGACGCTATTGCGGCGCTGCTCTGAGCAGGTCAAGCTGAGCCACCAACGAGATCATGAGAGAGTTCCGCGTATGACCGAGACTGCCCCACCCCGCGTCGCCATCATTGGCGTTTGGCTCGAGAGCAACCGCCAGGCGCCCGTTGCCCACGAGCAGGATTTCAAGGATTTCTACCAGCTCGAAGGCGAGGCGATCCTTACGGCGGCGCGCCATCCCAATCCCTCGATCATGGGAGAGGCCGCGGCATTCGTGAAAACCATGGATGCGACGGGGCCTTGGGAACCCGTGCCGATCCTGCTCGCCGGCTGCCATCCGCACGGTCCTGTCGATGGCGCGCTCATGGATAAGTATCTCGCGATCTGCCGCAAAGGGCTTTCAGAAGCAGGCCATCTCGACGCCGTCTATGTCGCCAACCACGGCGCCATGATCGCGACCGATCGCGACGATCCTGACGGCGAGTTGATCGCGCTCGCCCGCGAAGTCGCTGGCCCCAAGGCGCGGGTCGTCGTCACGCTGGACCTCCACGGCAATATCTCCGAGCGTATGGTCGAGACGTGCGATCTCATCGTCGGCTATCGCACGAACCCGCATGTCGACTACATCGAACGCGGCGAGGAGGCCGCGCTAGCGCTCCGCCTCATGCTCGCAGGCCTCGCCGACCCGAAGTCGGCCTTCATCCGCCTGCCGCTGACGCCGGCTTCCGTGAACCTGCTCACGGCGAGCGGGCCCTATGGCGAGATGATCGACTACGGCACGCGGCGCCGCGCCGAGCTTGCCGGTGACATCCTCAATGTTTCGATCTTCGGCGGGTTCGTGTTCTCTGACAGCGAGAAGAACGGCGTCGGGATCATCGTCACGGCACGCCGCGACATCGCACGTGCGCGGATGCTCGCGAAAGAAATCGCCGAACTTGGCTGGAAAAATCGTGCGCGCTTCCGCAAGAAGCTGACGCCGCTCTCGGAAGGTGTGCAGCTCGCGCTCAAGACGAACCGGCCGCCAGTTATCTATTCGGACTCGGGCGACAATCCGGGTGGCGGCGGTACCGGCCGGACGACCGAGCTGCTCTCGGCACTGGTGTGGGCCGGCGCGCAGAACGTGCTGATCGGTAGCTACTTCGATCCGCCGCTTGCGAAGGCAGCGCACGAAGTGGGCTTGGGTGGCCGTTTCCGAGCGCGCTTCAACAGCCATCCGGGCTTGCCCTGCGACGCACCCTTTGAAGCTGATGCCGAAGTGATCGGCCTCCACGACGGCACGATCGTTGGACGGCTCGGCTATGCCCAGGGGCGGACCATGCACCTCGGGCCGTCGGCGGCGCTCAAGATGGGCGGCGTAACGGCCATCGTCATCTCCGACCGGATGCAGACCGCCGACCCGATGTTTTTCGAGATGTTCGGCCTCGATATCGGCAAGGCCGCGACGGTGGCCGTCAAGTCGCGCGGCCACTTTCGCTCGGGTTTCATTCCCTGGTTCCCGCCCGAGAATGTCTACGAGATCGACACCGAGGGCCTGACGGCGCCGGTCCTCGAACGCCGCCAGTGGCAGCGTATTCCGCGCCCATCCTATCCCCTGGATGAGGACGTGGACTGGTCGCCGCCCGACTGGTGAGCCCAGCCGGTGAGAATGGCCAGCGCGGTCAACCCGCCATGCGCCGTGCGCGCACGCATATTTGCGTACCGCTCTTGCCAACCCGGCCTTGAAAGTGCCAAACCGTAAGTCCGGACAAAGTCGTCGCGCGCGGGGACAGGTGCGCGACGAGCAAACCAAGCTGTCTCTTGGGGAGCGCTAGGTGAGCGAGACGAGCGCCATCGTCGCGGAGACGGCCGCGCGCATTTTCGAGGATCTTGCCGATCCGCAGACCGTCAACCAAGCCAAGGATGGCGCGTGGCAGGCGCCGTTGTGGGCCTCGCTCGAGGAAAGCGGGCTGACCCTCGCCTGGGTTCCCGACACGCTCGGTGGCGCCGGTGCCTCGTTGGCAGATGGCTTCGAGGTGGTGAAGGTGGCAGGCCGCTTCGCCGCCACGGTGCCACTGGCCGAGACGCTGCTCGCGGGCTGGCTGCTCTCCGAGGTGGGCCTCTCCTCGCCGACTGGCGCCATGACCGTCGCACCTTCGCGTTGGGCGGACGAACTCAAGATCGACGCTGCAGGTGTGATCACGGGCAAAGCGCGCAATGTGCCGTTCGGCAGAAGCGCCGAGCATATTGCCGTGCTGGCCGATGGTCCTTCCGGTCCGGTCGTTGCGCTCGTGAAGCTTTCCGACGTGCGCGCGGGCGAGGGGCGCAATCTCGCGGGTGACTCGAGTGTCGAGCTGACCTTCGACAAGGTGAGGGCTGTCGCCCAAGCACCTGCGCCGGCCGGCCTCGACCGCAAGCGCCTCATGCTGCTCGGCGCGACCGTGCGCGCGAACCAGATGGCCGGCGCGCTGGAAGCCGTTCTCGCGATCACCACACGCTATTCCGGCGAGCGCGTCGCCTTCGAGAAACCCATCTCGAAATTCCAGGCCGTGCAGCACAATCTCGCGCGCCTTGCCGGCGAGACGGCTGCGGCGGTGGCGGCTGCAGGCTCGGCCGCGGACACCTTCGCGAATGGCATCACCGACGACCGCTTCTTCCTCGAAGCTGCCAGCGCCAAGATCCGCGTTTCGGAAGCGGCGACTGAAGGCGCTTCGATCGGCCATCAGGTGCATGGCGCCATCGGCTTCACGAAAGAGCACATCCTGCACCGCTTCACGCTCCGGCTCTGGTCGTGGCGCGACGACTTCGGCAACGAGAGTGATTGGGCCGTGCGTCTAGGTCGCATGATCGCCGCCAAGGGTGCCGATGATCTCTGGCCGCTTGTCGCTTCCCGCTGAGTGGACATCATCTCTGTCTGACGGACTTCATTCATGACCGCCGCCATCCAGTTCGATCAGCTCCGCCTGCCTCCTGAGTGCGAGAAGCTGCGCGCCGAAGTTCGCGAATTCATCGCCGAGGAAATTGAGGCCGGCTCCATCAAGCCGAGCGGCGCCACGGGTGGGGACAGCTTCAGCCGCGAGTTCAGCCGCAAGGTCGGTGCCAAGGGCTGGCTCGGCATGACGTGGCCGAAGAAGTATGGCGGCCACGAGCGCACGTTCCTCGAGCGCTATGTCGTGACCGAGGAGCTACGCGTCGCCAATGCGCCAACGCGGCTCCACTTCGTCGCGGATCGCCAGAGCGGGCCGATCCTGATCAAGTATGCGCCCGAGCACATCAAGATGAAGGTGCTGCCCGCCATCTGCCGTGGCGAGTGCTGCTTTGCCATCGGTATGAGCGAGCCGAACTCGGGGTCGGACCTCTTCGCTGCCCGCACGAAAGCCACCAAGACGGACGGCGGCTGGCTCATCAACGGCACGAAGATCTGGACGTCGAATGCCCATCAGGCCGATTACATGATCGGCCTTTTCCGCACGTCGCAGCCGACCAAGGAGAACCGTCGCCACGGTCTCACGCAATTCCTCGTCGACATGAAGACGAAGGGCATTACCTGCAACCCGGTTTACCAGATCACTGGGCACCACGACTTCAACGAGGTCGTGTTCGAGAATGCCTTCATTCCCGAGGATCATGTACTCGGCGAGATCGACGGTGCGTGGAAGCAGGCAACGAGCGAGCTGGCGTACGAGCGCAGTGGGCCTGAGCGCTTCCTCGAAACCTACTACGTGCTCGAAGAGTTGGTGCGCGTCCTCGGTCCTGATCCGGATGTGCGCGGAGCCGAAGGTCTCGGCCGTCTCGTAGCGCAGCTCCACACGCTGCGGCGCATGTCGGTGTCGGTCGCGGGGATGCTGCACGCAGGCAAGGAGCCCGTGCTCGAAGCGGCGATCGTCAAGGATGTCGGCACGATCTGGGAGCAGCGTCTTCCGCACAAAGCGCGCGAGCTGGCCGCCTTCAGCGAGCCGGAAGCGACGAACCAGATACCATTCGAGAAGAAGCTCGCCTATGCGACGACGATCGCGCCCAAGCTGACCATCCAGGGCGGCACGACGGAAGTGCTGCGCGGCATCATCGCGCGCGGATTGGGGCTGAGGTAGGGGGCATGGCCGATATCGCAAAGCTTCTGTCGCCGCGAAGCGTCGCCGTGATCGGCGCCGCGCCGAAGGGCCAGGGCTTGCGCGGCCGTATTCTCGAAATCCTCAACGCGCATTCCTATGCGGGGCGTGTCCATCCGGTGAGCCGTAGCCACGGCGAGGTGCAGGGTCTAAAGGCTTATCCGACGATCGGCGCTGTGCCTGAGCCGGTCGATCTCGCCGTGCTCATCATTCCTGCCGAGTACGTCGTCGATGAGTTGCGCCGCTGCGGCAAGGCCGGTGTCGGTGCCGCGATCGTGTTGAGCTCCGGCTTTGCCGAGGAGCCGGGGGAAGCCGGCGCGAAGATGCAGGCCGAGATCAAGGCCATCGGCGCCGAGTACGGCATGGCGATCATGGGGCCGAACTCCGAAGGCTTTGCCAATCTGCCGCTGGCGCTCTGCCCGACTTTCAGCCCGGCCGTGGCGCCGGGAAATCTGTCGCTGTTGCCGAAGAAGCCGCTTGGCGGCCGGCGCGTGTCGGTCATCGCGCAGAGCGGCGGCATGGGGTTCGGCTTCTATGATCGCGGACGGCCGAAGGAGCTCGGCTACAACCTCATCGTGACGACGGGCAACGAGGCATCCCTCGAAGTCCTCGACTACGCCGATCATCTGATCGACGACGCCGGCACCGACGTGCTCCTAATGCTCGTCGAGGATATCAAGACCGGGGCGAAGTTCTCCGCTGTCGCCGAGAAGGCCCTTCGCGCGGGCAAGCCCATCATCCTCAGCAAGATCGGCCAGTCCGATGCCGGTGCGCGGGCGGCGGCCTCGCATACGGCGGCGCTCGCCGGCTCCTACGCGAGCTTTGGCGCCATGGCGCGTCACTACGGCATGGTCGAGGGGCGCGATCTCGAAGAGATGGTCGATCTCGCGCAGGGGTTCCTCGCCGCAGGACAAGATTTGCCGGCCGGGCGCCGTGTCGGCATCTGTACGGCATCGGGTGGCGGCGGTGGGTGGATGGCGGATGCCTGCGCGGCTGCTGGTCTCGAAGTGCCAGAACTCGACGCCGAAACGCGGCGTGAGATCGACAAGCTCATCCCGAGCTACGGCACATCGCAGAATCCCGTCGATGGTACCGCGCAAGCCATTCGCAGCGCCGGCTATGCAGGCCTCGCCGGTCGCGTTGCGCCCTCGCCGATGGTGGATGGCATTATCGTGGTCATGAGCGGGCGCGCGGGCGAGCATGTCGCGCATGAGCGCGAGGCATTGATCAAGCTGCGGCGCGAGACGAAGAAGCCCATCTTCATGTGGAGCTATACGCTTCCCGTTCCGCTGACGCTGGAGACGCTCGCCGAAGCCGGCTATCCGCTCTTCACGAACATGCGCAACGCGGCTGGCACCATGGCAGCCATGGCCGACTACCGCGAGCGGCGCGAGCGCTTTCTCTCCGCGCCCGCAAACGTGCGCACGGCAGCGCCGGTGCACGAGCACGTCAACGAGATGCTGACGAAGAGCCGGCGCGTGCTCACGGAGTTCGAGGCACGCCGCGTCCTCGCAGCCTACGGTGTCGGCCACACGACGGGCCAGTACCTCGCCAAGACCGTCGAGCAGGCGGCAGAGGCCGCAGCCGCGATCGGCGGCCTAGTCGCCATGAAAGTCCAGTCACCCGACATCGTGCACAAGACCGAGGCCGGTGGCGTCGCGCTCGGCGTCGGCGAGGCGCATGTACGCGAAGCCTTCGCGACGATCATCGAGCGCGCGCAGGACTATAATCCCGATGCGAAGATCGATGGCGTGCTCGTCCAGCCCATGGCGGCGGCAGGCCGCGAGGTGATTCTGGGCATCAACAGCGATCCGCTCTTCGGCCCCATGCTCATGGTCGGCCTCGGTGGCATTCATGTCGAGGTGCTGAAGGACGTGGCGCTCGCGCCGGTTCCGCTGACGAAGCCGGCTGCACTCGCGCTGATCGACCAGCTCAAGGGCCGCGCGCTCCTCGATGCGCAGCGTGGCGCGCCGGCTACGGATGTCGATGCGCTCGCCGAGCTGATGGTGCGCCTCTCGCGTTTTGCCGCCGATCATGCCGGGACAATCGCCGAGATCGACCTCAATCCCGTGTTCGTGCATCCTGCGGGGCAGGGCGTTACGGTCGCGGATGCCCTCATCATCCAGCACGGGCACGGCTGAGCCATGTGCAAGCGAGTTTCCTGCTGACGGAGAGCCTCATGAGCCAATTCAAGGACATCACTATCGAGCGCAGCGGGAACATCGCGACCATCGTGATTCAGCGCCCGCCGCACAACTTTTTCGACATGCCGCTGATCCAGCAGATTGCCTCGGCACTCGAAGGCTTCGACAAAGAGATCGACGTGCGCGCGATCGTGCTGGCGAGCGAGGGCAAGTCCTTCTGCGCTGGCGCCAACTTCGGCGATGGCAGCAGCCTCGACAAGCAAGGCAATCGGCCGAACGAGGGCAAAGAGAACAACTCCGGCCACATCTACCAGGAAGCCGTGCGCATCTTTCGTGCGAAGAAGCCGATCATTGCGGCCGTGCAGGGACCGGCGATCGGCGGCGGGCTCGGACTTGCGGTCGCCTGCGACTTCCGCATTGCAGCGCCGGAAGCGCGCTTCGCGGCGAACTTCACGCGCCTCGGTTTCCATCCGGGTTTCGGCCTGACCTATACGCTGCCGCGTCTCATCGGCGTGCAGCAGGCCTCGAAGATGTTCTATACGAGCCGTCGCCTGACAGGTGAGGAGGCTCTCGCCATCGGACTCGCCGACGAGGTCGTGCCGCTCGCCGAAGTGCGCTCGCGGGCGCAGGCTTTTGCCGCCGAGATCGCCGAGAATGCGCCACTTGCCGTGCAGGCGACGCGCGCGACGATCCGCGCCGGACTAGCCGACAAGGTGCGTGAGCAGACCGACCACGAGCTGAGCCTGCAGAAGGATCTGCGCGCTGCCGAAGACTTCAAGGAAGGCGTGAAGGCCTATGCCGAGCGTCGCAAGCCGAACTTTACGGGGCGGTGAGCGCACTGCAGAACACTTGAATGGTGGTAGTCGGCTCGCTCAATGAAGCCGGCGCCCAAAGCGAGGAGGAAGTCCATGCCTGCGGGCTACAACGACGATCCGGGTCTTTCCGGCAAAGTTGCCATCATTGCCGGCGGTGGTGCCGCGGGTGATGGCATCGGCAACGGCCGTGCAGCAGCGCTGTTGCTCGCGTCGTCCGGCACCAAAGTGCTCGTCGTCGATCGCGAGTTGGCGTTGGCGCAGCGCACGGTCGATATGATCACGAAGGAAGGCGGTACGGCGACGGCTCATGCGGCCGATCTCACTGACGAGAAGCAGTGCAAGACGACGGTCGAGGCTGCTGTCGATCGCTACGGTCGTCTCGACTTCCTCGACAACAACATCGGCATCTCGAGCCGCGGCACCGTCGTCGACGAGCCGCAGTCGACATGGCAGCGCATGATGCAGGTCAATGTCGAGGTCATGTTCCTCACCTCGAAGTATGCCATTCCCGCCATGATCAAGACCGCGGGGCGCGGCGCCATTGTCAATGTCTCGTCGATCTCGGCGCTGCGCCCGCGCGGGCTGACCATCTATACGACGACCAAGGCGGCGGTGATCGGGTTGACGCGCGCCATGGCGGTCGATCACGGCAAGGACGGCATCCGCGTCAACTGCATTTGCCCCGGTCCTGTGTACACGCCGATGGTCTACGCACGCGGCATGAGCGACCAGGCGCGCAACAACCGCCGCCGTGCTTCAACGCTTGGCGTCGAGGGAACCGGCTGGGATATCGGCAATGCCGTGCGTTTTCTGATGTCCGATCATGCCCGCTACATCACCGGCCACACGCTCGTCGTGGACGGCGGCACCACGCTCCAGGCGCCGGAGCGCGAAAGCGAGAGCGAATAACGAGCCTACCGAGGAAAATGCCTATGGCCCGCCTGCCCTACATCGAGAAAGCCGACCTGCCGCCCGAGCATCAGGATCTCATGAAGCGTGAGATCACGCTCTACAAGCAGCTCGTGAACAGCCCGAATGCGCTGCGTGCCTTCCAGGGCCTCGGTTATTTCATCCGCTACACAAGCACGCTCGACGCGCGCCTTCGCGAGCTGGCGATCCTCCAGGTCGGCTGGCTTGCGCGCTCGGCCTATGAATGGTCGCACCACATCAAGATCGGCTACGATTTCGGCGTGACCGACGCGGATATCAAGGCGCTCATCGATGACACCGCCGGCAAGGCGACGTCGCTCGGAGCCATCGAGCGGCTCGTCCTGCTCGCCGCCCGCGAGTCGACGAACGACGGCGCGGTGAGCAAGGCGACCTTCGACGCGCTGAGGAAGCACCTTTCCAACGAGCACATGATCGATCTCGTCGTGACGATTGGCTTCTACAACGCCGTCGTGCGCACGCTGGCAAGCCTCGAGATCGATGTCGAGCCCGAGTACCAGAAGTATCTCGAGAAGTATCCTTTCCCTGCCAAGCCCGTCTGAGGAGTACCTCCATGCGGATGAAAGATAAGGTTACGGTCATCATCGGTGCCGGCCAGAGTCCGGGCGAGGGCATTGGCAATGGCCGCGCGACGGCCATCGTGTTTGCGCGCGAAGGCGCGAAGGTCCTCTGCGTCGACAATCGCCTCGAGTCGGCCGAGGAGACGGCGGAGATCATCAAGAAGGCCGGTGGCACCGCTGCAGGTTTCAAGGCCGACGTGACGAAGGACGCCGAGATGAAGGCGGCCGTCGATGAGGCCGTGAAGCGCTGGGGCCGCCTCGATACGCTCCACTACAACGTCGGCGTCTCACTTGGCGGCGGCGACAAGCCACCTCTCGAGATCACCGAGGAAGCCTTCGACAGGGTGAACGCGATCAACCTGCGCGGCTTCATCATGGCCTGTAAGCACGCACTCCCGATCATGCGCGAGCAGCGCTCAGGCTCGATCCTGTCGATCTCATCGGTCGCCGCGCTTTCGGCAAGTTACGCGACGGTCGCCTACAAGACGACCAAGGCCGGCATGATCGCCTACACAGAGCAGATCGCACGCCATAATGCCGAGTACGGCGTGCGTGCGAACATCATCCTCCCGGGACTGATGGATACGCCCATGGCGGTCGATACGCGCTCGCGGGTCTGGGGGCAGCCGCGTGCCGAGGTTGTCGCAGCGCGCA
>JAEZAW010000017.1 GCA_023430315.1 Pseudomonadota bacterium | reverse complement strand
GGCCGCAGCGACGCGAGCGCGGACCTCGGCACTGCCCTCGCGCGGTGCCGGCAGAACGAGATCCGCGGCCGACACGGGCCCGAGCTCGATCTGCATGTCGATACGGTCGAGGAAGGGGCCAGAGATGCGCGCCTGATAGTCGTCGGCGCAACGCGGGCCGCGCTTGCACGTCGTGCCGGGACCACCGCCGCCGCACTTGCAGGGGTTCATGGCCGCGACGAGCTGGAAGCGCGATGGATACGTGATGCGGTGATTGGCGCGCGCGATCACGGTCTCGCCGGTTTCGAGCGGCTGGCGCAGTGCGTCGAGCACGTTCGGCTGGAACTCGGGCAGCTCGTCGAGGAAGAGCACGCCGAGATGCGAGAGCGAGACCTCGCCGGGGCGCGCGCGCATCCCGCCGCCGACGAGTGCGGCCATGCTCGCGGAGTGGTGCGGCGCTCGGAAAGGACGTGTGCGGGCGATGCGCCCGTCACCAAGCTCGCCCGCAAGGCTCTTGATCATGGAGACCTCGAGCATTTCCGCGGGCTCCAGCGGCGGTAGGATCGAGGGAAGGCGTGCCGCGAGCATGGACTTGCCCGATCCCGGCGGGCCGACCATCAGCAGATTGTGTCCGCCGGCGGCGGCGACTTCGAGGGCGCGGCGCGCGCTCTCCTGGCCCTTGACGTCCGCGAGGTCGAGCATGGTCTCGGGACCTGCGGGACCGCCCGGCTCCGGCCGCGCCATGACCTGCGTGCCCTTGAAGTGATTGACCAGCGAGAGCAGATGCGGCGCGGCGAGGATGGCCATGTCCTCCGCTGCCCAGGCGGCCTCGGCACCACAGGCAGCCGGACAGATGAGACCTTTGCCCAGCGCATTGGCACCAATCGCGGCAGGAAGTGCGCCCGGCACAGCGCGGATGGAGCCGTCGAGCGCAAGCTCGCCGACGGCGGCATAACCTTCGACGGCATCGGGCGCGATGGCGCCAGTCGCCACCATCAACGCGAGCGCGATTGCGAGATCGAAGTGGCTGCCCTCCTTGGGCAGGTCCGCGGGCGCGAGATTGACCGTGATGTGCCGAAAGGGGAGCGCGAGCCCGACGGCGTGGAGCGCGTTGCGCACGCGCTCGCGGCTCTCGGCGACAGCCTTGTCCGGCAAACCGACGATCGCGAAGACGTGCCGGCCGCCGCTGATCCGGACCTGCACTTCGACAGGTCGCGCCTCGATGCCGACGAACGCGAGCGTGGAAATCTGCCCGTACATGACGCCCCCGAAAGCCGCGGCACCTGCCGCCGTATCAATGGCAGCAGGTTATGCGGGGCGGCGTTAGAGCGCAAGAACAATATGAGAACATATCCACCGCTCGCGCGGGCGGATGCCCTCAGTAGCCTTCCTTGATGAGCGGGAAGGGGCTGTCGAAGCCGCGGCGCGAGAGCGGCGTGGCAGGCGCCAGGAAGCTGCGGTCGAGCTGCTTGAAGTTCGTCAGGCCGAGGAGGCCGAGCACGCGGCGCGTTTCGTCCTCGAGAAGCTCGAGTGCGCTCATCACGCCGGCCTCGCCACCTGCCGCGAGCGCGAGGCCCTGCAGGCGGCCGATCCCGACTGCGTCTGCGCCGAGCGCGATCGCCTTCACGATATCCGTGCCGCGATAGAAGCCACCGTCCACGACGATATGGCACTTACCCTTTACAGCATCGACGACCTCGGGGAGATCGGCAGTGCTGCCGCGGCCATGATCGAGCTGGCGGCCGCCGTGGTTCGACACGTAGACGACGTCGACGCCATGATCCACGGCAATGCGGGCGTCCTCAGCCGTCGCGATGCCCTTGATGATCATCGGGATCGGGCACTTCTTACGGATGCGCGCGATGTCATCCCAGGTGAAGGCCTGCTGGAAGGGATCACCCACGCCGGAGCTTCCCGAGGCGCGGCGTGCCGTCGGTTTGTAGCGCTTCGCGATATCGCGCTCGCGGCGGCCGTAATAGTCGAGATCGACCGTCAGGCAGAGGCCGGCATAGCCGTGGGCGACGGCGGCTGCGACACGCTCGTCGACCCAGGCGGCATCGCCGCGGATATAGAGCTGGAAGAGTTTCGGATATCCCGGCGCGGCGGCGGCGACCTCTTCGAGGCCCGGCTTGCAGACCGAGCTCAACATGTGCAGCACGCCGAAGGCTGCGGCGACTTTGGTCGGCGCGATGCCGCCAGCTGCATGAAGATCCTGAAGCGATCCGATCGGCGCGAGAATGACGGGAAGGCGCAGCTTGTGCCCGAGAAAGGTGGTCGAGAGATCGACATTCGAGACATCGCGCAGAACGCGCGGGCGGAAGGCGATCTCCTCCAGAGCCAGGCGATTGCGCTCGAGCGTGGTCTCGGTGTCGGCGCCGCCCATGAGATAGTCCCACGTCTCCTTGGAGAGCGCCTCACGGGCCGGCTTGACCAGCTCGTGCAGGACTTCGATGGACGGCGTGCTCATGGTTCCTCCCGTGGTTTCGTCGTTGTTGGATGTGGCGCGCCCAGAAGGGCGGCCCCATTTATGGGGTGTAGCGGTTCGAAGCTTTCCGTTCCAGCAGCGCGCGAGCAAGGCAGGGCAACAGAAAAAGCCGCACCGGGAGATGATCCCGATGCGGCTTCGAATAGAGCCGCGCGTCTAGCTTTGCGCCGACGCGCCGTCGCCCGGCAATCAGCTCTTCTTCGGCTCAGCCTTCTTGGCCGGAGCCTTCTTCTTCGCGGTCTTCTTCTTCGCGGGCTTCTTGTCCTGGACTTGGGTCACGTCGGACTGAGTGACGCCGGCGACGGAAGAGAGGACGGGAGCAGACGCAGCCGGGAGCGTCGAAGCGATGGCGACGAGACCAGCCGTACCAAGGGCAGCAAGCAGACGAGTCATGGAGTCCTCCAGAGACAGTTCCAAGTTTGTGCGCGCATCCCCATGCGTGACATCAACCGCTCTACATGCGCTTATGCGTGATCTGCAAGAAAAAATATCAGTTAATACTTACATGGAATGTCGCGATGAATAGAAATTCATTGAATGCACGCATAAGGTAAGTAAAAACCCTGAGTGTTGTTGTCAAATATTCACCCCGGACGTCGGCTGAGGATGATCCGGCGCCGCAGATGAATATCTATTTATTTTGAGAAGTAGTCGGAGATGATCGACTGCGACTACATGTCTGCCGTCATCGGGCGCTTCGGATCATAGGTCTGCGGCGGGTCGCCGAGGACGGTGCCGCCGGGGCGCCTCTCCAGCGCAAGAGCACGGCCGGCACCTGGAAGCAGGCGCGGTGACTGCCCGACATTGAGGATTGCGGCTTCTGGCATCGTCTCGCGCAGCGCTGCCAGGAGGTCCGCACGCGCGCTCTCGTCGAGTGCGGTCATGGCATCGTCGAGAATGATGACGTCGGGACGGTGCAGCAGCAGGCGCGCGATGGCGACGCGCTGGCGCTCGCCTGCCGAAAGGGACTGATCCCATCGGCCGGTATCGTCGAGCATTCCAGTAAGGTGGCCGAGGCCGGCGCCGTCCAGTGCAGCCGAGATCTCGGCATTCGAGGGCGGTTCGCCGTCGGCCGGATAGATCAGCGCTTCTCGCAGTGTGGCGAGCGGCAGATAGCCCTGCTGCGGCGCGATCATGATCCGCGCCTTCTCGCCGAGACGGACAGCGCCGTGACCTCCGCGCCATAGGCCGGCGATGGCACGCACGATGGCGGTCTTGCCGGAGCTCGTGTCGCCCGAGATCGAAAGCGACGTCGCCGGCGGCACCATCAGGTCGGCGCGGGCGACGAGCGGCCGGCCGCCCGGATCGTGCACGGCGAGCCCATCGAGTGCGAGGCCCTCGCTCGGTGAGGGCGAGATCGAGATGCCGCGCGGTCCCTCGGCGTGTCGGCGATCCACATCCGCGCAGGCATCGACCATGTCCATGACGCGGCGCGCGGAGGCGTACCACTCGGCGATGCGGTTGAAGTTGTCGACCACCCAGGAGATGGCCATCTGCACCTGCGAGAAGGCGGCGGCGAGCTGCGTCACCTCGCCGAGCGTCAGCTCGCCCTGCAGATATTTAGGCGCCGCGAAGAGCAGCGGCACGACCGGCGTCATTGGGCCGATGGAGTTCGTGATCCAGGTGAGCCTGCCATGCTGCTGGACGATGCGGAGCCAGCGCTGGACGACGGTCTCGTAGATGCGGGCGAGGATGCGCCGCTCACTCTGCTCGCCGCCCAGCATGGCGATGCTCTCGGCGTTGTCGCGGAGCCGCATGAGCGCGAAGCGGAAGTCGCCCTCCGCCTCGTTCTTGCGCCCGACCGAGCCGACGAGACGACGGCCGATCCACATGGTGAGCAGCGAGCCGATGACGCCATAGGCGAGCGCCAGCAGCACCATGTAGGCGGGTATCGTGAACTGGTTGTTGCCGATGGTCAGCGTGTACGCGCCGCCGACCGACCAGAGAATGGAGATGAACGCGGCTGCCGAGATGATGGCGGTGACGAGGCCGATGCCGAGATCGACGAGGGGCTCGCTCGCCCAGCGCGAGTCGTCGGCAATGCGGTATTCGGGGTTGGCCGGCTGCGTGCCGGAT
>JAEZAW010000305.1 GCA_023430315.1 Pseudomonadota bacterium | reverse complement strand
TGCGGTGCTGCGACGAATGGAGCAGCCTTTGGATCAGCCGCGTCGCCGTCTCGCCGTCGGCGCGCTCATTGTCGATCTCGATGCACGAACGGTCTCGGACTCCGCAGGCGCGGAAATCGAACTCACCAGCGCCGAGTTCGAGCTGCTTACCTGCTTCATTACACGCCCCGGCCGCGTGCTGTCGCGCGATCAGCTCATGGACTGGACGCGAGGACGGCGCGCCGACGCGCTCGACCGCACGATCGATGTCCAACTGAGCCGGCTCCGCAAGAAGATCGAAGGCAACGGTACGCCTCTGATCAAGACGGTGAGGAGTGCTGGCTACATTCTGGCCGTGCCGGTCGAAGAGGCCTGAGATGCCGCGCTTGGGCTTCCTCGGCCGAGTGGTTCTGATTTTGCTCGCGTTGTTCCTCGCGATTACGGCCCTCGGGCTCGCGCTCACAACGATCGCGCGCGAGCAGCGTGAGACGGGCGCCGAGCGCTTTCCGATCCCGGCACAGGCTGCGGCCATCGTCGAGCTCCTCGATGTAACGCTGGCCGCCGATCGCGCAAGGGTGCTGAAGGCCGTGACCTCCGACACGTTCTATGTGCGGATTGCCGACGCATCGGAAGCCGGGCGTTTGAACGGCACGCGGATGCCGGGCGTCGAGTGGCTCGTCGGCCAATACCTGGAAACGCTGGCCGATCGCGAAGTTCTCGCGTTCCGTATGACGCCGAAGAATGCAGGCTCATTAGTTCACCTTCTCGATCGCCTGTCCGGCGACCGTCGTGCATCCATTGCCATTGCGGTGGCGCTCCGCGATGGCAACTATGCCGTGTTTGAAATTCGCGGTGATGCGAACCGCCGGGTGTTCGGCATTCCCGTCGGCCTCGGGATTGGCTTGCTCGGCTGCCTGTTCGCGGCAATCGCATTGTGGGCTGTCGCGCGCGAGGCGCGTCCCTTGCGCGAGCTCGCGCTGTCTCTGGCGGGCTTTGCTCGAGATGGAGCGGCGCGCGAGGTCCAGCCGCACGGCGCTCCGGAAATCCAACGCCTGATTGCGACGACGAACGACATGCAGAGCCGCATCTCGGCGTTGATCAAGGGCCGCACCATGCTGCTCGGGGCCATCAGTCATGATCTGAAGACTTATATTACGAGGCTCAGGCTCAGGATGGAAACGGTCGATAACGACGACCAGCGCGCGCGCGCGGAGCGCGATCTCGACGATATGACGGCGCTCATCGACGAGGCCCTGAGCGTGGCCCGCGGCACGACGGTGTCCGATCGCCACGAGCGAGTCGATCTCAAACTACTGCTCGCCGAAGAAATCGCTCGGCGTCAGGATCGCGCCATCCGGCTGATGCCCTGTACGCTCGCCGAGGGGCTGGTGCATGGCGATCCGGTCGCCATCCGCCGCGTGATCGGTAACCTCCTCGACAATGCGCGCCGATACGGAAGCCAATGCCAGGTTTCGCTTCAACAGGCCGGCAAGATGGTTGTGATCGCCGTCGACGATGATGGTCCGGGCATCCCCGAGGCGGAGCGAGAGACCGTCTTCGAGCCGTTCTATCGCCTGGAAGCTTCCCGCAGCCGAGTGACGGGCGGTTCCGGCCTCGGCCTCGCCATCGCACGGCAGATCGCGGAGGCGCATGGAGGAACGATCAAGCTCGGCACATCGCCTCTCGGGGGCCTGCGCGCGGAATTTCAACTCCCACTCGCCGAACGCTAGCCACGATCTCAAACGCCCCAGAATGTGTCGGGCGTCACGCGCCCTAGCGGTGTCGCTGCGCTCCCGCCACTGCGCGGCAGATGAACGCCGGAGCCGGCTTTGCCTTCGAGTGTGCCCTCGCGCACGATCAATTCGCCACGCCGCAAGACGCTCTCCGGCCAGCCCGTAATGGTGCGGCCCGCGTAGGGCGTGTAGCCCGTGCGATCGTGGAAGGTCGCGTCGGAGATGACAGTCTTGCGCGCGGGATCCCAGATGACGAGGTCCGCATCGGCTCCGATCGCGATCGTTCCTTTGCGCGGATGCAGATTGTAGAGCTTCGCCGGCGCCGTCGCCGTCAGCTCGACGAACTTGCTCAATCCCAGGCGACCCTTGGAGATCATGGCATCGAATAGCAGAGGCATACGCGCCTCTATGCCCGGAATCCCATTTGCGATCTGCTTGAAGGTCGGCGCTGGACCGGCCGAGAGCTTGCCGGCCGCGTCGAAGGCATAGGGCGCATGATCGGACGAGATGACTTGCAGATCGCCGAGATCGAGCGCGCGCCAGAGCGCTTCCTGATCGGCTTCAGTTCGCTGTGGCGGAGAGCACATCCACTTCGCGCCCTCGATCCCGGGCTTATCGAGATCCTTGGCCGTCATGAACAGATACTGCGGGCAGGTCTCGCCGTAGACCTTGAGGCCGCGACCGCGCGCCTGGCGGATGATGTCCGCGCCTTCCGCCGTCGAGACGTGGAAGATCATAATGGGCTGGTCGATGAACTCGGCGAACGTGACCAGTCGGAAGAAGGCCTCGGCCTCGGAGCCACGCGGATGGCTCAAGGCATGATACTTCGGCGCGACGAGGCCCTTCTCGATGAGCTTCCTGCCCATCCAGGCGATCATGCCGTGGTTCTCCGCGTGCACACAGACGAGCGCCTGCGACTTGCGCGCGGCAACCAGGATGTCGAGGAGCGGTTCGTCCGGCACCTGCATCAGGTCATAGGTCATGAACACTTTGAGCGTGGAGTGACCCTGCTTGATCAAGGCGGGAACGTGCTCGGTGAGGGTCGCGCCGCTTGTGTCGGTAAGAATGAGATGGAAGCTGTAGTCTATAATGGCGCCCTTCCTTGCGAGCGCGGAATAATCCTCGACGACCTTCAGCAAGTTCTTGCCGCGGTGCTGGGCCGCAAAGCAGATGACCGTCGTCGTGCCGCCGAGCGCGGCCGAGGCCGTGCCGCTCTCGAACGTGTCGGCATTGACAATGCCAGCACTCGATAGCTGCTCGATGTGGGCGTGCGCATCGATACCGCCCGGCAGCACCAGCCTATTGCGGGCATCAATCTCGGTGGCACCCGACGCGAGATTGCGGCCGATCGCGGCGATCAGGCCATTCTTGATGCCGATGTCGGCGTCGAACTCGTCGACGGCGGTCCCGACATGGCCACCTCGTACCACGCAATCAAAAGCCGGCTCGGACATGCTTCACCTCTTACTCTGACGGCAGGATCACTCCGGTTTGTGATGTGATCAAGCCATAGTGTTCTATGCGGCGATGCTGCTGAAAGTTGAACATTGTCTCTTTGCCGAAGCGCGTGGCGTCGAGATCGCACGCATGAACCAGCAGCTCGTCCTCCTCGGTGCGGCTCTCGGCGACGATCTCGCCCTCGGGATCGACAATGACACTGCAGCCGAAGAGCGGATGGCCATCCTCCACGCCGGCCTTTGCGACGGCGACAACCCACGTCGAGTTCTGGTAGGCGCCCGCTTGCAGCGAAAGCTTGTGATGGAAGACGCGCTTGGCCGTCGGCTCGCCGGCCACGAGCGCATTGGCCGAGGGCGTGTTGAAGCCGAGCGTGACCATCTCGACGCCCTGAAGGCCCATCACGCGGAATGTCTCCGGCCAGCGCCGGTCATTGCAAATGCACATGCCGAAGATGCCACCGAGAAAACGCCAGACCGGGAATCCCAGATCGCCGGGCTCGAAGTAGCGCTTTTCCAGATGCTGGTGTGCGCGCTGCGTCTCGAACTCGGCGTGGCCGGGCAGATGCACCTTGCGATACTTGCCGATAATCGCGCCTGAGCGATCCACCAGGATGGACGTATTGAAGTGCCGGTCCTCGGGCGTCAGCTCGGCATAGCCGAAGCTCATGGCCATGCCGTACTCCGCTGCACGCTCGAACAATGGTCGCGTGGCGGCGCTCGGCATTTCCCGCTCGAACCAATGATCGGCCTCGGCGCGGTCCTCCGAATACCAGCGCGGGAAGAATGTCGTCAGTGCCAGCTCAGGATAGACGATGAAGTCGGCACCCTTGGATTTGGCCTCAGCCATGAGATCGAGCATGCGCGCGACTACGGCCTGGCGGCTATCAGCCTTCTGGATGGCCCCGAGCTGCGCGGCGGCGACAGTGACGATGCGTGCCATGTGCAGGCATTCCTTCTCAGCGCGCGGCGACCTGCCGCTCCAGCCGGCTCACGAGCCGCACGAGCGGCCAGAGCAGCAGAATGTACATGACCGCCGCCAAGACAACAGGGCTCGAATTCAGCGTGACCGAGCGGGCCATATCGGCAGAGTAGAGCAGCTCGGGAAAAGACACCACGCTGGCGATGGACGTGAGCTTGACGACCTCGATGGTATTGGAGACCAAGTCCGGCAGCACGTTGCGCACGGCCTGCGGAAGGACCACGTAAGTGAGCGTCTGCGGTGCACTGAGGCCGGTCGAGCGCGCCGCCTCCCACTGACCTCGCCCGACACTCTCGATGCCTGCCCGATAGATCTCGCCGTAGTAGCTCGAAGTATTGCAGAAAAAGGCGAGGCAGACGGCTGCCGTGGGCGTCAGCTTGATGCCGGCGAAGGGCAGGCCGGAATAGAGCAGTATGAGCAAAACGAGTGGCGGCGCCGCGCGAAAGAGATCGACGAGCGCGATCGTCGTCCAGGCGACGGCACGCCGGCGTGAGAGCGAGAGCAGGGCCAGCAGGAGACCACCCGCGAGGCCCAATGGGATGACGAGAACGCACAGATACAGCGTGGTCCAAAGACCCTTGAGCAGCAGAGGGAAGACCTTCTGCATGATCTCGAAGTTGAGGAACTGGTAGAGGAACACCTCCATTAGGCCCTCCGCCATGCAAAGCGCGTCTCGATCCAGCGGCCGACGGCGACGACGGGAATGAAGAGGATGATGTAGGCGAGCGCGCCCATCATGAGCGGCGTGGCATTGCCCGTGAAGGCCTGCGCGGACGTAGCCTGGCTCAGGATCTCGCTGACGCCGATGACGGTGCCCAGCGCCGTGTTCTTGGTGATGGCGATCGTGCGGTTGGTCAGCGGGGGAATGCCGAGGCGGATAGCCTGCGGCAGCACGACGGAGAGCAGCGTTTGCGAGAAAGTGAGCCCTGTCGAGCGCGCTGCTTCCCACTGGCCCTTGGGCGTGGATGTGATGCCAGCCCAGAATATTTCCTCGGCAAAGGCGGCGAGCACGAACGACAGAACAAGCCAGAGCACGGCGAAGCTCGGCAAGAGGATATCGATGTTCGGGAGCCCGAAGTAGATCAGCAAAATCGCGACGAGCGGTGGCAGCGCGCGGAACACGTCAACGAAGATGACGATGAGGAAATTGATGGGGCGCACTTGATAGGCGCGCACACCTGCCAGGATGAGCCCGAGCGCGAGGCCTGTCACGACGACCGCTGCCGCGATCTGCACAGTCACCGCGACACCCTTCAGGATGTCGGGCCAGTACTGCACCATCAGCTCCGGCTTGAAGAAGGTTTCGAGAAAGCGTTCCCAAGCCGTCATGGCGATGTCCGGCTCAGCGCAAGAGACCGGCGACGAAGGCCCGTGTGCGGGCCTCGCGCGGCTCGTTAAAGATGGCGCTCGGCGGACCCTCCTCCACGATCTGCCCCTGGTCCATGAAGATCACGCGGTCGGCGGCGTCGCGCGCGAAGCGAAGCTCGTGGCTGACGACGAGCATGGTCATGCCGCCGGCCTTGAGATCGCGCATGACGGCGAGGACGGAGCCGACGAGCTCTGGATCGAGCGCGGATGTCGGTTCGTCGAACAGGACGATCTTTGGATCGAGCGCCAATGCGCGTGCAATGGCTACACGCTGCTGCTGGCCACCGGACAGTTCGGAGGGATAGCTCGCGGTCTTGTCACTGAGGCCGACCTTGGCAAGCGCCTCACGGCCGATCGCGTCGGCTTCGTCGCGTGATTTCTTCAAAACCTTCCGCAGTGCGAGCGTGACATTCGCGAGCGCCGTCATATGCGGATAGAGATTGAAGGACTGGAAGACCATGCCCATG
Organism: Pseudomonadota bacterium; assembly: GCA_023430315.1. Classification (GTDB taxonomy): domain Bacteria; phylum Pseudomonadota; class Alphaproteobacteria; order Rhizobiales; family Hyphomicrobiaceae. The sequence goes on along the minus strand of JAEZAW010000305.1, from coordinate 12,737 downwards.
GATCGGCGGAGCGCATTGAGATCTGTCGAGCGGTCCGTCACCTCGATGCCGTCGAAGGCGATGCCGCCGCCGGTTGGCTCTTCCAGCCTGTTGATGCAGCGAAGAAGCGTGCTCTTGCCCGAGCCCGACGGGCCGATGATGAAGACGAGCTCGCGATTGCTGACGCTCAGGTCGATCCCCTTCAGCACCTCCGTGGTGCCGAAGCTCTTTCTGAGGCCGGAGATGGTAAGTATCGGCATGCGTTCCGGCTATGTCAGGAGGATCGGTCGCCGCGCGTCAGCCGCATTGGGGCTCGCGGGGCGTGGGATCATAACCAGGCATGTCCGGCACGCCGGTGCCCGGAAAAATCGTGACGGCTGCGGAGCCGGGCGCGGGCTTGATGCCGAACCACTTCTCGTGCAGCGCCGCCATGGTGCCATCCTTCTTGATGCACTCAATGGCATTCTCGAGCTGAGCACGAAGCTCCGTCGATTCCTTGCGAAGGGGCGCCGCCCAGACGAGGCCGGTCGAATACACATAGGAGAGCTGGAGCTGCGGCTGCTGCTTCACGGCCCATTGCACGTTCGTGTTGCCGGCGACGTTCGCATAGGCGCGCCCCGCCATGACGGCCTGCACGGCATCGGTCTGCGTGCCGAAAGTTTCGACCGTCCAGCCGATCTCGGGCTCGAGCTTCTTCGCCCAGCTGTCGTAGACCGAGCCTTTGTTGACCGCGATGACCTTGCCCTTGAGCTCTTTCAGATCGCCGATCGCGGGGGCGCCCTTCTTCGTCAGGAACTGATAATCGGTATTGAGATAGCCCTCGGTGAAGATGTAGTTGTCCGCCCGCTCCTTGGTCACTGTGACGGGTGCCGCGACGAAGTCGATCGTACCGGCCTGCAAGGACGGGAGAATCCCCGAGAACTGCGTGGCGGCGATGTCGACCGGGCGCTTCAGGCGCTTCCCGACTTCGGTGAAGAGATCGACATTGAAACCTTGAATGCCGCCTTCGAGCTTGGGCATGGCGTGCGGCGCGAACGTGCCATCGACGGCTGTTTTGAGGACCTGCTGGGCCAGGATCGGACTCGGGGCAAGAGCCGTCACCACGAAGGCGACGGCAACGAGAGGACGCATGAATGGGCTCCGCGGCTCGGCGTTGGCGTTGTCCTGCCGACTGTAGGGGGACGCCGGGAGATCCGAAACTCCAATGGGTGGGCAATTCGTTGTCAGTCTGCCTTCGACTTGGGCAGTTGAACCCAGTTCCGCTCGATGTGAACTAACCAGATGTCGGCTCTGGAGCGATCACCGGCAAGATGATTGTAGTCGCAAGACCGACGCAATCCGTAAGCACATTGCCCTGGCCTACAAAGATATCCGCAGGTGCAACATGCGCGTTTCCACATTCGCATGCATTGTGTTTGCACTGACGTCGCCGATGATCGCGACGGCGCAGTTCAAGGGTTACTTCGACGTCAATCACTTGATGATCGAGGGGCTCGCGACTTCGGACTGGGGACGCCGAGTTGAGGCGGACCGACTGCTCTATGTCTGCACGAACTACGAGAAGTGCCCGCCCCCGACCGCGATCGAAATCAAGGGCGTATTGCGAAGCGAAGAGTTGCCCGCCGCCTTCGAGGCCAACGGGGCACTATCGCCTGCGAAGCTGCTCGCTCAAGGACGCGCCAACGCGCAGCGCACCGGCTCGCGCTTCATCACGGCAGAGCATGTCACCGTCGCTGGCGTCAAAGGCGTGCACATGGAGGCATCAGCGGGACGCGGCCAGTCCATATATTTCGTCACGCGCTGGATAGGTGAAGGGGACCGGATGCTCGACATCAAGGCAACCGCAACCGAACTCGACGAAGCACGCAGACTCGTTGACGCTGCCACGCGACAGCTCGTGCCGCAGGTCTTCAAAAACCCGATCAAAATCTGAAACCGGGAGCCGACATTTCCGAGCGTGCTCTATTGCGCAGTCCAGCGTGCTAGTTCCGCGCGCCCCCGTTCGGTCAGGCCATACCGGCCTCGTTCGATGCGCTCGAACCAGCCGTAGACATTCCGCAGCAGGATCTTCGGCGCATCTGGCATCGTCGGCTTCAGATCGCGCGGGCGGCTCGGCGCTGTCGCGAGCGCTCTGGCACAATCGAGCGCTTGCTGCCGGTACGCTGTCATGATGGGTCGGCGTGTGCTGCCTCCCAGAGCGGGGTCACCCCGACGCTTCTTATGCTCCTCGACGATGCGCGAGCGTCGTTTGGGATCTCGTCGCGGGCGCCAGGGAACGGGTTCGACAATGACTTCGACGTTGCCCTTTGCCGATACGGTGACGAGGCCGAACCCGAGAAGACGGCAGAGCTTCTTGACGCGTGCATCGCTTTCGCGTCCGCGCCCGCGGGGCGAAGCGCGCACTGCGAGCCAGACGTCATCGCAGGCCGGGAGCCTGTCGACCGCCTGGAGCACCAGTTCGAGCGTGAAGGTGAGCTTCAATTCCGCGATGATGACGGCAGCGGGCACGCCATTGTCGAGCGCAACCACGTCACACCCGCACACTTCCCCCTTCACCTCGAAGCCTAACCCCTCGAGGAATCGCTTGATTGGCAAGTAGAGGGTGGTTTCCATCCGTGCGCCCAGCGTTCGAAGGCAGTTATGCCTGATTCGATCCGCTCACGCCGCGATATGCTGGCCAGCTCCATTGAAGAACGATCTCGGCGAGGATCGGCTTCTCGATCTTGGGAGCGTCCAGGAATTCCTCGAGATCGATGGCACTCGCCTCGCTCAATCGGAATCGGCACCTGGCCTGGAGCGGTCGAACACCGCACACGCTCAAACCGTCCCGACGTCTTGCTTTCGAATCATTTTCGTTTAATTTCATGTTGCCATCCCTGAGCCCTCGCTATGTTGATCCCTCGGCAGCAAGCCATCGTCGACCTCGCCCGCCAAGCCGGCCGCGTCACCGTGGAAGGCCTATCGGCCCGCTTCGACGTCACGCCTCAGACCATCCGCAAGGACCTGAATGAGCTGTGCGACAAGCGCCTGCTCACGCGTGTGCATGGCGGTGCGATCCTCGCCTCAGGCGTGCAAAACGTCGGCTATGACGCGCGCCGTTCGATCGCAATGGAGGCGAAGGAGGAGATCGGACGGGCCACGGCGGCGCTGATCCCGAACAACGCCTCGCTCTTCATCAATATCGGCACCACCACCGAAGCCGTCGCGCGCGCCATGCTGCAGCATTCCGGTCTTATGGTGATTACTAATAATATCAATGTTGCGAGCCTAATGCGGGGCTATTCGCAGATCGAGCTCGTGATCGCGGGTGGCGTTGTGCGTCACGCCGACGGTGGCATCGTCGGCGACGCGGCGGTCGATTTCATCCGCCAGTTCCGCGTGGATTTTGCAGTCATCGGCGTCTCGGCGATCGACCAGGACGGCGCGCTGCTCGATTTCGATTACCGCGAGGTGCGCGTCACTCAGGAGATCATAGCCAATGCACGGCACGTGATCCTGGTGTGCGACGCGACTAAGTTCGAGCGCTCCGCGCCGGTGAAGATCGGGCATCTCTCGCAAGTCAATACCTTTGTCACGGACTACTGCCGCTCGCCAACGATCCGCCGCATCTGCCAGGACGCTGAAGTGCGGCTCACTGAGGTCAGGTCTCCAGCTGGCGGCCCACTCCACAAAATCTAGTTTAGGTGTCATCAAGTGTTTTCGCTTGGCACGTGATATACTTCGACTTAAGGTAAAAAGAAAAGATTGCGAAAACGCGCGGCATCGATCCTGAAGCGCGATGTGGCAGGCGACTCCCCGCGGCCGGATTTCGCGTCGCCGCGGCACCAGCCGCCTGATGGAGTCCACGATGACGCTCGAATTGCGCAACGTCACAAAGCGGGTCGAAGGCGAGACCCACGTTGCTGGCGTAACGCTGACGCTCGAGCGCGGCAGCTTGAACGTGCTGCTCGGACCGACGCTTTCGGGCAAGACCACAATCCTGCGGCTGATGGCGGGACTCGACGTGCCTATAGAGGGGCAGGTTCTCGTCGATGGGCGCGACGTCACCGGCACGCCGGTGCGGCAGCGCTCAGTCGCGATGGTCTATCAGCAGTTCATCAACTACCCGAACCTGACGGTTTACGAGAACATCGCGTCGCCGCTGCGCGTCGCGCGCGTGCCGCGCACGGAGCTGGATCGCCGCGTCCGCGATGCCGCGGCCCTCATGCGGCTCGACAGTCAGCTCGATCGCTATCCGCTCGAGCTTTCCGGCGGACAGCAGCAACGCACGGCGCTCGCACGCGCCATCGTGAAACGCGCCGACCTTCTTCTGCTCGATGAGCCGCTCGCCAATCTCGACTACAAATTGCGTGAGGAACTGCGCGAACAGCTGCCGAAGCTGTTTGCAGAGATCGGCGCGATCACGGTCTATGCGACGGCGGAGCCGTCCGACGCCTTGCTTCTCGGCGGCAGCACTGCGACCCTCCAGGAGGGTCGGGTAACGCAGTTCGGCCGTACAGTCGATGTCTATCGACGCCCGAATAACCGCGAGACAGCGGAAGCCTTCTCTGACCCACCAATGAATTTCATCGCGGCCCACATCGCCGACGGCAAGGCGCATTTGCCGGGCGGCGCCATCCTTCCGGCGCACGGTCCGCTCGCAGGATTGCCCGACGGAGAGATCACGCTCGGCTTTCGCGCCAATCATCTCTATCTGCGCCAACCGAGCCAGGACGCAGTGGCGGTGACGGCGAAGGTCGCGATCGTCGAGATCACCGGCTCGGAAAGTTTCGTTCATGCCATTCACCGGGACATGCGCTGGGTCGCACTCGTGCACGGTATTCACGAGCTCAATCCTGGCGCACCGGTGGATCTCTATCTCGACCCGAACCGCATGTTTGCTTTCGATCGGGACGGCCGCGTGATGGCGGCGCCGGATTTCGCGGCGGCAGCCTGAGGACTCGTCATGGCGCGAATAGAACTCGCCGATCTCGCCCACGCTTACGGCCCTCGGCCGCGAGGCGATGCCGACTATGCGCTGAAGACGATCAATCTCGAGTTCAAGCCGGGCGGCGCCTATGCGCTGCTTGGGCCATCGGGTTGCGGCAAGACCACGCTGCTCAATCTGATTTCAGGACTGCTCGTGCCGACCAAGGGAAGCATACTGTTCGACGGCACGGACGTTACCGAACAAACGAGCGAGCAGCGTAACATCGCGCAGGTGTTCCAGTTTCCGGTCGTTTACGACACGATGACCGTTTACGAGAACCTGGCATTTCCGCTGCGCAACCGCGGCGTAGCCCGCCAGGCACTCGACGCGCGGGTGCGCGAAATTGCCGAGATGCTCGGGCTCACGCCGTCGCTGATGCAGAAGGCAAGACGGCTGACCGCCGACGCCAAGCAGAAGATCTCGCTCGGACGTGGGCTCGTGCGCGCCGATGTGAGCGCCATGCTGTTCGACGAGCCGCTCACCGTCATCGATCCGCAACTGAAGTGGGAACTGCGCTCGCAACTGAAGCAACTGCACCGGCAGGTCGGCACGACGATGATCTACGTCACGCACGACCAAACCGAGGCGCTGACTTTCGCCGATACCGTGATTGTCATGTATGACGGCCGCATCGTGCAGGTCGGCTCGCCGCAGGAACTGTTCGAGCGGCCGCACCATACGTTCGTCGGATATTTTATCGGCTCACCGGGCATGAACATCCTGCCCGCAAGCGTCGAGGGTCGCACTGCGACGGTCGCTGGCCGCGCTATCCCGTTGGCGCGCACGTATGATCGACCGGCGGACCGCGCGCGCGTCGAACTCGGTATCCGACCGGAGTTCGTGCGCATCGCGCCACAAGGCGAAGGCGTACCGGTACGCATCAACCGCGTAGACGATGTCGGACGCTTCAAGATCGCGCGCGTCAGCCTCGATGAACAAACGCTGAGCGTCATGATCGGCGAGGACACGCAGCTTTCGGGCGACGTGGCCGCGATCGAGTTCGATCGAGCGCATCTTCATGTCTATGCCGATGGCCAGCTCGTCGACGGGAGGGCGTGAAGATGGACAAGACCGTCAACAACCGCGCCTGGTTCATGGTCTTGCCGGTGCTCGTGCTGGTCGCTTTCAACGCCGTCATTCCGCTGATGACGGTGGTCAATTACTCGGTGCAGGAAAGCTTCGCCGGCAATGTGTTCTTCTTCGAGGGATCGAAATGGTTCGAGCAGGTGCTGCACTCGGAGCGCTTTCACGCAGCACTTCTACGCCAGCTCGCCTTCACCGCGACTATTCTCGCGATAGAGATTCCGCTCGGCGTCGGCATTGCCCTCGCGATGCCGCGCAAGGGGCCATGGGTGTCGGTCTGCCTCGTTCTGATGGCTTTGCCACTTTTGATTCCATGGAACGTGGTCGGGGCGATCTGGAACATCTTTGCTCTGCCGAGCTTCGGTCTGCTCGGGCGCGCCATAAACGGTCTCGGCATCAGCTACAATTTTACGCGCGACGTGGCTTCCGCTTGGTTCACGCTCATTCTCATGGACGTCTGGCACTGGACGTCTCTGGTCGTGCTGCTTGCCTATGCCGGGCTGATGGCCATTCCCGACGTCTATTATCAGGCGGCGAAGATCGACGGCGCGTCGCGCTGGGCGGTGTTCCGCTACATCCAGCTCCCGAAAATGCGGCGCGTGCTCACCATCGCCGTGCTGCTGCGGCTCATGGACTCCTTCATGATCTATACGGAGCCGTTTGTGCTGACGGGCGGTGGGCCCGGAAATGCGACGACGCTGCTCTCACTAGACCTCGTAAAAATCGCGCTTGGCCAGTTCGACCTTGGGCCGGCGGCAGCGATGTCACTCATCTATTTCCTCATGGTTCTGGCCATGAGCTGGGTCTTCTACACGGTGATGACGCGCGACGAGGCACGCACATGACCGACACAGCTACGATCGCTAGTAGGCCGATGCATTCGACCGGTGTGACGAGACGTGCTGGAGCGCGCAGGCGCATCGGCTTTTCCTGGTTCGTTCCGGCGCTCTATATCCTGTTCCTGATGGTGCCGATCTACTGGCTCCTTAATATGTCGTTCAAGACGACGAACGAAATTCTCGGCACGTTCTCGCTCTGGCCGAACGAATTCACCCTGGCCAACTACCAAAAGATCGTCACCGATCCAGTCTGGTACAACGGCTACCTCAATTCGATCGCATACGCGACGCTCAACACCGTTCTCTCGGTGTCGGCGGCGCTGCCCGCTGCCTATGCGTTCTCGCGCTATCGCTTTCTCGGCGACAAGCATCTGTTCTTCTGGCTGCTCACCAACCGCATGGCGCCGCCGGCCATCTTCGCGCTTCCGTTCTTCCAGCTCTATTCATCGGTCGGCCTGTTCGACACACATATCGCCGTCGCGCTCGCGCACTGCCTCTTCAATATCCCGCTCGCCGTATGGATCCTGGAAGGATTCATGTCCGGGGTGCCGAAGGAAATCGACGAAACGGCCTATATCGACGGCTATTCGTTCCGGCGCTTCTTCTTCAAGATTTTCATCCCGCTGATTGCGGGTGGCATCGGCGTCGCTGCCTTCTTCTGCTTCATGTTCTCCTGGGTCGAGTTGCTGCTCGCAAAGACGCTGACGTCGGTTGCAGCGAGGCCCATCGCATCCGTGATGACCCGTACGATCAGCATTTCCGGCTATGAGCTTGGCGTGCTCGCCGCAGCCGGTGCACTCACCATCGTGCCGGGCGCGATCGTCATCTATTTCGTGCGCAACTACATTGCCAAAGGGTTCGCACTCGGGCGCGTGTGAGGTGCTTCATGATTACTCATTCGTCCCGCATCGATCATTTTGCCCGGCGCAACCGATAGGAGGCGCGCATGAGCCTTTCATGGATGGCATGGACGCCGGCGACCGCTGCTTTCTTCATCATGATCGGGCTGACTCTTGTCGGCATGACGATCTGGCAAATTCTCGCGCCTTCCGAGGAGCGCGTCGGCATTCTTTCAATTCCAACCACACCCGGCGACCGGCTGTTCCTCACGCTGCTCGGCGCCGCCTACATCCATCTCGCCTGGCTCGGGTTTGTCGGCCCGAACCTTTGGTGGGCCCTCGGCATCTCGATCCTCTACGGAGTCGCGGTGTTCCGGTGGGTTTGAAGCAGGATCGGTGACCACCGCTCGGTGAAGCGTTCGCGCCGTGCCGGATGCGTAAACACGAACGCAATGGAGGAAGTCCATGCGAAGGAGACTTATGGCCACGTTGACCGTGACGTCCCTGGCAATCGGGACGTTGTCGGTCTCTGCCGACGAACAAGCGGCAAGAAAATGGATCGACAGCGAGTTTCAACCATCGACGCTGACGAAAGAGCAGCAGTTGGCTGAGATGAGCTGGTTCATCAAGGCCGCCGCACCATTCAAAGGAATGGAGATCAATATCGTCGCCGAAGGTATTCCAACGCACGAGTATGAGGCGAGGACCCTCACAAAGGCGTTCGAGGAGATCACCGGCATCAAAGTCAACATGCAGATCATGGGTGAAGGTGACGTCGTCCAGGCTTTGCAAACGCAGTTACAGACCGGCCGTAACCTGTACGACGGCTTTGTCAACGACTCCGACCTGATCGGCATGCACGCGAGGCTCGGACTGACGATCAACCTCACCGACTGGATGGCCGGCGAAGGTAAGGACGTCACCAATCCGGGCCTCGACCTCAAGGACTTCATTGGCATCTCCTTCACGACTGGGCCCGATGGAAAGGTCTGGCAGCTGCCCGATCAGCAGTTCGCCAACCTCTACTGGTTCCGCAAGGACTGGTTCGATCGTGCGGACCTGCAGAAGCGCTTCAAGGACAAGTACGGTTACGACCTTGGTGTGCCGGTGAACTGGTCCGCCTATGAAGACATCGCCGAATTCTTCACCAACGACGTGAAGGAAATCGACGGCGTCCGCGTCTACGGCCACATGGACTACGGCAAGCGCGGCCCGGACCTCGGCTGGCGTATGACGGACGCCTGGCTTTCCATGGCCGGCACGGCCGATCTCGGCATCCCGAACGGGCGCCCGGTCGACGAGTGGGGCATCCGCATGGAGAAGGGTTCATGTAATCCCGCCGGCGCCTCTGTCGCCCGCGGCGGCGCTGTGAACAGCCCAGCGGCGGTTTACGCCGTGACCAAGTGGAACGAATGGCTGCGCAAGTACGCGCCTCCGGGTGCGGCCGATCTCGACTTCTATCAGTCGCTGCCGGCGCTCAGCCAAGGCAACGTGGCCCAGCAAGTGTTCTGGTACACGGCCTTCACCGCAAGCATGGTCGCGCCGAAAAGCGCGGGCAATAACACCGTCGACGACAAGGGCAACCCGCAGTGGCGGATGGCACCTTCGCCGACGGGCGCGTACTGGAAGGAAGGCATGCAGCGCGGCTATCAGGACACGGGCTCATGGACGCTGCTCAAGTCCACGCCGCTCGAGCGCCGCAAGGCCGCCTGGTTGTTCGCTCAGTTCGCCGTGTCAAAGACGGTCGACCTGAAGAAGAGCCATGTCGGCCTGACATTCGTACGCGACAGCACGATCCGGCATCCGAGTTTCTCGGAACGCGCATCGAAACTCGGTGGCATGGTCGAGTTCTACCGTTCGCCGGACCGCGTTGCGTGGACGCCGACGGGCGTCAATGTGCCGGACTATCCGCGGCTCGCGCAGCTGTTCTGGCAGCATATCGGCGACATCAGCGCCGGTACCTTCACCGCCCAGCAGGCCATGGATCGGCTTGCCAAGGAAATGGATGAGGTGATGGCGCGCATGCAGGTCGCCGATGAGAAGGCCAAGACCTATAGCGGTTGTGGTCCGCGGCTGAACAAGGCCGAGGATCCTTCCGTCTGGCTGAAGAAGGGCAGCGGCGCTCCCTGGGATAAGCTTGCGAACGAAAAGCCGAAGGGCATCACCGTCGCCTACGACGAACTGATCAAGCGCTGGACGCAGCGCTGAGCGGACGCGAGAGGCCTGGTCGCCAAAGCGGTGACCGGGCCCGGCGTCCTCCCGGCGACACCTCGCACGCGAGGCCGAGGAGGTGTGCCGCCAAACGCTCTGATCATCGTCAGAACTTGATGTTGAGGCCTATCCGAAGACTATGCAGGAACAGATCGGCCTTGTGATCGAAGCACTGGCGCGGTGTCGATTCCGGAGCAGGATATGCCGCTCCACGCGTACGTTGCGTGAGACCGGTGGCGCCAATGTCCACCCTGCGAATTGGGCACCTTTTGTCGTCGTGGGCGAAGGTGCGCGCGTCCATCCCGGGGCTAGGTAAAGCGGAACACAGCAGCAGCAACGGTACATGTCCACAATCCCGAGGCGTCGCCTTCAGCAGCGGCCGTGATGGACTTGCTCTCGATGATCAGGCTGCTCGTCTCGTAGACGCGCTTGCGTTCATTCCAGGCGGCATCGGGATCGAACTCGACCCCCAGCGTCGACGCCAGCATGGTCGCCGCGAGGTCCTCTGCATATTCGCCGCTCTGCATCTCCTCCATGCCATACCCATGGTGCTCCGAGATGTAGCCGTACATGGAGGGATCGGAAGGCCGTGCCAAGCCGATGCTCGAGTTGACGCGACGGCCAGGTTCATTTGTCTCGGAGCGAGCCAGCACGGCGAAGGTAATCTCTCCAGGCTGCAACGTGACCACGCCGGCATCCCGCTCCATCTCGATGCATCCGGGCGGTAGGATCGACGACACCGCCACCAGGTTCTGCTGCTCGATGTCCGCGTCGCGCAGAGCCAGCTCGAACGCTGTCAGTCGCTCTTTGTGCGTGCCGATACCTCGCGTCAGAAAGAAGCTCTTCGGGATCGGGAACATGACTTTCGCATCCTCTTCGCAATGATCTCCTCATCGGCCTATCGACACGGGCCCCACAGCTCCCATCATTGGGCTGTGGGCGTGAGCATCCGCTCGGGCTTTGGCCGCGCGACGAGGTAGTCCTGCTGAAATAGGCACATCCGTGTGACGTCTCGATACTGGCCGTTGATGAAGAACTCCTGCCGCAGCACACCTTCGACCTCGAAGCCGAGCTTCTCATAGATATGGATGGCCTTCTTGTTGTCCTTGTCGACGACGAGATAAATCTTGTGGAGGTTCAGCACGCCGAAGCCATAGTCCATCGCAAGTTCCGCCGCGTGCCTTGCCAGCCCTTTGCCCTGGTGGTCGGGGGCGATGACGATCTGGAACTCTGCCCGACGATGGACGTGATCGATTTCGACGAGCTCGACGAGGCCGGCGTTCTTTTCGTCGCAGACCACCACGAAGCGGCGTTCGGTCTGGTCGTGGATATGTTCGTCATAGAGCGCCGTCAGCTCGACGAAGGTCTCGTACGGCTCCTCGAACCAGTAGCGCATCACGTTGGCGTTGTTGTCCATCTGATGCACGAAACGCAGATCCTCGCGCTCCAGCGGGCGCAGCACGACTTTACGTTCTGACCGCATGATTGCTTCCTATATCGCTCTCTTGGTCCTGACATCCGCGCTCGGCCACCCATGGCGCCGCCCTGGCTGCTTCGCAAGGTGCAATTGTGACGCCAAATCAGGGGCGCGCGGCGTGTATCTCCAGAGTATACCCTAGAGCGACACGCCGCTGAGCACGAGCGTCAAAACCTTGGAGCTCGAGATGGATATTTGCGCCTCTTTGGAGGCAAGATAGCTATGATTTGCAAATCTCGTCTCGGAATCCGTGCTCGGCGGTCATTGCCTAAGCCAACTCATTGAGCAGCGATCTCGCCGCTACGAGATCGTGCAGATCATAGCCTTCGGTAAAGGTATTGTAGACCGACGCCAGGAGATCGCGACCCTCGGATGTGCGATCTTGTGCTCGCCGTAGTCGCGCGAGACTGCTTGCTGCTCTCAGCTGCCAGGCGAGGGCTTTCTGCTGAATTGCCAGCTCGAGAGCATCGCTGAAGTACTGTTCCGCTTCGGTAAGGCTCGCAGTGTTTGCAGCGCGGAGCACGATCTCTCCTTTGAGCCGAAGCATCTCGGGTGCAGCCCAGTGTTCATTGTTGCGCGTGGCGTGAGCCGATGCCGCATCAAGTGCAGCCATGGCTTCTGCCATCAATCCTGCAGTCATGAGCCCCTCGGCATAGGCCATATTGAATGAGGCATAGTACTGCCGGTGGCCCGCGGATTGCTGCTTCTCGATGGCGGCCCGGATGAGCGACAAGCCCTCTACTATGTCCCCCCGCTTCACAAAGATCTGGCCCTGAAAGCATCCGGCGAAGAGATGCCACACGCCGAGACTACTTCGTTCCGACTCCTTTCGAAGGAGCTCGGTGAACCGCTCGGCTCTCGGGAGATCGACCGCCAGCAACGCAACCGGACAGGCCGCCTGCATGAGAGCATTGCAGAGTGAAAGATTGTGGCCGATCGCTATGGCATCCTCGATGCTTTCGTCGAGCACCTTCAGCGCCTGATCGCCGCGTCCCAGAACCCAGAGCGAGCGGGATCGCGCAATGCTTGCCGTCACGAGTTGATCGAATTGATAGCGCATGAGGTGCGCGCGACGCGATCCGGCGTGATAGCCGCTGAGCATTCGCTGAACGTGATGCAGAGCACCTTCCTGGTTGCCGAGGAAGTGGAGCGAGGTTGCCAGCAGTCTCTCGCCGACGGCGCTATCGCTCGGATCGGAGGACTGCGCGGCCAGTGCCCGGAAGCGTTCAGCGATCTCACGCCCCGATTGAAAATCCCCCTCTATATTTTTAGCAGCCCACAGGCCCCATAAAATGCGAAGGAGATAGTCCGTGTCTCCAAGGCGTTCGGCGATCTCGTAT
>JAEZAW010000160.1 GCA_023430315.1 Pseudomonadota bacterium | reverse complement strand
ACCGGGGGCGCCCGTGGGGGCCCCGCCTTGGATTTTATGGACTCTGTGGGGCCTTAGCCTTCTCGGCCTCGGCGTCCCCGATCACCGCGCTCAACGCGCCCCTCGCTCCGGCCGGGGCTTGCACGATCGCCCCGCGAGCGCTGCTGGAGACTCTGTCGACCCTGGCGTTCAGCGCGTGCAGCGGGCGACCGATCCCGGCGTTCCATCCGAGTTTCTCGACGCCGCTCCTGAGCATCACGACGCTGCTCACGACGTTCTACGCGATTTTCACCACGGCGTTCCTGAACGCGCTCACGGCGCTCCTGAGCGGCTTCGCGACGATTTTCTCGCCGTTCGACGCGATCCTCCCGCCGATCTCGCCGTCGGTCGACGCGCTCCTCGCGGCGCTCTTCTCTCCGGTCGACACGATCTTCTCGACGTTCAGCGCGATAGTCACGGCGGATATCCCGCCAGTTTTCCTGCCAGCGATCCCGCCAGCGTGCTCGCTCCGCATACCACGGACGGCCACGATAATAGTTGTCCCAGTACGAGCCCACAGAGAAGGTGATGATCGGCACGTCATATTCTGCGCCATACACTGCGAGGGGCACGTAGCTCCCGCCGCGGGCATAGCTGAGGTAGCTGGCTGACACCCAGCCGCGCGAACCGGCGGCGGTGACGTCGCACCAGCTATAACCTCGAACGCAGCCGTGCACGTCGACAGGGGCGGAATCCGGGATTACGTCGACGACGGGAAATGCAGTCGAAGGTCCCGCACGCATGTTCAGATCAACGGTGGTTATCGCATCCTGTGCCGAGGCGGTGGAAGGCAGCGCTGTGCCGGCCATGAGTGCGGCTGCCAGTGGCATGAAGTATTGTCGCATTGTTCCTCCTTTCGATGGCGCGCACGCCCCTCCGTCACCCGCAGAATCTCGCGGCGTGACCGTGGCTTAGGCTTTCATATTGTATAAACGACGCACCTTATCAGCCGTTCCAAGCCTGCGGCGATTGTATCGCCTGCACCCGTGGCCCTCTTCGGTGCAGCGCAGCTGCTTGGAACCTTCGACTCCTGTATATTCAGCTGATGGATTGGACCGACGAGGGCATCATCCTTGGGGTCAGGCCCCACGGTGAGACGGCGAGCATCGTCGAGCTGCTGACGCGCGCTCACGGCCGCCATCTCGGCCTCGTCCACGGCGGCCGCTCGCGGCGCATGCGCCCCGTTCTCCAACCCGGCAATCATGTCGAGGTGAGCTGGAAGGCACGCCTCGCCGATCAACTCGGGCAAATGACGCTCGAACCGCGCCGCGCCTATGCCGCGGAGGTCATGGACCACGCCATGCCACTCGCCGGGCTCGCGACGCTGACCACGCTGGCTCGGCTGCTCCCTGAGCGCGATCCCCATCCGAGCCTCTACGAGGTGAGCCTGTTCGTCCTCGGCTTTCTGGATGAGCCGGAGGTCTGGCCGGCACTGCTCGTCCGCTGGGAGCTGGCGCTACTCGACGAGCTGGGCTTCGGCCTCGATCTCACAGCCTGCGCCGCCACGGGCAGCAACGACGAGCTGATCTACGTTTCGCCGAAGAGCGGCCGCGCCGTATCGGCCTCGGCGGGCGAGCCCTACGCCGACCGGCTGCTGGCACTCCCGCCCTTCCTGCGCGGTCGCAGCCAGGGGGTTGTCTCACCGAACGATCTTGCCGCCGGCTTCGCTCTCACCGGCCATTTCCTGGAAACCCGCGTTCTCGCTCCCCGCGGCGAGAGCCTGCCCGAAGTCCGCGGCCGGCTCGCCGACATGCTCGCGCGCTCTCGCAAACCCGCCGACGTCGTCGCACTGGCCCGGAACGGTTGACGCCATTCGGTCGTTAAGCTGCCGTGGCCCGCCGCACGGATAGCCGTCCCTCAGTATACAACTGAGAAGTGCGCGCGGGCCACGATCGGGAGATCCTCCATGCTCGACATCGTCCGCAAGGCCTTGACGCAGCTTGGCGTGTACGCTGCGCATCCCTCATTCTTTCTGTTTGTCATCGCATTTACCGCAATTTGGTACGTCGTCGAGCGCCACTCCCTCGATTGGCACGGCATTGCCACGCTCGTCACACTGATCATTGCGCTGTTGATTCATCGCTCCACGCATCGCGACGCCCAGGCCGTCCAGGCTAAGCTCGACGCCCTCCTTCGGGCAGTCCCCTCTGCGAGCAATGCGCTCGCCTCCATCGACGAACGCGAGCCGGAGGAGATCGAGCGCCATCGGGACGGCCAATCCGTCAACCGGCACGCCTGACGGGCCAGCTCCCCGCAAAAACACGGGCCAGCGCCCGTCCGAGGCGCTATGATCCTCCTCGAAGCCGCCACTCAGCCCCATTGCGGGCCTAGGCAGGCGCACCCGCCCAATCAATCCTGCAGGAGGATCCTCATGGACAAGAAAGTCATCACGCTCCTGAAGACGCAGTGTTTCATCGACGGCAAGTGGGGCGGCAAGCCCGAGATCCCCGTCACGAACCCGGCGACCGGCGAGGAGATCGCCAAGGTGCCGCGCCTCGGAACGGCCGAGACAAAACGGGCCATCGACGCCGCCGAGAAAGCCTTCCCGGCCTGGAGCAAGCTGCTCGCCAAGGAGCGCGCAGCCATCCTGCGCAAGTGGTTTGACCTCCAGGTCGCGCACGCCGACGAGCTGGCGCTGCTGCTGACCAGCGAGCAGGGCAAACCGCTCGCGGAAGCCCGCGGCGAGATCATCTACGGCGCCTCGTTCACCGAGTTCTATGCTGAGGAAGCCAAGCGCATCTACGGCGAGACCATCCCGAGCTTCAAGCAAGGCACCCGTATCGTCGTCATCAAGCAACCGCTCGGCGTCATCGGTGCCATCACGCCGTGGAACTTCCCGCACGCCATGATCACGCGGAAAGTCTCCCCCGCGCTTGCCGCCGGCTGCACGGTCGTCGTCAAGCCCGCAACCGAAACGCCGCTCACGGCCCTCGCCCTCGCCGAGCTTGCGCGTCAGGCCGGTATCCCGCCGGGCGTGTTCAACGTCATTACCGGCAAGTCGGCCGAGATCGGCAAGGAGCTAACGACGAGCCCGAAAGTGCGCGGCATCACATTCACGGGCTCGACGGAGATCGGCAAGGTGCTCATGGAGCAGTCGGCCTCGACCATCAAGAAGGTCGAGCTGGAGCTCGGCGGCAATGCGCCGTTCCTCGTGTTCGACGATGCCGACATCGACAAGGCCATCGAAGGCGCCATGGCCTCCAAGTACCGCAATGCCGGCCAGACCTGCGTTTGCGCCAACCGTCTGCTCGTGCAGGAGAAGGTCTACGACGAATTCGTCGCCAAGCTCGCCAAGACGGCCGCTGCCATGAAAGTCGGCGACGGCACCGAGACGGGCGTCGTCCAAGGCCCGCTCATCAATATGGCGGCCATCGAGAAGGTCGAGGAGCACATTGCCGACGCCGTCTCCAAGGGCGCCAAGATCATCACGGGTGGCAAGCGCCACAAGCTCGGTGGCACTTTCTTCGAGCCGACCGTCCTCGCCAACGTCACGTCGGATATGAAGTGCGCGCGTGAGGAGACATTCGGTCCCGTCGCCCCGGTCTTCAAGTTCAAGACCGAGGAAGAAGGGATCGCCATGGCCAACGACACCGAGTTCGGTCTCGCCTGCTACTTCTACGCACGCGACATCGGCCGCGTGTGGCGCGTCGCCGAAGGTCTTGAGTACGGCATGGTCGGCATCAACGAGGGCATCATTTCAACCGAGGTTGCGCCGTTCGGCGGCGTCAAGGAATCGGGCATTGGCCGAGAGGGTTCGAGCCACGGCATCGATGGCTTCGTTGAGATGAAGTACATGCTGATGGGTGGTCTGTAGTACTCGATCTTATTC
>JAEZAW010000143.1 GCA_023430315.1 Pseudomonadota bacterium | reverse complement strand
GACGCGGCTCCTCGCATCATTGCTCGATCGCATGCCCTCGTTTCGGCACCAGAACGGCTCGCTCGAAGCTCATGAACTGCACGCCATCGGCCTTCTTGCCGATCGTGCGAACGGTGACGATACCCTGCGTCGGGCGCGAGTTCGACTCGCGCTTTCCGAGAACTTCCGACTCCGCGTAGATCGTGTCGCCGACAAAGACCGGCGCCGTCAGCTTGATATCGTTCCAACCGAGATTGCCGATCGCCTGCTGGCTGACGTCACTGACGCTCATGCCCACCACCATCGACAGCGTGAGGCAGCTGTTGACCAGCGGCTGCTTGAACTCGGACTTGGCGGCGTACGCCTTATCGAAGTGCAGAGGATGCGTGTTCATCGTCAGCAGCGTGAACCAGATATTGTCGGTCTCCGTGATCGTTCGCCCCGGGCGATGCTCGTAGATATCGCCGACATGGAAATCCTCGAAGCACCTGCCGAAGGTCTCGCGATAACGCTGCCCCTCGACCACCTGCGGATGCTGCATTCTTTTATTCTCCGGGAGTTGGTGAGCCTGGTTTCATGATGGCCTGCGTGTGCTCGCCGAGGCGTGGCTCGCTGAGCACTGGCGATGCCGGCTCATTGCGGAAATGGATGGGCGGACCTACGTGCGTGCGGCCCTGCGCATCTTTCAGCAGCATCCCGCGCGCCTTGAGGTTCTCGTGCGCAAATGCCTCGGGAAGCGTGTTGACACGGCCGTAGCAGACATCCAGCGTCGCTAGATACGCGTCCCACTCGGCGAGCGTCTTGCCGCGGAAGACCTCCGCAAGAAAGTGCATGACCGGTTGCTGATGCGGTCCGGGTCCGCGCAGGCACAATTCGGCGAGATCGGGACGGCCGAGCGCGCCGAGCAGGTTATGGATGAACTTCGGCTCCTGCCCGGCGAGCACGAGAAAACGTCCGTCGCGTGTCTCATAGGGTCTGTAGAAAGCCGCGCCGCCAGTCGTGCGTTCGTGCGTCGGGATCGGTTGCCGGCCCTCGGCAAACGTCGGACCTAGAATATTCAACATCGCACCGACCGTGACGTCGTGCATGCTGATATCGATGTAGTCACCGAGCCCAGTCTCGTTCCGCCGCAGCAGCGCCATCAGAACAGCGGAAAGGCCCTGCAGACCCGCCAGCACGTCCGCCACCGGAATCGCGGGCATGGCCGGCTTGCCGTCGCCGCCAAGTGACGCGGTGAGCAGTCCGCTTTCGGCTTCCAATGCCAGATCATGCGCGGGACGGCCACTAAAGGGGCCCTGCTGCCCGAAGGCACTGATCGAGCAGTAGACGATGCGAGGATTGCGTGCCCGTACGGCCTCGTAACCGACACCGAGCCGATCGACCACACCGGGCCGGAACGATTCGACGACGACATCCGCTGTCTCGCACAGCTCGAGCAGTCGCTCGCGTTGATCCGGGTTCTTGAGATCGACGACGACGCTCTTCTTGCCGCGGTTCACGTTGCGGAAGAAGACCGTGCTCGGCCCGTCGGAGAGTCCGATATGGCGGCCCGGATCGCCCTCGCCCGGTGCTTCGACCTTGATCACCTCTGCGCCATGATCGGCCATGGCGAGCGTGAGATATGGCCCCGGCAGGAAGACGGAGAGATCGATGACGCGGATGCCTTCGAGCTTCATTTCCGAGCACGCTCCCGTTCGGAAGCCGATGCACCGAGAAACTCGGCATTGTCCGCGCCGAGCGGCGAGCAGGCCTTCTGCTCAAGGCGCTTGCCATTGATTTTGATCGGATTGGCGAGCACACGCATTCCCGGCATCGCGGGATGCGGCACATTGCGCACCATCTCCGTCGACTTGAGGAATGGATTGTCCAATGCACTCGCAAGATCGAGAACGGGCGCGATGGGCAGCAAGCTGCCAAGCTTATCGAGCCAGTAGGCGCTCGACCGCTTCTTCATCTCGAC
Organism: Pseudomonadota bacterium; assembly: GCA_023430315.1. Classification (GTDB taxonomy): domain Bacteria; phylum Pseudomonadota; class Alphaproteobacteria; order Rhizobiales; family Hyphomicrobiaceae. The sequence continues at coordinate 74,628 of JAEZAW010000143.1, read as the reverse complement.
ATCCACGATCTCGGTAATGGTGTCGCGGTTCTTCTGCCGGGCCGCGGCGGTCGCAAAGCGCTCGTCCCGCGCCAGCTCGGGTTGCCCGAGAGCCGTCACAAGCGCGCCCCAGAACTTGTCGGTCATGCACATGATGAAAACCCACCCGTCTGCTGTCGGGAAGGTCTGCACGGGCGCGACGGAGAAGTGGGCACTGCGCTGCTGGCGCTCGGAAACGTGCCCCTCATTGAGGTACCAGCGCGCGACATAGCCGAGCTGATGAAGCGCCGCCTCGAACAGGCTCACATCGACGTCACACCCCTTGCCGGTGGAGCGCGCCTGCAGCACGGCCGCGAGCAGACCGACGGCCGCGGTGAGGCCCGTCGTCTGATCGATCATCGACGGCGCACCGATGCGCGATGGCGGCCCATTCGGCTCGCCCGTCAGATCCATCAGCCCGGATTCCGCCTGCATGAGATAATCGTAGCCAGGCCGAGCCTTGCGCTCGTTGTCGCGCCCATAGGCGGATATGTGGACGCACACTATCGACGGCTTCAGCTTGGAAAGTGCGGGATAGTCGAGCCCCATCTTCGCCGGCAGATCGCCGCGCAAATTGTTCATCACGACATCGGAGCGTGCGATGAGTCCGTCCAGCGCCTTGCGGCCTTCCTCGCTGCGCAGGTCGAGCGCCACGCTCTTCTTGCTGCTGTTGAAGGACTGAAAATATTCGCTGTCGTTCTCGCCGAGAAAATAGGGCCCGGTCTTGCGCGCGGGATCACCACCGATCGATGCGTTCTCGATCTTGATTACCGTCGCACCAAGCTCGGCCAGCAGCATTGTGCAGTACGGCGCCGCACCGAACTGCTCGACCGATACGATCTTCAAATCCTGAAGCGGCTTCATGCGATGGGGTTCCTCTTGATCCAGTTCTTGGAGATGATGATGCGCTGCATCTCGTTCGTGCCCTCGCCGATGCACGTCAGCGGTGCATCGCGGTAGAGGCGCTCGATGTCGTACTCCTGAGAGTACCCATAAGCACCGTGAATGCGCATTCCCTCGATGGAGTTCTCGAGCGCAGCCTCGCTGGCGAAATACTTGGCCATGCCCGCCTCCATGTCGCAGCGCTCACCGCGATCGAAGGCCGCTGCCGCATCCAACGTCAGCAGGCGGGCTGCGCGCGCGCGCGTTGCCATTTCGGCGATCTTGAGTTGGATGGCCTGGTGCTCGCAGATGGGCTTGCCGAAGGTCTTGCGCATCTGCGCATACTCAGTCGCGAGCTTGAGCGCGCCCTCGGCAATGCCGACACCGCGCGATGCGACGTTGATCCGCCCGAGCTCGAGGCCGCCCGTCGTCTGGTAGAAGCCCTGTCCCTCAACGCCGCCGATGAGGTGATCCTTCGGAACGCGGTAATTCTCGAAGACCAGCTCTGCCGTATCGATCGCCTTGTAACCGAGCTTCTTGAGCTTGCGGCCGACCGTGAAGCCTTCCTTCTTCGGCGTGATGAAGAGGCTCAAACCCGAGTGGCGCGGATTTGCTTCCGGATTGGTCTTGACCAGCATCGCGAAGCACGAACCCTCGGCGCCGTTCGTAATCCACATCTTGGTGCCGTTGATGACGTAGTCGTCGCCGTCGCGACGCGCCGTCATGCGGATGCCCTGGAGATCGGTGCCGGCATCGGGCTCGGTGAGCGCGAGGCCGCCGCGGATCTCGCCCGAGGCAATCTTCGGCAGCCACTGCCTCTTCTGCTCGGGCGTGCCGAACTTCTCGACGGCCAGCGCCAGCATGAGATGCGAGTTGAATATACCGGTGATCGACATCCAGACCGACGAGATCTGCATGACGATCTTGGCATAGGTCGACGCGGGCAGACCGAGACCGCCGTACTCGGTGCTGACCGTCGCCCCGAACAGACCGAGCTCCTTCATCTGCTCGACGATGTGATCGGGATAGCGGTCAGCATGATCGTATTCGCGTACGATCGGCTTGAGCTCCCGCTCGGTCCACCTCTCGATCATATCGAGGAGTTGGGCCTCCTCACTCGCATCATTTACGGGTCCACCCATCCGACGTTCCTGCCCTTCTCGAAAAATTTGTCCAGACAACATGACAACCCCTCCCCCCGCATGTCAATATGTGCAAATTGACCTCCAGGAATGCCGGCGATAAGTCATAAGGACAAGCGGGAAAAATTCATGGAAACCCGGCTTACGAAGGGCCGCCAGCGCGCGCATGCCAAGAGCAGGTCGCGCGTACGATCGCCGATCGAATTCCGATCCGACGATCCGCTCTATCTCCAGGTTGTTCGGACGCTGAAGGACGAGATCGTCAAGGGCGTCTATCCCGTCGGCTCGCAGCTCCCGACGGAGGAGGAACTGCGAAAGCGCTTCTCCGTCAGCCGCTATACGGTGCGCGAGGCGCTGAGGCGGCTACGGGAAGACGATCTCGTATCTTCGCGGCAGGGCTCCGGGACGACCGTTTCGCCTCAGCTCGCGACCTCTTTTGTGCACGAGGTGATGTCGATCAACGACCTCGTCACATTCGCAACGGGTCTGCATTTCGCGATCGCTTCCATAGAGCTGATTGAAGTGGACCGGCAGCTCGCCGCGCGCATCGAAGTGAAGAGAGGCGAACAGTGGCTTGCCATCCGCGGCCATCGCCACACGGGAGAAAGCGACATTCCGGTCTGCGCCACTGAGGTCTACGTCAATCGCGAATTCGCGGCCATCGGCCGACTATTGAAACGACACACCGGCCCCATATTCCACCTCATCGAGGACATGTTCGGCCAGCGTGTCGTCGAAGTGCGTCAGGAGATCGCCGCGACACCGATGTCCCCGGCGATGGCAAACGGACTCCGCGTCGAGGACGAAACCATGGCGCTCGAAGTGCGGCGCATCTACAAGCTCGCATCGGGAACGACAGCCCTGATTGCCATCAATACCCATCCGGCATCGCGCTTCCGTCACTCAATGACGATGCGTCGCGTCAAAGGCTGAACTCGAAGCAGCGGCGCTTATTGCAGGGCGCGCCCGGTCGACGTCGATCGCTTGATGGCCGGCGGGTTCCAGCGCCCATCGAGTGCCTCCTGTCTCGGTGCGTAGAGCCGCATAGTCAATCCGAGCTTGCCGCTCCTCGGTGCAGGCAACCAGTTCGACTCCAGCTCGGGGCCGGGATTATCGCTCTGAATGAATAGATCGAGCGAACCGTCCGTGTTGAATTTGAGCGCGTCCCGATCGCCGATGGCAAAGCGATTGATCGAATTGGCAACCTGGAAACCTTCCGCGTCATACATGGTCAAGGACCAGAACGCATTGGCAGGCGGGAGGTCGCCCTTGTCGAAATGCAGTACATACTTGTTCTCGCCCACGACAGCGTTGCCGTCGGCATCGGCAATGTTGAGCGGATAAATAGCGTCTTCGGGTTGATTGGCGCCGAGCCCTGCCATGGCGACGATGGCGCGCTTTAGGTAGTAGTCGCCGTAAACGCCCATCGAATCGGTATTCATCTGCCAGCCATTAACGACCCGGGCCATCGTCGGCATCTTCTCGACCATGAATTTCAAGCCGTCGGCGGCGCCAGTCGCGAGCGCATCGGCGTTGGCCTTGCTGCTATCGAATTTGCCCGGCTCGATCCCAATCCGCTTCATGCGTGCGAGGATCGACCAGTCCGTTACATGAGGCGGATGCTGCCCCATCAGCTCCGCACCATACTTGAAGTAAGCTTGCGCGGGCATTGAATTGACCTGCTTGAGCGGTTCGGTCTTGTCGACCGAAGGATCGATCTTCTGCTCGATCTTACGCGGCGTCTTTCCCCAATCGGCCAGAAGCGTGAGTTTGTAGCCATCCTGGATTTTGTGGACCGCGCCGTAGTCCTTCACGCCGTTGGTTTGCGTGCGCCCGATAATCCAGACAAACGGGGTTGGCGACTGAATGCGTTCGACATCCGACGGAAGCGTCCCGGTCCAGTCAGGGGGGACAACAGCGAAATTGGCAGCGCCGGTGCCATTCGTCCGCTTGCCCGGCACCGCGAAGACATCCGTCCACATGTCGATCATGGGCAACATGAAATAGCGGCCACCGGTGTCCGCGGTCGAGACCACGACTGGGCCACCGGTCAGATCAAGCCAAGCAGACGAGTAGAGCGTATCGAAATTCGGACGGACGACAGCTCTCATGTCGGCGGCAGGAAATGCGCGGATATGATCGAATGTGTTCGGCGCGCCGCCTATCCCGCCGGTCTTCGGGTCGGTGTTGATCAGCTGCTTGCGCGTCACATCCATCGTGATCAGCGGATAGAGATAGATGTACGCCTCTTGCGCGATCGTCCGCGCCTCATTCGGCGAAGTCGATTGACCGCTGGCGACTGAGGGAGAGGGTTGTTGCGCGTGGACGGCGTTGATGGTCCCCACTGATGTCAGTGTCAATGCGGCCACGAATGACACCGCCGCGTACCGAGTGAGAGTGACTTGGGCATTCATCCTGCTCTCCCAATGCAAGCAACAAAGCCGTAGCCGTGCGAACCGTGAATGCTGATCTCCGTTACCCTCTCGCACGCCACTGCAACGGCACGAGTGTGAGCAGGACAGAGCCAGCCCGCTATCGGTAAAAACCCGCTAAGTGAGATTTGCCGTGAATTGCGGAAGTCACCGATGCGCATCGGGACTGTTGGGTTTGATTAGAGGGCTATCTTATGGCCAATTTTGAATGCTAGATCTCTACTCGCGTTTCACGGTTAATCCATATTTCAAATAGGCAAAATCATGCTCAGCCCCTCTCAACAACTCATGCGACTTGGCTTCGGCTTCATCGTCTCCCAGGCATTGCACGTTGCGGCGGAACTCGACATTGCGGATCGTCTCGCCGCCGGCGAGCGAAGTGTGGACGATCTGGCGAGGGAGACGGGCTGCCACAGCGGCGCGCTCTACAGAACCATGCGGGTTCTCGCCGCCGAAGGCGTCTTTCGCGAAACCGCCGATCGTCACTTCGAGTTGACTGAACTCGGAGCGGCGCTGAAGTCTGGCGCGAGCTCGAGTCCTCGCAACATGATCCGGATGATGAATCGGGAACCATATATGGCCTTCGCGCAGCTCGCGCATTCCGTGCACACTGGTCTGCCGGCATTCGCGGAAGTGTTCGGAAAGCCCAGGTTCGACTGGCTGGCTGACCATCCGGACGCAGCTGAGCTTTTTCAGCACGCCATGATCGCCCTGAGTCAAGGTGCGAACGAGGCCGTCGCAGCGTCATATGACTTCAGTCCCTTCACGCGCATCGTGGACGTGGGTGGCGGCCATGGGCAGCTGCTATCGGAGATCCTTGAGCGTCATTCCCACCTGTCTGGTGTGCTCTTCGACCTCCCAGCCGGAATTCAGATGGCGCGGGCGCGTGGAGCCGGTCTTTCGTCGAGTATCGAGTTGGCAGCTGGAAGCTTCTTCGATTTTGTTCCTGTGGGCGCCGACGCATACATTCTGAAGAAGGTCATTCATGACTGGAACGACGAACACGCCGTGCGCATCCTGCGCAATTGCCGCGACGCCATGAAGCCGAACGGAAGAGTGCTCGTCGCAGAGACAATCATTCCTCCCGGGAACGATCCAAGCACGATCAAATTGATCGACGCCAACATGCTTGTCGTTACTGGCGGCACCGAGCGCACTGAAGCTGAATATGCTACGTTGTTTGCAGCCGCAAGTTTGCGCCTCGAGCGCGTTGTCTCTACTGGCAGCGCGATTTCAGTTCTCGAGGCGAGCCAAGTTTGAACGTTCGTCGTATGCCTCGGCCGGCCGCACCACGTCCCAGCGCGCTATCTCCCAGCTCGTAATGGTTCTGCCCATCGGTATGTAGCCGGTGGGCATACTGGTATGCACGGCGCAACCATGCCTGGGGCGATCGAGACGGCTATAGTGCCGCAAAAATGATGGTGCAAATGGACTTGGAACTCAAAGGACAGGTCGTTCTCGTCACGGGCGCGGGATCGGGCATAGGGCAGGCAATCGGCTTGGCATTCGCGGCCGAGGGATGTGCCGTCGCGGTCAACGATCTCACGCTGGAGCGATGCGACGAGACGCTTGAACTGCTGCGCCGCACAAAAGCCACTGCAGTCGCGGCGCCGTTCGACATCACCCGACTCGAAGACGTGCAGACCGGCATCGCCGACGTCCAGGCTCGCCTCGGGCCCGTCGACATTCTCGTCAACAACGCAGCGGTCATGCTCAATAACGTGGTCTTCGTCGAGAGCCGGCCAGCCGATTGCGAGCGAGAGATTGCCGTCAGCCTCTTTGGCACGATGAACTGCACGCGGGCGGTACTGAAGGGAATGGCGGAGCGCAAACACGGGCGCATCGTGAATATCGTCTCGGATGCGGCGCGGGTCGGTCAGGAGAAGGAGGTCGCCTATTCGAGTGCGAAGGGCGGCGTCATTTCTTTTACCAAGTCGCTGGCGCGCGAGGTCGGCCGCGACGGAATTACTGTAAATGCGGTTTCACCGGCCGCGACCGACACGCCACTGCGCCGAGAAGTGCTGCGCCGGCTCGAGGCGAAGCTCGGCGCTGAAGGCGTCGCGACGCGCGAGGAGAAGGTTCGGCGAGCCTACCCGCTGCGGAAGATCGGCCGACCCGAAGACACGGCCGACCTCGTAACGTTCTTGGCTTCGGCCCGGGCTGGTCATATTACCGGGCAGATCTGCAGCGTGAACGGCGGCTTCGCGATGCCGGGCTGACCGGCATCTGCTCTCACCCGCGCCCTTGGCCTTTCGCAAAGAGACGACAGCGTGACGACCATGATGACGGACGAACAGACCGCGATGCGCGACATGGTGCGCAATTTCGTGCGCGAGGAGGTTATCCCGCACGCCGCCGAATGGGATCGCCAGCATCTGGTTCCGAAGGAGACGCTGCAGAAGCTCGGCGAGTTTGGCTTCTTCGGCGTCAGCATTCCCATTGAATGGGGTGGCGCCGGCGCCGACTTCTTCTCTTACCTGTATCTGACGGAAGAGCTCGGCTACGGCGATGCGGGCATCTGCAATACTATCAATGCCACGAATTCTTTCGCCAACAACGTCTTTGCATTCGGGACGGATGCGCAGAAGGAGAAGTACCTGCGCCCCGTCGCGGAAGGGCGGCAGATCGCCTGCATGCTGTTGTCGGAGCCTCAGGCAGGATCCGACGCAGCGAACTTGCGCACGCGGGCCGAGCGGCGTGGCGATCGCTACGTCCTCAATGGCACGAAGATGTTCATCACGTCCGGTGCGACCGCGAAGATTTCGCTCGTCATCGCCGTCACCGATCCGAGCGCCGGCAAGCGCGGAATCTCGGCCTTCATCGTGCCAACCGACACGCCGGGCTACACGGTCATCCGCGAGGAGCTGAAGCTCGGTCACCGCAGCAACGACACCTGTCAGATCGCGCTCGAGAACGTAGAAGTGCCGGCTGAGAACCTTCTCGGCGAACTCGGCGATGGGCTGAAGATCGCGCTCTCGGGTCTCGAGTCGAAGCGCATCGTGGTTGCGGCGCAGGCCGTCGGGCTGGCTCAGCGGGCCTTCGATGCGGCGCTGCAATACTCACAGGAGCGCGAAACATTCGGCAAGAAGATCGCCCAGCATCAGGCGGTCGCCTTCACGCTCGCCGAAATGGCAACTGATCTCGAAGCCGCGCGGCAGCTCTGCTATCACGCGGCGCGCCTCAAGGATTCGGGCGTGCGCTGCGTCCGCGAGGCCTCGATCGCAAAGCTCTTCGCCTCGCAGATGAGCGAGCGCGTCTGTTCGGCGGCGCTCAAGATGCACGGCGGATATGGTTTCCTGAACGACTTCCCTATCGAGAAGCTCTATCGCGACGCGATGGTGTTCCAGCTCTATGATGGGACGAACGAGATCCAGAAGCTCCTGATCTCCCGTGAGCTCTTGGCGGGCCGGTGACGAGGTAGGACGGAATGATTCTCGAAATCTCGCAGGAAGGTCCCGTCCGGATCTTTACCTTGAACCGGCCGGAGGCGATGAACGCGCTCTCGGGCGAGCTGGCGAAGCTACTTCTGCAAGAGGTCGGCGCAGCCGAGGCCGATGCCGATACGCGCGTCGTCGTCGTGACGGGAGCCGGCAGCAAGTCCTTCTGCACGGGTGCGGATCTCAAAGAGCGTCGCGGCATGACGCCCGACGAGAAATGGGCGCAGGCCACATTGTTGTGGCGCGTCAACGAGGCGATCTGGCGCTCGCCGAAGGCCTTTGTCGCCGCGATCAACGGCTGGTGCCTCGGCGGCGGCTTCGAGCTCGCACTCTATTGCGATCTTCGGATCGCAGCCGATTACGCGCGCTTCGGTTTTCCCGAGATGAAGCTCGGCGCGTTTCCCGGAGCGGGCGGCGCCGTCATCCTGCCTCGCTTGATTGGTCGCGCGGCGACGCGACCCTTCTTCTATCAGGCGCGCCAGGCGAGCGCGTCCGAGGCGCTGGAGCTCGGCATCCTCGAAAAGGTCGTCTCGCCGGAGGCGCTTCTGCCCGCAGCCATCGACCTCGCGCGGGAGATTGCGGACAGCACGAGCCCACTTGGTTTCGCCGGCGCCAAGCAACTGCTCAACGGCGGCGCTGATCTATCGTTCGAGGCTGCCGTTGAACTCAACCAAGCGCTGCGTCGGCCGCTCGAAGCGACAGCCGACTACGAGGAAGGCCTCAAGGCTCACTTCGAGAAGCGCAAGCCGCGCTTTATCGGACGCTAGGCTGCGGCAGCTTTCAAGGAGAGATGGGTGTCCGAGAGCCTACCCACATACCGCCTCTACGCGATCAAGTACGCCGAACGACAGGCCAAGCGCTCGGAGCATTTCATTGGCGGCGATCCGCGCGACGAGCGGATGGACATGGATTACTTCATCTGGGTCGCCATCGGGGCGGGCCGGACGATCGTGATCGATACGGGCTTTTCCGGCGAGATCGCGGCACGCCGCAAGCGCACCGTCCTGCGCTGTCCGATCGAGTCGCTGCGGCTGCTCGACATCGATCCGGCCTCCGTGAAGGACGTCATCCAGACCCATCTGCACTATGATCACGCCGGCAATACCGACCTACTCCCGTCAGCGACTTTCCACCTGCAGCGCAGCGAACTCGAGTTCGCGGTCGGGCCGGACATGCAGTACCGCTACTTTTCTGCGGGCTATGAGGTCGACCACATCATCAGCATGGTCCGGCTCAATTTCGCTCGCCGCCTGAAGCTCTACGATGGGCCCTTTACCTTTGCACCGGGCATCGAGCTCGATGTCGCACCGGGCCATACAGTTGGGTTGCAGTACCTGCGCATCCATACGGAGCGAGGCTGGATCACGCTCGCCGGCGACGTCGCCTCATTCTTCGAGAACATGAGCCGGCACCGCCCCTTCGTTGCGGCGGTCGACGTCGCCCAGATGCTGCGCTCCTACGACAAGGTGCGGGCGACCGTGCCGAGCCTCGATTTCCTCATTCCGGGGCACGACACACTCGTGATGGCGAGCTATCCTCCGGCGAGCGAGAAGCTCACCGGCATCGTGGCGCGCCTCGACCTGCCGCCGCTGAAGCCGATCCCGGATCGGGCCTCCCGCTGAGGGGGACGCCCACTCCCTCGATATGTGCGGGACGCTAACACTGCTATGTCGGCGAAGCACGTGGTCACCCGAATTGGTCTGGCTATGATCCGGCAAAGGAACTCCGCCGTCCAGCGCGTGGAGCGCTAACCATTGCCGTAGGCTACTGCTGGACGACGCAACAACAGAACCCGAACCGCCGGGAGGAGATCAAGACCGATGAGATCGTTCGAACGGCTCCCTGGTGAAGACCCGATGGAGACGCTCTGCAGGATGGTCGTCGAGACGAGCTACGACGATATCCCGAAGGACGTCCTCGAGTTCGGCAAGAAGCAGATCCTTGACATCATCGGCGTGTCGATGGGCGGCTCCGGCATGGACGGCATGGCCGAGGTCGTCGACTTCGTCCGCGAACAGGGCGGCAAGCCGGAGAGCCATATCCCCTTCTTCGGCGGCAAGGTGCCTGCCGCGATGGCTGCATTCGCGCTCGCGCCGATGGCGCGCGCCATGGACATGGGCGATACGCACTACGAGGCTGGACACGGCGCCGAGTACACCGTGCCGTCCCTGCTTGCCGCGACAGGAATGAAGGAGCGTACGAGCGGGCGGGAGTTCCTGACGGCTTTCATCGTTGCTCAGGAGCTCATGATCCGGACGGGCCTCGGCTGCTCGTTCAAGAGCTTCGAGCAACCCGGCGGGTCCGCGGGCGGACACTACATCTTCGGCGCGGTCGCCGCTGTGGGAAAGCTGCTCGGCTTCAGTCACAGCGAGCTGATGAATGCTCACGGCATCGCCAAGCTGATGACGCAGCCGCATGACGCCTCGATGTATAACGAAGGCGCATCGATGATCCGCTTCCATCACGGCTTCGTGGCACAGGATGCGATCAATGTCTGCCGCATGAGCCGGCTTGGCGTGACAGGTCCGGTGCGGGAGTTCCTCGCCGGGAAGCAGCGCGGCTACTACGCCCTCTTCACGCGGCAAGGGCACATCGATCTCGACCTCATCACGCGGGATCTTGGCTCTCGCTGGGAGATGACGCGCACCAGCTTCAAGGCGCACGCTGCGTGCAAATGCACGCACACGGGTATCGATCTCGTCCAGCAGCAGATGCGCGAGCATGGCTTCGGCGTCGACGATATCGACACTATGCATCTCGACGTTGGAAGCCTTAACTGGACGGTCGTGGCTATTCCCAAGGCCGAAAAGTGGAAGCCGGAGACGGTTCCGCAGTGTCAGTTCAGCTTGCCCTACGTCATGTCGACGGTCGTGCATGACGGCGGCATCTTCCTCGATGCCTACGCGCCGGAGCGGCGCGCACGCGCTGACGTGCGGAGCTTCATGGAGCGCATCTCGGCCGACCTCGACGAGAACCTGCCACCGCTCGGCACCCGCGTGACGACGCGCCTCAAGAGCGGGGCGACCATCACTGGAGAATGCACGATCGAGAAAGGCCATCCCGACAATCCTCTGACGGTTGAAGAGGTCGTCGCGAAGTTTCGCCGGTGCGCGCCTTTCGCCATTCATCCGCTCAAGTCGTCTGCTTTGACGAAAGTCATCGAGAGTGTGTTGGCGCTCGAAACGGTCGCTGACGTCGCGGCCGACGTCGTGCTGCCGCTGGTGCCGCGTGAGGGCACCGTGCGGCCGCGGAAAAGTGTTGCAGAGGCGGTCGGCTGAGAGGCCCCGCGCTACAGAACTGGATCAACGAAGGAACACATCATGGCAAAAGAGACTGAAGAGAGCTTGTTCGAGAAGGGCCTCGCCGTTCGCAAGGACGTCCTCGGCGCAGAGTATGTCGAGCGTTCGATCGCGGGCGCAGATGAGTTCACGCGGACGATGGCCGAGTGGTCGACCGCCTATTGCTGGGGTGCGTTGTGGACGCGTCCCGGCTTCGACCGCCGCAGCCGCAGCATCGTCAATCTCGCCATGATCGCGGCGCTGAACCGCCCGCATGAACTGAAGTTGCACGTCAAAGCGGCCCTGAAGAACGGCCTGACCAAGGACGAGATCAAGGAGGTCTTCCTGCAGGTCGCCGTTTATGCCGGCGTACCCGCGGGCATCGACAGCTTCCGCATCGCGAAGGAAGCCTTCAAGGAAGTCGACGATGCCAACAAGTCCGGGAGCTGACAGCGTGGGGCAATCTCTTCTCGTGCCTCACGCGTCGGTGGCCGTTGTCGGTCTGGGCAACATGGGGCGGCCGATGGCGGCACGCCTCATCGACGCCGGCTTCCGGGTTCTCGGTTATGACGTAGCCTCGGCGATGTGCGAGCAGTTCGCACGCGAGACTGGCGGTACGGTGGTGCCCTCTCTCGAGGCTGCCGCGAAGGAAGCGCAGGTCATCATCACGATGCTGCCGAACGGCAAGATCGTGCGCAAGGTTCTCGATGAGATGCGTCCTCACTTGCGTCCAGGCGCGGTGATCGTGGAGATGAGTTCATCTGATCCGATCGGAACACGCGAGCTTGGGGAAGAGCTCGTTGCAGCGGGCTTCGGCTTCGTGGACGCGCCCGTATCGGGTGGGGTCAAGCGTGCCATCGACGGTTCGCTCGCCGTTATGGCCGGCGGCGAAGGCAGCACAATCGATCGTGTCGAGCTGTTGCTCAAAGCCATGGGACGGGCCGTCTTCCGCACGGGTCCGATCGGTTCCGGACACGCAGTCAAGGCTCTGAACAACTACGTGTCGGGTGCGGGACTGGTCGCCGCGCTCGAGGCGATGAATGTCGGCAAGACTTTCGGCATCGAGCCCGAAGTGCTGGTCGATGTGCTGAATGCCTCAACCGGAAAGAACAACTCCACGGAAGTGAAGCTCAAGCAGTTCGTAATTTCCGAGCGCTACAATTCCGGCTTCTTCATCGGCCTCATGGCCAAGGACATCCGGACGGCCCAGCATCTCGCAGAGCGCCTCGGCGTATCGCTGCCCCTTGGTGAGAAATGTGCTTCCCTGTGGGACGAAGCGGCCGAAAAGCTCGGTGATGGGGCCGATCACACGGCGATTAACCGGTTTCTGACCGAACCTGCATAGCACGCCGTCACCGGGACGGAGGTGCTATCCAAGGTCGTAGCCGGGCCGCTATATACGAGTCCGCGCCAGCGAGGCCATGCCGGCCTCGCTGTCGCGCGCACGGTGTAGGCAGCGGAAATTCGGCACGATGGAGCTGCGGCAGCTCGAATACTTTCTCGCGATCTCGGATTGCGGCGCGTTCTCGCGCGCGGCGGCCAAGGTGTCTGTCGCTCAGCCCGTTCTCAGTCGTCAGATCAAAGCGCTCGAGGACGCTTTAGGTACCAAGCTCTATCACCGCACCGGGCGCGGCGTCGCGCTGACGGAAGCAGGTAAACTCCTCGAGAAGTATGCTCGCGCGATGCTCGAAGCGCGATCCGCCGCCGAGTTCGAGATTGCATCTCTGGGGCTCTCACCGACCGGCCATGTCAGCATCGGCATGTCGCCGTCCGTTGCCGCCGCTCTCGCGGGAACGATCGTGCAGCGCTTCAGCCAGAAATTTCCCAAGGTCCTCCTCGGCGTGATGGAGGGCTTCAGCGCACACGTCCTCGATTGGCTCGTGTCCGGCCGCATTGACGTGGCCATCCTGTACGACACGCCCCACAGCCGCGCCGTATCGACGGACGAGCTGCTGACTGACGAGTTGTTCCTTCTCGGCCCCGCCAACGATCCCTTCGGCGTGGGAGACGGCGTCGTTCCCACCGTCGCGCTCAAGGATATTCCGCTCATCCTGCCGAGCCGACCGCACGGTCTTCGCTTGCTCGTCGATGCGTTCCTGGCCCGCCTTGGTGGTCATGTAGCGAATGTGCGCATCGAGATCGATGCGATGCCGATCACGCTCGGCCTGGTCGAGGCAGGTGTCGCCTACACGGTCCTGTCTTATGCGTGCGTGCATCATCTCGTGGCATCGAAGCGCATCCGCTACTGGCGCCTCGAGCCGACCATGAACAGGAAACTAATCCTAGCGTCTTCGACGCTGCTGCCTTCGACTGAAGCCTCCCGCGCACTCGCGGAAATGGTGCGCTCACAAGCCCGCGCGATGGTCCGGGCGGGACAGTGGTCACCGCGCGCATGAAACTTTATGCACGCGCCGATAGGGCTGCTATTCCGCCCGTGACAGTACTTTAATGCTCATTTGCAGCTATTCTCGCCAAGAAGACACCGCGCAAGTGGAACGTATCAGTCGATCTCGGAGCCTCGGACGAGGCTGACCGATATCGCCTCTCGTTGCGCCCGCAGCGGCAAACACAAAGAATCTTCGGGAGGAGGTGACGGCGTGAAGGTCGAGAGCGGCTCGAACAGCAGCACGATCGCCCGCTACGTGGCAGGGGCGCGTACGCGGCCCATCCCGTCCGAAGCTCTGGACGCTGCCCGCATGTGCCTCGTCGACTGGATGGCCGTGTGCGTCGGCGCGCGTTCCGAGGAAGCAGGTCAGGCCGTACGCAAGGTGGCGGCTGGCTGGCGGACGCCTGGACGCGCCACCTTGCTTCTCGGCGGGCGCTCCGGCGCGACGGTCGCCGCGCTCTGCAATGGCACGCTCGCCCACTGCCTCGATTTCGACGACACCTACGTCAAAGCGAATACGCATACGAGCGCACCTCTCTGGGGCGCGACGCTGGCGCTCGGCCAGGAAGTCGGCGCGACAGAAGAAGACATGCTGACGGCCTTCGTTACGGGCTTCGAAGTTGCCGCGCGGATCGGCTACGGCCTCGGCGAGACCGTGACGGCGCGCGGCTTTCACGCGACCGGCGTCTTCGGCCGTCTGGGCGCCGCAGCCGCATGTGCCGTTCTGCTGAAGCTGCATGAAGGCGCCGTGCTGCACGCGCTCGGTGCCGCGGCCACACAGGCGAGCGGCCTCGTCGGTTCTTTCGGAACAATGTCGAAGCCGTTCCACGCCGGCAAAGCCGCGATGGATGGCGTGCTGTCGGCGCAGCTCGCGGCAGCCGGCTTCCAGGCTGCAACGCGCCTCCTCGATCCTGCAGGCGGGCTTGCTACGGCGATCATCCAGGATCGCGCCGCGACCATCACGCCGGCGGATTTCAGCGGCTGGGAGATCCTCAACAACAGCTTCAAGCCCTACGCCGCCTGCCACCTCACGCATCCGGCGATCGATGCCGCGCGGTCCCTTACGCTTGCACCCGCGGATCTTGCCAGCATTGGCGGCGTAAAAGCTCAGGTCGGCGCGCTAGCTCATCAGATCACTGGCGGCAAGAGCGGCGCGCCCGCGACGTCGCTCGAAGGCAAGTTCGACCTGAAGTACTGCGTCGCGCTCGCCCTGCATGGCCGCACGCTCTCCGCATCGGACTTCTCGGAGCCCTTCAAGCCGGAGGCCGACGTCCTGGCAACAGCCCAGAAGATCGAGGCGATCAACAGTGCTTTGCACGGCTACTCGTCGGCGGCGGTCACCGTCCGCTTCTCCGATGGCAAGGCGCGCCTGTCAGAAATCGCCGTCGCAAAGGGGCATCCTGGCAATCCCATGACGTGGGACGACATGCGTGACAAGTTCCGTGGTCTCGTCGGGCCTGGGAAACAAACGGACGCCTTGTTTGAAGATCTGCGGCAGTTCGGCTCAGGCGCAGGGAAAGGCCTGCAAGCGATCGAACGCCTTGCCGCCGAGAGTGGGGCACAGCCAGCAGAGCAATCTTCTCGGCTGCGTCTTGTCTAAACAGGAAGCCATCGCCGGCTGACGCATCCGCGTGCCGCGCGATCAACCAGCATGCGCAAGCTCGATCCAAGCGAGCGGCGAACAATGGGAAGGAAACATGGATGTCTAAGACGTTTTGCTCAGCCGTAGCGGCCGTGGCGCTGCTCGCAATGGCAGGCGCCGCCCAGGCCGCCGACTGGCAGCCCGACAAGCCGATCCGCCTCGTCGTACCCTTTGGTCCCGGCGGCGCGACGGACGTCGT
Source organism: Pseudomonadota bacterium (assembly GCA_023430315.1). Lineage (GTDB taxonomy): Bacteria > Pseudomonadota > Alphaproteobacteria > Rhizobiales > Hyphomicrobiaceae. The sequence goes on along the minus strand of JAEZAW010000143.1, from coordinate 59,212 downwards.
CGCGCGCGTTCTCGCCTCGAACTTGTCCACGACGCTCGGGCAACCCGTCGTCGTCGAGAATCGAGCAGGCGCCGGCGCGCTCATCGGCACGAGCGCCGTGAAAGAGTCCAAGCCGGACGGTTACACGCTGCTTGTCACCACGATCGGCTTCGGCGCCAATCCGGCGCTGTATCGCGAGAAGAAGCTGCCCTTCGATCCACTCAAGGACTTCACCTACGTCACGCAGATCGTGAACGTGCCGACGATTTTCGTCGTGCATCCTTCGCTCAATATCAAGTCTCCGAAGGAGTTCCTCGAGCGCGCGAAAGAGAAGCCGGGCACCCTGTCCATGGGTTCTGCCGGCTACGGCACGATCAATCACCTCGCCGCGGAGCTGGTGAAGGCCGAGACGGGCATCAACACCATCCACGTCCCCTATCGATCGGGGGGCCTGTCGGTTGCCGCCGCGGTTTCGGGTGAGATCTCGGGCATCTTCGCCACCACTCCGACCTCGCTCGGCCACATCAAGAACAACGCGCTCGTACCGCTTGCGACAAGCGGCGTCGGCAAAGTGTCGGCGCTTCCTGATCTACCGCCGCTCAGCGCGACCATTCCGGGCTTCGATGTCGTCGAGTGGCAGGGCATCGTCGGACCGGCGGGCATGCCGAAGAACATCGTCGATACGCTCCATGCGAAATTCACCGCGGCTCTGAAGGATCCGGCCATCGTGAAGCGGCTGGATGAACTCGGCGCCGAGCCGGTCGGCAGCTCGCCCGCGGAGTTCGAGGCCTTCGTTAAGGCTGAGGTCAAGAAGTGGTTTACGGTCGCTGACCGCACCGGGATGAAGGCGGAGAACTAAGACGCCTTCCAACCGTCGACGCAGTGGGCACTGCCTACGTCCGCTCGACAAACGTCTCACTTGCGGCGCTGAGCCGGAGACGTAGTCGAGCGGACGCGTCGTGCCAAGGAACGTGGAGATCGCTCCAGTCATGTCGTTGATCCGCAGCCCAAAAGATTTCTGGAGCGGGGTGATCTATCTGGCCGTCGCCCTGTTCGGCCTTGGTATTGGCAGTGGCTACTCGATGGGAAGCGCCGGGCGCATGGGGCCCGGCTACTTTCCGATCGTCATCTCGTCGCTCTTGCTCGTCTTCGGTATCGTGACGATCGCGCGCGCCTTCATAGTTCCCGGAGAGGCCGTCGGCAGACTCGCGCTCAAGCCTGTGTTCCTGATCATCGGATCGGTCGCAATTTTCGGATTGCTCGTCGAGCGCGCCGGCTTCCTCGTCGCGCTGCTTGTCAGCGTGCTGCTCAGCGCCTCTGCGAGCCGCGAGTTCCGCTTCGAGTGGAAGGCCGCTCTGGGTCTTATCGCCTTCGTCGCCGCCTGTTCCCTCCTTTTCGTCAAGGCACTCGGGGTGCCCATGCCGCTGATCGGGATCTGGCTCAATCCAGCCAACCCGTCCTAATCGCTAGAAAGGCATCCGGTGGACCTCCTCGGTAACTTGTGGATCGGTCTCCAGACCGCGCTCACGCCTCTCAATCTTCTGTACTGCCTGATCGGCACCTTCTTCGGCACCGCCGTCGGTGTGCTGCCGGGGCTCGGACCCGTGGCGACCATTGCCATGCTGCTCCCCGTTACGTTCGGGCTGCCGCCGGACTCCGCACTCATCATGCTGGCCGGCATCTACTACGGCGCCCAGTACGGCGGATCGACCACCGCGATCCTCGTCAATCTTCCCGGCGAGTCCTCGTCCGTCGTGACCGCGTTAGACGGCTACCAGATGGCGCGACAAGGCAAGGCCGGCCGCGCGCTCGCCACTGCGGCCATCAGCTCGTTCTTCGCCGGCACGGTCGCGACGCTCGTCATCATTTTCTTCGCGCCCCCTCTCGCCGACATCGCGATCCGGTTCGGACCGGCCGAATATTTCTCCCTGATGGTGCTCGGACTGGTTGCCTCCGTCGTCCTCGCGCACGGCTCGCTTCTGCACGCGCTCGCCATGATCCTCATGGGGCTCCTTCTCGGTCTCGTCGGCACCGACATCACGTCCGGTACAGCGAGATACACTTTCGACTTGCCACAACTTGCCGACGGCCTTGGCTTCGTTGTCGTGGCCATGGGCATATTCGGCATTGGCGAGATCGTCGCCAATCTCGAGCACGAGTCCAAGCGCGAGCTCATGATGAAGCGCGTTACGGGCTTGATGCCAACGCGCGAGGATTGGGGACGCATCATCGGACCCATTGTGCGCGGCACTGCCCTAGGTTCCATCCTTGGTATTCTTCCGGGGGGCGGCGCGATGCTGGCGTCGTTCGGCGCCTATTCACTCGAGAAAAAGATCTCGCGGAACTCGCACGAGTTCGGCAAGGGCGCCATCGAGGGCGTTGCAGCGCCTGAATCCGCCAACAATGCCGGCGCGCAAACGTCCTTCATTCCCATGCTAACGCTTGGCGTGCCGTCGAACCCTGTCATGGCGCTTATGATCGGGGCCATGATCATCCAGGGCATCCAGCCCGGCCCAACCGTGATGACGGAGCAGCCCTCCCTCTTTTGGGGCCTGATCGTCTCGATGTGGGTCGGCAATGTGATGTTGCTGGCGTTGAACCTCCCGCTCGTCGGCCTGTGGGTCCGGATGATCTCAATTCCGTATCACCTGCTCTTCCCGATGATCGTCGCCTTCTGCTCGATTGGCGTGTTCTCGCTGAATAACTCGAGCTTCGACGTCTACCTCATGGCGATCTTCGGCCTCCTCGGCTACGTGTTCCGGAAAATCGATGCGGAGCCCGCGCCGCTCCTCCTCGCCTTCATCCTCGGTCCCATGATGGAGGAGTTCCTTCGGCGGACATTGCTGCTCTCCCAAGGTGATCCGACCGTCCTCGTCACGCGACCGATCAGCGCCGTCATGCTGGCCGTCTCCCTCGTTCTGCTCGTGATCGTTCTTTTGCCTGCGATCAGGCAGAAGCGCGATGAAGCATTCGAAGAGGAAGCGACTTGATGACTACGGAGGTCGCCCACGACACCGCGCTCGATGGCACGTTGGTGATCGAGCTCGGAAGCAGGATTGGCGTATCCGTCTGCGGTTCGCTTCTGGCGCAGCTCGGCGCGACTGTGGTCTTCGTTGAAGGCCTCGCCTCTGGTGGACCGACTTCCAAATGGACCTGTCGCGAGCAGTTTGCCGCCGGTAAGCAGAGCCTGTTGATCGACCGCGATTCCGTGGCTGACAAAAAGCTGCTGGCGGAATTGCTCGACCGCGCCGACGTCGTCCTCGTCTCGCCGGATGTCGATCAGATTGAAGTGCCGCACTCGGCCCACGCGGTCGTCTGCGAGATCACGGCCTACGGCTCTTCAGGACCCGATGCAGGCCGTCCCGATGACGAGCTCGCGATTCAGGCTCGAACAGGCATCATCGACACGACCGGCAACGCGGGCGGCAATCCCGTACCTATCGAACTGCCGGTCGTCGAATACCAAACCGGAGCTTATGCAGCCGGTGCGGTGCTGGCGGCGTTGCGCGTCGCGCGTCAATCGGGCCAAGGCCAGCGGGTCGAGGCGGCGCTGTACGACTGCGCTTTCGCGGCAATGGCGACCTTCCTCCCCGGCCTCCTCGCCGGTACGAGCAACGCGGTCAACCGCATCGGCAATCGCCATGCCATGATCTCGCCCTGGAATGTCTTCCAGGCAAATGACGGCTGGGTGCTGATCTGCGCCGGCAGCGATCAGCAATGGCTGCGCCTCACGCGGATCATGGGTCGTGAGGAGATGAGCTCCGATCCCAACTACGCCCGCATCGCCGATCGCGTTCGTCGTTCTGGTGAAGTCGACGCGGCGGTGCAGGTATGGGCCGCGGAGCACACGGTCGATGAATGCCTCGCGGCGCTGAGCGAAGCACAGATCGCCTGCGGACCCGTCGTCGAAATCGGCGCGCACCCGACAGAGCCCAATCTCGTCGAGCGTGGCATGATCACTGCGGTGCCCGATCGCGCCTCCGGCAAGACGATGTTCGTGCCGGGATCGCCGATGCAGATGAGCGCAAGTCCCGGGCGCGCGCCGCAAAGCATTCCGGCACCGAACGAGGGCCGAGCCTACATCGAGCGGATCGTCGCTGCAGATCGTCCGCAACCCGAGCGCAGTGGAGCTGCGCTGACGCGCCCGCTTTCCGGTATCAAGATCGTCGAAATAGGCCACTACACGACCGTGCCGCTCAGCACGAAGCATCTCGGTGCTCTCGGCGCTGAAGTCATCAAGATTGAGCCTCCCGAAGGTGAGGCGACGCGCGAATGGCTGCCCGTTCAAGGCCGGCAGGGCTACTTCTTCACGTACATGAACTCGGACAAAAAGAGCCTTGTTCTCGACCTCCGCACGGATGAGGGCGCGGCCGCGCTGTGGCGGCTGATCGAGGATGCGGATGTCCTGATCGAGAACCTCAAGCCGGGCGCACTCGCCAAGCGCGGCTTCACGTTCGAGAAGATGAGCGAGAGAAATCCGCGGCTCATCTACGCCGGCGTATCCGGCTTCGGCGTTCGCTCGCTCTATCCAGGCAGGCCCGCGTTCGACACGGTGATCCAGGCCATGTCGGGAATCATGGATGTCGTGCGTGCGGATGGCGTGCCCCTGAAGACCGGCATCTCGACCGCGGATCTCATGGGCGCCATCATGGCCGTCGTTTCCGTATTGGGCGCGCTCGCCTTCCGTGACCGGACGGGGCGCGGGCAGTCGATTGATCTCTCCATGCAGGACATTGCCGCCTGGATGACGCAGATCGCCTGGAATGGTCGCGCGCCGTCGCAGCAGCGACCGTCCGTTGTCACATGCTCCGATGGGTATGTTCTCACAGAGCGTGAGGTGCCAGGTGACGCTCTTCCGATTGGCGCGACGCGCGCGGCGGCGGTCGAGGCTCTGCGCGCGCGCGGGATCGCGGCTTACGCGGTTCTGACAACGCCAGAGATGTTGCGCCTTCCGCAGACGGAAGCGCGCCAGCTTTGGTTCACGGCGCCCGGCGATGAGCACAACTGGCCGCTGCTAGAATGCCCCATGCGCCTCTCTCTGACGCCGGCGCATGTCGTGCATCCGATGCCGGCGCTCGGTCGTGACAACGCGGCGGTTCTCGGCGATGCGACCGCCGCTCAGCGCCGCATGCTCGCCTCGTCCTGACGTCGTCTCCAACCTCAAGCGACTGCAGCCATGTCCTCATCAAGCCTCTTCTCGCCCTTTCGACTCCGCGAGATCGAACTTCCGAACCGGATTGTCGTCTCGCCGATGGCGCAGTATTCGGCGCACGAGGGTCTTGCCACCGAGTGGCATCGGATGCATCTCGGCCATCTCTCGGTGTCCGGAGCCGGCCTGCTCATCATCGAGGCCACGAGCGTCGTGCGAGACGCGCGCTTCAGCCCCGGCGATCTCGGCCTGTGGTCGGATGCTCATGCCGAGGCGCTCGCGCCCATACTCGCGTTCTGCCGCTCGCAAGGAAGCGCACGCCTGGGCATCCAGCTGCAGCACGCCGGCCGCAAGGGCTCAGTGACGGTCGCGTGGGAGCGCCAGCGCGAAATTCCTGTCGATGCTGGCGGGTGGCAGATCAGAGGGCCTGACGCGATCGGTTATCCCGGACGCACGCCCCCTGTACCCTTCACGATCGAGGAGATTGCCGAGCTCGTCAGCGAGTTCGCGAACGCGGCCCGTCGCGCCGACGCGCTCGGTCTCGACCTTGTTGAGATCCACGCGGCGCACGGCTACCTGCTGCACAATTTCCTCTCGCCGCTCAGCAACCAACGCAAGGACATCTACGGCGGCTCTCTGCAGAAGCGGATGCGATTCGTGCTCGAGGTGTTCGGCGCTGTGCGCGCCGCATTCCCGCAGCATAAGCCCGTCGGCGTGCGGGTCTCAGCGACGGACTGGGCGCCGGGCGGTTGGGACATCGAGGACAGCGTCGCCCTCGCGACTGAGCTGAAGGCCCACGGTTGCGACTACGTGACGGCGTCAAGCGGCGGCACCGTGCCTGAGCAGCACATTCCCATCGGACCGGGGTATCAGGTGCCGTTTGCGGAGCGCATTCGGCGCGATGCCGGCATCCCGACGATGGCAGTCGGCCTCATCACGGAGCCGCGCCAAGCCGAAGCGATCATTGGCGAAGGTAAAGCCGATCTCGTCGCGCTCGGCCGGGGCATGCTCTACAATCCACGCTGGCCCTGGCACGCAGCCGCCGAACTCGGCGCCGAGGCGACCTTCCCGGTCCAGTATCAGCGCGCACACCCGTCCATGCGCACCGGAAATTTCCTCCGGCCTGTGCTTCAAACCGAAGAGAAAAGAAATTAACTAGCGACGAGCCAAAATAAGCCCGGCGAGCGCTTTCGTGGCGTCGCTCGCCGGGAAACGGCCGACAGTCCGGTCCACTGTCGACCTAAGCGCAACATCGGGGATGAGCTTTAGTTCCGCCCAGATTTTCAGTTGCCTGCTCAAATATTGGGCGTTCCGAAGACGATACTAATGCGGATATCGCCCTCCGTTCGAACCACCTCCAGCGTCGGCGAACTCGATGACGCACGCACGATGAAGTCGGCGACGCTATCGCCGAGGCGCACGTTACGCAGCCGGATGCTGCCAATGGAGGCAGGAAGAACTGGATTGTTGAGGCGCAGCTCCCGCGTCTCCGTGTGAAACTCTAACCCCAGCAGCGACTGGATCATCGAGAACGGCGCGCTCGCCGACCAGGCCTGAGGCGAGCAGGCCGCGGGATAGAGCACTGGACCGCGTCCGCGGCGACGCCGAAAGCCACAGTAGAGCTCCGGGATACGGCGGTCGTCCATATAGGCTGCCGCGCGCATTCCCGCATCGAAGATCGCGGCAGCTCCACTTTTGACGCCGTAGCGTGCGAGCCCTGCGGCGAGTATGGCGTTGTCGTGCGGCCATACAGAGCCATTGTGGTACGACATCGGGTTGTAGCGCTCCTCGCCGTAAGCGAGCGTTCGCACACCCCAACCAGAGAAGAAGTCACTCCGCATCAGCGCTGTTGCAGATGCTATTGCGCGATCCGGCGCGACGATGCCGCAGAACAGTGCGTGACCGACGTTGCTGGAGCGCACGCGGCAAAGACGCTTTTCCCCGTCGAGTGCAAGACCGTAGAACTCGAGTTCAGGACACCAGAACGTCTCTTCGAATTGTCGGCGCAGGGCTGCGGCCTGCGACTCCAGGATCTCCGAGCGTTCTATTAGACCTAGCCGACGCGCGCACATTGCGGCGGCTCGCCGCGCAGCAAATACATAAGCCTGCTCCTCGACGAGCGCGATCGGCCCGGTGGCGAGCGCTCCGTCCGCGTGAGAGATCGAATCGTGGGAATCCTTCCAGCCCTGATTGGTCAGACCCGTTTCCGAACCGCGCGCATATTCGATGAAGCCGTCGCCATCCATGTCGCCGAAGCGATCGATCCACGCGAGAGCGGCTTCGATCGATGGCCATAGCTGCCGGATCAGCGACCAGTCCGACGTACGCTCCACGTACTGGCCGGCAAGCATCACGAACAGTGGCGTGGCATCGACCGTTCCATAGTACTGGTGAAATGGCACCTCGCCGAGCGCCGCCATCTCGCCACCGCGCATCTCGTGAACGATCTTACCGGGTGCCGCGTCGGTGAGCGGATCCTGCTGATCGGCTTGCAGACGCGCGAGACGTCGCAGCACCCCGGCGGCAATCGTGGGGTCCACCCACAGCATGTTCATTGCCGTTATGATGCCGTCGCGGCCGAACGTGGTCGAATACCAGGGAATGCCCGCATAGGGATACGGGCCGTCCTCGGTCTCGGTCATCAGCATGTAGACGTCCGCCATCGAGCGGCAGAGGATCTCGTTGACGACGGAGTTCGACGTTTCGACCGACGCCGTCCCCCGCATAGACACCTGTTGCGCGCGATGGAGCCGCGTGAGCCCTCGAAAGAAGGATTCCGCTGGCCCCGGCAGACGCTCGCCGCTCGCGACGGAAACGAAGATCGCCGTCTTCTCGTGCGGAGCCAGATCGATGTCGTACTTCGCGACGCTGTCCTGCAGCAAGGTCGGTATGGGTTCAAACTGGAGTGTCGTCGTACGAGGAGCCATATCGAGCCCCTGATAGTGCAGATCTACCAGCGGCGATCGACTGGCATCGATGGAGGACGTGCCGCGCCTCTCACGCTTGATGCCGCGCACTTCGAAAATGTCCGCGAAGTCGCTCCCGAACAGGATCGAGAGAGAAAATTTGACGCGCTCACAGCCGTGATTGGTCAGTGCGATCCGCTCGCGCAGCGAACCATCCTTGAGATAGATCGTGCGGGACACATGGATCGTGTCCTTGAGCATCACGATCTTACGGTCGACGTAGATGTCCGGGTTGGTCAGGTCGACATAGTAGTTGAGGTTGTCGTCCCGCATTGCCGAATGAAGCAGGAGCGGTCTCGAACCGCTGATCAGCAGCTCGAGATGGGACAGATAGCGCGTGTCGCAATGGAAGAGACCATCCTGGCCGCCGATGCTGGCGCCGATATCGCCGTGACTGTCGAACACCGCAAAGGTGTCGTTCTTCTTCAGCGTTCGCCGCGGGCGCGCCGGCGCGTCGGTCGCGGGAATGTAGAACGGCGTCTCGATGGATATAGGCGCGACTTCGCTCGCGCGCTGCGAAAGACGATCCGCCATGCCTGCTTTCCCGTTGCCTGGTGGCGGCCCGAGCCCCGCGCCCGGGCCGTCTCACGCTAGGTGAGCTCTTGAACGGCCAAGTTGCCATTCACAAGCATCGGCCGCCCCCTCTGCAGAGGATCGGTCTCGGCCAGCAGTTTCTTGTAGACCTTGACGTAGTCCTTGGCCATGCGCTCGGCGGTGAAGCGCGTCTCGAAACGCCGACGCACGGCAGCCCGGTCGAGGGCAAGCAGCGCGCCCATCTTGCGGACGGCTTCGTCCTCATCCTCTACGATGAAGCCGGTTACGCCATCTTCGATGACCTCGGGCACGGAGCCGCGCTTGAAGGCCAGTACCGGTGTGCCGCACGCCATGGCTTCGATCATGACAAGACCGAACGGCTCCGGCCAGTCGATCGGAAAGAGAAGTGCGCGGGCATCGCCGAGGAAACGCGCCTTCTGACGCTCGTTGATCTCGCCGACGAATTCGACATCCGCCGAGGCGAGCATCGGCTCGATCTTCTCGCGGAAGTATTCGGTGTCGACCTTGTCCACTTTGGCGGCGATCTTCAGCGGCAGGCCAACGGCGCGCGCAATGCGGATCGCGCGGTCGGCCCTTTTTTCGGGTGAGATCCTGCCAAGGAAGGCGAGGTAGCCGCCCTGGCTGTGTAGCGAACGCGGCAAGAGATCGACGGGCAGCCCATGCTGCACGGTCGCGACGAATGAAGCATCCGGTACCGGCGCGCGCTGTGCATTCGAGATGGAAATGAGCGGCATTTCCTTGAAGTGCATATAGAGCGGGTAGAGATCCGGCAGATCCTGACGTCCGTGCAGGGTCGTGACGGCGCGATGACTGAGATCACGGAAGAGTGGATACTGGAACTGGTCGATATGGAAATGGATGATGTCGAACTCGTGCGCGCGCCGCCGCACCTTGTCGAGCATCATCATGTAGTGCGGGATGGGGTCGAGCACACCGTGACACAGCCGGAGTGCCTGCGGGCTGCACGCATCGAGTTTTGCTGCCGTGATCGAGTCGCCACTGGCAAAGAGCGTCACGTCGTGCCCTTCTGCCACCAGCGCCTCGGTGAGGTAGGAAACGATTCTCTCGCTGCCACCGTAGAGCCGCGGGGGTACGCTCTCCATCAAAGGAGCTACCTGGGCAATCTTCATAGGGTGCGTTGCTCCGTTTCGATTTCGCACAGGCCATGCGACCTGGGACCGCGATGCCAAACGCCGTCCGCAGTCTGAGATCCTCGCGAATAACGCTGTGTAACGCGGGCGGTTCCGCGGCAACGCACGATCACTTCTCGCGACATGATGTTCGCAAGCGACGGGGGGCCCGCGAATACAGGGCTGTCTGCCGCATCATGAGGCAGCATGCCGCATCGCCTTGCATTACTTGTCTTATTTGCTCGAAAACCACATCTGCTTTCTCGAAGCGCGCAGCCATCTCATCGCCCCGCAACGGCCCTTCGATCGCCACGAGCGATGGGCACGAAAATTCCTCGGACGCGGGAACCGCCCAATCGATTCGGTCGTTGCTCCGTGAGCCGTGCGAATAGGCCGCTTTGCGGGAGGTGAAAATGACCGAGCTCCCATTCGTCGCACGATCCGTATGTGCTGCCATTGTAACCGCAGCGATCTTCACTCACTCCGGTGCGGCCCAGAGCCAGCCGGAACCCGTCCAATTCCAGGCCCGGCTCGCGAGCGTTCTCGGCCGGGACGTGACGCCACCCAAGGGCGTCGAGCGCGGACGCATCATCGATGTACTCATCGATGGCGACGGGCAGGTACATGCCTTTGTCGTGGAATTCGGCGGCTTTCTCGGAATTGGAACACGCAAGATCGCCGTCGAGCGGGCAGCTTTCCGGTTTGCTGACAGCAGGATCTTGGTCGAAGTCTCCGGCGAGCAGATTCAGGCTGCACGCGACTACACCGCCGGTGAGCCACCCTACATCGTGAAAGCAGAGACAGCGCCGCGCGACTGAGGGTAGCTCGGCGGAACCACGATGCAGACCACGCGTTCGGCTCGCACATGTCTTCTCCCCCTCCAGGTGCTCCCGAGAGGCGCCGGTGCCCCCTGCTTCCTCAAAGAGCGAGCGCGGCCTCGACTGGTTCACTTTTCTGGTGGCCGATATACAGACAGGCTTCGGCCCATTCCTCGCGATCTACCTCACGACGCAGAAGTGGAATCAGGCCGACATCGGTCTCGTCTTGGCAATCGGGAGTCTTGCCGGCCTGCTGAGCCAATTACCGGGCGGATGGCTCGTCGACGCCGTGCCGTCGAAGCGTGCCGCTGCGATGGTGGCCGTCGCCGGTATCGGCGTGAGTGCTCTGCTCATCGCGATCGCACCGAACTTTCTCGGTATTCTGGCGGCAAAACTCCTGCACGTTGCCTCGAGCTCTGTTCTTGGACCGGCGATCGCCGCGATTACGCTCGGTCTCGTCGGCCACGCTGCCGTCGGCCCGCGGCTCGGCCGCAACGCGCGCTTCGGATCTATCGGCAATGGCGTTGCCGCGGGAGCAATGGGCGCCATCGGCTACGCGATCTCGCCGCAGGCCGTATTTTTCGTCACTGCGGTGCTCGCCATCCCAACGATCATTGCGCTGTCCCAGATCAGCGCGCGAGAGATCGATCCGGTACGTGCAGATGGTGGTCTTGCGCGTCAGTCCGACGGCTCACCCATCGAGATCGGCGCATTGCTGCGCAACCGCTCGCTGATCATTCTGACGCTGTGCATCTTTCTCTTCCATGCCGCCAACGCCGCCATGTTGCCGCTCGTCGGCACCGAGATGACGGTACGCGCCGGCGAATGGGCCAGCGTCCTGATTGCGCTCTGCATCATCGTTCCACAAGCGATCGTGGCGCTGATGGCGCCGGCCGTGGGTCGGCTCGCCGTGGAGAAGGGACGTCGCCCGCTCCTGCTCGTCGGCTTCGCCGCGCTTCCGGCTCGGGCAGTGCTGCTCGCGACGACGAACGACCCCACGATCGTGGTCGCCGCGCAGGTACTCGACGGCATTTGCGCCGCCGTCCTCGGTGTTCTGGTCCCGCTCTCGCTTGCCGATATCTCGCGCGGCACCGGGCGCTTCAATCTGACCCAGGGCATCACGGCCAGTGCAACCGGCATTGGCGCTGCCTTGAGCACGACCGTAGCCGGTTATCTAGCCACGCGGTTCGGGGCGCCGGTTGCGTTCCTCGGCCTGGCCATCGCGGCGGTTGCAGCGTTCATAGCTGTGCTCGCCGCGATGCCCGAGACCGCCCCGGAAAATGAACTGAACTGACGGAGCTGCGTTTGAAATGAAGCAGCGCTCAACCAGCGGAGCCGCAGCCGTGGACGATCTTGCGGGATATGCCGGTCGCCCAGCGGCTTTCTTCATGCGCTACGCTCTCGGCCGGCGCAAAGCCCACGCCGTCATTCTCGTCGCGGTCATTGCGGCCGTCATGTGCTCGATCTTCACCCAGTATGCCGTGAAGCTGATGGTCGACGCGTTGTCCAATCCAAGCACCGCTGCCGTCGGCGTGTGGATGGCTTTCACGCTGCTCGTTGCCTTCATCGCCGGCGACAATTTCCTGTGGCGCATCGCCACCTGGATTGCCAACCGTACGTTCGTGAAAGTGACCGGCGACGTGCGCCGCGACCTCTTTCGCCATCTCATGGGGCACGCACCGAGCTATTTTGCAGGCGCCTCGCCCGGTACGCTGACGTCCCGCGTCAGCGCCGCCTCACAAGCCATGTTCACGGTCGAGAATATGCTCGCATGGAACGTCCTGCCTCCATGCCTCGCAACGTTATGCGCCATCGTGCTTGTCGGAACGGTAAGTCTCGGAATGGCTGCAGCTCTGATCGTTGTCGCCGGAATTGTGATCGTCGTCATGTTCCGCTGGGCTGCGGCCGGTACGACGCTGCATCACGCCTTCGCACACCACGCTGCAACCGTCGACGGTGAGCTCACGGACGTCGTCGGCAACGTCGCTATCGTCAAGGCATTCGGCGGCATGACGCGCGAGTATCGCCGCTTCGATAGGACTGTGAAGCGGGAAATGGCCGCGCGCGAGCGGAGTCTGCGCTACCTCGAGTATCTGCGCATCGCGCACGCCGTCGTGACTGTCGTCCTGACTATCGGCCTGCTCGCGTGGGCGCTTCTACTCTGGCAGCATGGCCAAGCGACGACCGGCGACGTGATCCTGGTCTGCACGCTCGGTTTGTCGGTTCTTCATGCGACACGTGACCTCGCCATCGCCCTTGTCGATGTGACGCAGCACACGGCGCGCTTCTCCGAGGCGCTGCAGAAGCTGCTCGTGCCGCACGAGATGCGCGACCATCCAGCCGCGCGGCCGCTGGTGCCGGCAGGCATCAGCGTCCGCTTCGATCAAGTGGACTTTGCCTATCCCGACTGCCCGCAGCTCTTCGACAACTTGGACTTCGAGATCAAGGCGGGCCAGAAGGTCGGGCTCGTCGGTCCGTCCGGCGGCGGCAAGACCTCGATCTTCGCCCTTCTTCAGCGCTTCTACGACGTCGATGGCGGCCGCATCCTGATCGGCGGCCAGGACATCACGACAGTGACACAGCAGTCTCTGCGAGACGCCATTGCCGTCGTGCCGCAGGATACGTCCCTTTTTCACCGATCGCTCAAGGAGAACATACGGTACGCCCGGCCCGACGCCACCGATGAGCAGGTGCGTGAAGCAGCAGCAGCCGCGCGCTGCGACTTCATCAACGACCTGCCGCTTGGCCTCGACACATTGGTCGGCGATCGCGGTGCCCGTCTCTCTGGCGGTCAGCGGCAGCGCATAGCGCTCGCGCGGGCCTTCCTGAAGGATGCGCCCCTGCTGCTGCTCGACGAGGCCACATCAGCCCTGGATACGAAATCCGAGGAGGCCGTCCGCGAAGCTCTTGCGCGCCTGATGCGAGGGCGGACGGTGATCGCTATCGCACACAGGATCTCAACGGTTCGACAATTCGACCGCATCCTGGTGATCGGAGGTGGTCGCCTGCTCCAGGATGGCTCGTCCGCAGAGCTCGCGGCGCGCTCCGGCCTCTATCGAGAGCTACTGTCAGCGTGATTGTGCGGCTCAGATGCCGCGCTATCTGCGCTGCGATGCTGTCGGTGCGGCCTTTTGCAGAATTATGGCGTATGACCGTTCGCCCGCGTCGGCGAGTTCCAGTATGCGGTCTACGACGGCAATCGCGCGCGCCTCGTCCATTCCGTAGTCGCGCTGGAGACGGTCATAGACCGCGAGCAGCATCTCGCGCGTTTCGTCGTCAAACTGACTGTGGGAGATCGCGTCGCGTGGAGCCGTCATGGCCAATCAGACGCTGACGGTCCCGCGATACCTTGCTTCGTTTTGAATCGCAGGATGAATGGCCGGACTCGTAGGCTTGCTGACGTGCTCGGCAATGCGCTCGATCGCAGCCTCGGCCGCTTCGGCGATGACCAGGCAATCCCAATCGGATGTTTCGGACGTGGCGCCGCTCACGGCCCTGCGCTTGATTTGCTCCAGGGAGTACATGGCGCTGTCGAGCGCTCGCCGCAGTTGCGTAACTTCTTCATTCACGATGAGAACTCGTGTCCTGGGTGTCGCTGGTGCAGCATAAACGCGCTGCACTGCCGAAAGGTTCATGCCTACTGCGTCTCTGAAAATGGTGGCAACCAGTCCTTAAGCCTAACTCCCGTTTTGCGCTCTGCACGCGGAACGAGAGCGCACGATCCGTCTAATACGAAGCAGGCGGCCGCCACGGCCGCGGCCGTGCCGAACTCAACGGCAGGTTTCAATCGACTGAGAGGGGGACCGTATCAACGAGGATAGTCATGAAGACTATTGCTGAGGATTTCGAGATAGCGCGCGCAGCGTTGCTGGATGCCGCTACCGCCGTCGACGCGTTTCAGCCTAGAGAGGCCGAACAGCACCTCCGCACGTTGCAGGCATGGTGTGAAATCATCATCAAGCGGCTGGAACAGAAGTCGGACAATGGCGAGACGCGCGGAGGCGAAGAATTGCGCGCTTGAGCAACGGAACCTTGTGCTCGCTCGTCTGTTAACCCAGCGAACGTACCGCACGCCCCCCCGTCTTGCGGACGTTCCCAAGCCCGGTGAGCGCGTCCCCTCGGCTCGCCGGGCTTCTTATATGGGAGCCGGAATTGTCGCCCGTGCTTACGACGGCTGTTTGCGTTCCCTGGATTAACTGGCGTCCGGCAGAGCGTTCCCGAATGTTCCGGTCGATAGTTTCCGCCTCGAGGGCGCACCTATTGCGGAGTCGGGCAGATCCCCATTGCATTCGCCCGCCCGATCACCACATTAGGGCGCGTTCGGTTATTGTGACGGGGGATATCATGCGTCCACCGCGTATTAACGAGGGTGCAGCCTTCGGGCCGGAAGTACTGAATGTCGTGACGCAAGCCTTCGACGAGGCTTGGGCATCGATCGCCGACAAGTTCACACCAGCCGAGCACGCGCAGGCGCGCGATGACTTGGCCGATGCGATCATGAACGCCGCTCGCAACGATAGCGACGATGTTGCCCGGGTACGTGACACAGGCGTTCGGGCGGTGCAGCTCAAGTACCCTTCACGCTTCGGCGGCCTTCCGCAAACAGGGCACGGCAACAAGATCGGGTAAGGGCTTCCAGGGCGGACCTTTGCAGCGGGGCCCTTTACAGGCACCGAACGATGGACACCCGGGAAGTGTCCATCACTCGGCGGCGCCGGGATCGAACGCGATTGTAGAAAATCCCTGACTTGCAGCGCGAACGCGCCAATGCGCGAGTTGTTCCTGACGAATAAACCGCGATGTCGATAGGCACGACATTCCGTCGGCAATTCCAGCGCCATTCGTCGAAGGTCATTTTCTGCCGGATAAAGCCCACTGCTTTAGGTGGAAATGGAACGGCACATGACCTGCTCGAGCAAACACGACAACCAACTCTTTGGCGTATCCAGCGGCGAACGCCCACACCCAACTGTCGACACGTAAAGCCGCGGAACCAAAGAGTCGCCAGGTCGTTATCGCGGCACGGTAAGCGGAGGCGGTGGTTGGTTTATAACGAACCGTCGCCTCCTGCTTCCGATGAGCGAAGCGAGGTCCGCGATGAGCGCCTACGATCCGCATAAAAGCAAGATGGGCTTTCATCCGCGATCTCAAGTGTCGGAGGTGGAGTCTCGGAAGCGCGAAGCGGTGCTGAGACTCGCCGAGCGGCACTTCACGGCAGCGGAGTTTTCGGCGCTCGTGGCAGACATGGCGAACGGCGACGTGGACGTGCGCATCTACGACGATGGCATCGTGCTCATGCGCAAGTTCTAGGCGGGGGGAGACGGGGAGTGAGTAGCGTCCGATGCGTCGCTCTCGAAGGTGGCGTTCAGCCACTTTCGGGAGCGTTTTCTCACGAGAGCTGATGCGCGACGAAGGTGCTTCTCGGAAAGGTTTCCGTGAAGCACGTAGATAGTCGAGTCTGGACATTCTGAACTCAGCAAATCGATAAGCTAACGAGCCGTAAAAGCCACAGAAAATTGTTTTGAACATCCAGGTGGAACGGCGGGCCAACTCATATGTTAGTCCGGCATGAACAAGACACACATCAGCATATTCGGCAAGCCGCTCAGGAAGACTTACGTCGCTCCTGATGATCTTCCGTATCTAATACGGAAGGCGCTCGATGAGCTGGCGGCCAAGGGCCAGGAAGAGCGGGAAGACATCACACCCGATAAATCGCGCAAGAACTGCAAATAGCAGGCGGAACGGGCAGGCAATCCCCCGAATGCCCACCCGTTCCTTGGCGACGTGCACATCGCCGAGTGTGCATACGCAGCGCTATTGAGGCCCACTAAAGGCTTTGAACGCCGATTGCATGAATGACGCGGCAGCACAAATCCAGATCAGAGAATACACCTGCGGTGCGCGTGGGCCCGCTCGCCTGACTTAACAAATGTTATTTCGGCAGCTCATGAAATGATTGAGCGGCGCGCGGTTGATGGCTTCTCCGCGCGCCGCTGAGGCACCAGCTATTTTCTACCAATACCGTCGGTGGTGCCAGTGACGGCGATGCCAACGGGGGCCAATACCGAAGTAAATGCGCGGACCCCAATAGTAGCCGCGATAGGCGTGACGGTGACGCCAACGATAGTGGCGATGGCCGTAGCGCCGATGACCGTAGTGCCTATGGCGGTGCCAGCGGCGATGCCTGACCTGCTCCACCTGGCCGACCTCGCTCTTGGCGACCGGAGGGGCAGGGAGGGCGGGGGCCGCAGAGGCTGGAAGTGCGCCCGCCGCAAGGGCGACGAAGCCGCCAGCCAACGCTGCGATAAGCGTGCGTTTCATCTGTTTCCTCCTGACTGGCACTAGATGTGCCTCGATGCAGTAACGCGTAGTCAAAGAAGAACGATGCGCGCGCAGAGATTCCGTCGCGGAATAAGTGTTATATTTCAAGATGAATTACTATTCATATAGGCAATTACGGGCACATCTGAATATTAGGTCCGCTCCGTTATTGATATATTGCCTGAGAGATCGAGACAAATGCAGTGCAATGCTTAGGTATTTCCGGAGTCTTACGGCACATGTCGCGATCCGTTTCGTGGCCCACAATTGAGCAGTCCCGGACGTGGAGAAGTCAACCGTTTCAGACGCTGCAGCACCACGATCAATCGCGCGTCCTGTGATGCCCGAAGGGCGTCGGCCGGCAGAGCGCCGAAACATCGGATCAAGAGCGGGAACTCAGCGGTCGAGGGTGCGTTGAATGAGAGGTTCCACTCCCCACAAAGAGGTTCACGCAATGACCCGCTTTACGATCGACGCTGCCAACAGCCTCATCGAATACAATCGCCGCCGTCTGGCTCAGCTTGCTGAGAAGGACGCGACGAAAGACCCGCTCCTTGGCCGCGTCGTGCGCCAGCTCGAACTTTCGATGCGAAGCCTCGAACGTCAGCGTGACGAAATGCTCGCGCGGGGCGGACAGTCGTGATGGGAGTTGCAGAAGACGAGCGTCTGACGCCAGTGCAGGTGCTTCATCGGCAATTCAACGTGGCCTCGGCTCGCGCCGATATGCTCAAGCGCATGATTGCGTCCCGGAAGGCAGACCACAGCGACTGCACGAAGCTGAGCGAATTGCTACAGGCAGCGGAAGCCGAGAGAAAGCAGGCCCATGATGAACTGGCGAAGGCCGCCAACCCCGAACGCAATCCTCGCGATCAGAAAGGCCGCGGCGGCACGAAGTGAAGCCGACCATCCGATGCTTTCGAGTGCAAACGTCGTTATCAAATGTAGCCGTCTCGAAAGGCTGACGTCATGAAGCACGTTCTTTCGATTGGAGGCGCTACCTTACTGGCGTGTGTTGCGAGCAGTCCCGGATCCACACAGCCAACCGTTACCGCCTCCGGAACTTTGACCTGCACTGTTTCCAGTGCCGCCAATAAGCCCGGAAGCACTGCGGAGCTGTCGTGTGATTTCAAAACGCTCGCTGGAATGTCCAGCGACTATTCTGGCCTGGCGAGCACCAAGTCGGGTGCATTTCCGGTCGGCAAGCATGTCTTCGTCTGGAGCGTAGTGGCGATTCAGGCCGGCAAGGCGCCGCTACTCGAA
Organism: Pseudomonadota bacterium; assembly: GCA_023430315.1. Classification (GTDB taxonomy): domain Bacteria; phylum Pseudomonadota; class Alphaproteobacteria; order Rhizobiales; family Hyphomicrobiaceae. The sequence continues at coordinate 41,031 of JAEZAW010000143.1, read as the reverse complement.
GGAACCTATCGCTCCGAGACAGGACCTCAAAAGCCGGCGGTGTTAGTTGGTGGAACGGACGGCACTACACGTCTCGAACCTGTCACCGGGAATGAGCAGATTGCCGGACCGGCCGAGATCACGACACTTAGCCTTAAGCTCGCGGCCACCAAGACCCGCATCCGCCACTAGCCAATTTCGGACAGATCAAGAAGCTCTCGCCCTTGGGCGCGCCTGTCCGATAAAGTCTCACCGAATTGCCCACTCTTGCCATAAAGCGAGACTAGCCTTAGTTGCTCAATGGCTTGCCGCAGTGCATTCTCGCCCTTCGGTTCTAGCTCAAGGTGTCGATGCGGCGATTGGTGCGACATACTCGTGGTGGACGGCTCGTAGCGCAGGCTATGGCCCTCCTCTTCGCGCTTGTAGCGACCCTGGGCAGCATGGCTCATGCTTCCGAAGGAACGCACCACACGCACGCTGGCGAGCGTGTTTCTGTTTCCGTCGCAGACGTCGAGGCGTCTAACCGCCATCACGACAGCCAGGCTCCAATCTCAGAGCGCGACGTCAACAAAGCCACGCATCCCTGCTGCGCCGACTTGCAGTGCCATGTTGGTACCGCCGTCCTGACGACGAGCAGCATGACGTCGCCTTCTCTCTTGGAGGCCGAGCGTTTCTATACGCCCAACTACGGCCGCCAGAGCTCGTTGCCGTCCTCCCTCGACAGGCCACCTAGAACCACCGTTCAGATCTGAGTCGCCCCAGGCCAGCAGGCCTGATGACCTTCTGAACGGATACTTCTCATGATCAATTTTGGTCGTGCCGTGCGTCTCCGCACGCTCGCATACGCATGTGGCGTGCTTGCCGTCGCACTCGTTCTTCAGTTGCAGGCTGGCCAGTGGGCGCGGGCTCACGAGGGCCACGACCACGGCCCTGCAGCGAACACCACATCCAGCCCGACTTTGCCGCGCGTGACGGCGATGTCCGAGAGCTATCAGCTCGTCGGCATCCTCGAGGGCGAGGTTCTCGTGATCTATCTCGACCGCTTTGCCGACAATGCGCCCGTAACATCGGCGACGCTCGAAGTGACCGTCGATGGCGTTCCGATGCAGGCTGAGTTGCAGAAGAACGGAACCTACGAAGTCGTGTCACCCAAACTCAGGAGTGCAGGTGGCCACGAAGTACTCGTAAGCATCACGGATGGCACAAGCACGGATCTACTCGTCGGATCGCTCAGCATCCCCTCGTCGAACTCTGGTTCATTGGGCTTCGATCATACTGTTTGGGCGCACTTGAAGGACCATCTGGCGCCAACGGCGAAACTACTCGGCTGGGCCGGCGGCGGCGCGCTCGGCATCGTGGGTCTGGGATTGCTCCTCAATGGCCGCCGACGCAGCCTCGCAGCTGCCGTGCTGTTGCTCGGCGGCATCGTCATCGGGTCGACTGTGGCGCTAGCGGATCCAGGGCACAATCATGGCCCGGCTGCCGGTGCAGGCACGAATGGCAATGCGCCACAGCGGCAACCCGACGGCAGCATCTTCCTCCCGAAACCATCACAGCGACTTCTCGAGATCCGCACGCGCGTCCTGGCGCCGGAAACGACCACGCGCACGGTCCGCTTTGCTGGGCGCATCGTCGCCAATCCCAATCGGAGCGGCGTCGTCCAGAGCACGATCCAGGGGCGCTTCATTCCGCCACGCGAGGGCGTCCTTCTGATTGGAACGAGCGTGAAAGCCGGCGACGTGATGGGCAGCGTCGCGCCGTCCTTCATTTCCAAGGATGCGTCGGACATGACGCAGACACTCGGCGAGCTGGACCAGCAGATCGCACTCGCGCGGACCAAGCTCTCACGCCAGGAGAGCCTACTGCGTAGCAATGTCGTCGCGCCAGCACTCGTGGACGAAACCCGCATCCAGCTCGAGGGCTATCTCAAGCGCCGGCAGGAGCTGCTCGCTGCACGCATTCAGCCGGAGGAGCTGCGCGCGCCTGTCGATGGCGTCATCACCGCCGTTCGCGTTGTCGCTGGCCAGGTTGTCTCGCAATCGGATGCGCTCTTTACGATCGTCGATCCCAAGAGTCTGATGGTGGAGGCGCTCGCCTTCGACCAGCTCAATGGTGAGGAGATCGATGGCGCCATATCCGTCAGCGGCGACAATGTGAAATCCCGCCTGCGCTTTGTCGGCAGGAGCCGATCGCTCCAGCAGCAATACTCGTTGCTCTCGTTCGAGGTGCTCGACCCAAATCCGGCTTTGAACGTCGGCACGCCTGTCACGATAACAGGGCGCGCTGGCGCACCGGTCACGGGCATCATCTTGCCGCGTGCGGCTGTAGCTCAGGCGCCGAATGGCCAGATGGTGGTCTTCAGCCACAAGGAACCCGAGGTGTTCCAGCCAAAGCCCATTCGCTTCGAGCCATTCGATGCGGGATCCGTGTTGATCCTCGCCGGCGTCACTGGAGGCGACAAGATCGTCGTCCAAGGCGCTCAGCTCGTCAATCAAGTGCGCTGACGGGAGGGGCATCACGTGTTCAACTTTCTCGTCACGCAAAGCCTGAAGAACAGGCTCTTCGTTCTCGCCGCCTCGTTCATCCTGATTGTCTATGGCAGCTTCGTGCTGCCGCGGCTGCCGGTCGACGTGTTCCCCGACCTCAATCGTCCGACGGTCGTGCTCATGAGCGAGGCGCACGGTCTCGCACCGCAGGAGGTCGAGCAGCTCGTCACCTATCCAATCGAAACCGCGATGAACGGGATGCCGGGCGCGACGCGCGTGCGCTCGGTATCCGGTGTCGGCCTCTCCATCGTCTATGTCGAGTTCGGCTGGGACACCGAGATCTTTCGTGCGCGCCAGCAGGTGGCCGAGAGACTGTCCCTCGTCCAAAGCCGATTGCCGGCGAACGTTCAGCCGCAGATGGGCCCGATCTCATCGATCATGGGCGAGATCATGCTCATCGCGGTCACAGGACAGAATGGCAACGCCGCTATGGAGCTGCGGGAGATCGCGGACTTTGTGATCCGTCCGCAGCTCCTCACCATACCCGGCGTGTCGCAGGTAATACCGATCGGGGGCGAAGTTCGCCAGTATCGCATCATCCCCAATATCCAGATGATGAACCAGCTGGATATCACGCCGCAGCAGATCGAGGCCGCGGTCCGTCAGTTCGGCGGCAACACCGGTGGCGGCTTTGTCGATCAGCACGCCCGCGAGTACCTGATCCGCAACATTGGCCTCACGCAGAGATTGGAGGATCTCCGCAACGTGGTCGTCGTGTCGCGGCAGGGGCAGAATACCTTGCTGCGGCAGGTGGCGGATGTCGACTTCGCACCCCGGCCCAAGCGTGGCGATGCCGGCTACATGGCCGAAAAAGCTGTCATCATCGGTGTGCAGAAGCAGCCAACTGCCGACACGGTCGCCGTCACCAAGCTCATCGAGAAGCAGCTCGCGGACATCCAGAGAACTCTGCCGGCAGGCGTGAAGGCGGACCAGATCCAGTTCCGTCAGGCGACCTTCATCGAAACCTCCATCAGCAACGTCAAGAGCGTACTGGTGGAGGCCGCCGTGGTCGTCGCCGTGATCCTCATGCTGTTTCTTCTCAACATACGCGCGACGCTGATTGCGCTGACGGCGATCCCCGTATCGATTCTGATGACCATCCTCGTCTTCAAATACTTCGGACTCTCCATCAACACGATGACGCTCGGCGGCTTTGCCATCGCGATCGGCGAGCTCGTCGACGATGCCGTGGTCGGCATCGAGAACATCATGCGCCGTCTCAGGGAGAACCGATCGAAGCCCGATCCCAAACCGATACTTCAAGTTGTAGCGGCGGCGAGCCACGAAGTGCGCTCGGGCATCTTCTACGCGACGCTGATCATCGTGCTCGTGTTCGTACCCTTGTTCGCGTTGTCCGGTATCGAGGGGCGCCTGTTTACGCCGCTCGGCATCGCTTACATCGTCTCCATCATGGCGTCTCTGGTGACGTCGATCACGCTGACGCCCGTCCTCGCGTACTATTTCCTCACAGGGTCGGCGAGTGCACATGAGCAGGACACGTTCGTCGTGCGCCAGCTCAAAGCCGGCAATCGAGCGCTGCTCGACTGGACTTTCGCACACGGGCGCACGGTCGTGTCGGTCATCGGTGCAGGCGTGATTGTTGCGGTCATCGGCGCGGTGCTTCTGCCGCGCGCATTCCTGCCGCCATTCAATGAGGGCACGCTGCTCGTCAATCTGCAGTTCAATCCCGGCATCTCGCTCGCCGAGTCCGATCGGCTGGGTCAGATCGCCGAGCGTCTCGTCATGCAGGTTCCAGAAGTGAAAACCGTCGGTCGGCGCACGGGACGTGCCGAGCTCGATGAGCACGCGGAGGGCGTCCACAATTCCGAGCTCGATGTGGACCTGGCACGTTCGGAGCGGCCGAAGGAGGCGGTCTACAACGATATCCGCCGGCGCTTGGAAGTGCTCCCGATGTCGGTCGCCATCGGTCAGCCCATTGCTCATCGGCTGGATCACATGCTGTCCGGAGTCCGCGCGCAGCTTGCCGTCAAGATCTACGGCGAGGATCTCGATACGCTGCGCACGCTCGCGTCACTGCTGCGGACGCGACTGCAAGTCGTTCCTGGCCTTGTCGATCTCCAAGTCGAGAAGCAGGTCCTCATCCCGCAGCTCAAGGTGACGCCGGACTACGAGCGTGCCTCTCTCTACGGCATAACGCCGGCCGCGCTGACGGAGGCACTCGAAGGCCTGTCGAGCGGGCGCGATGTCTCGCAGATCGTCGAAGGAAATCGCCGCTTCGATGTCGTGATGCGCATCTCTGATGCCAATCGTTCTACGACCGGGCTCGAAGATCTCCTCGTCTCTACGCCTCTGGGCTTCGTACCCTTGCGCAAGCTCGCGACGATCGAGGAGGGTGACGGGCCCAATCAGATCCTGCGCGAGAATGGCCAGCGACGCATTGTCGTGTCGGCAAACGGCGACGGCCAGCGGGATATGGCCGCGATCGTCGCCGATGTGCGACGCATCGTGTCCGAGACGTCGTTGCCACGCGGCTACGTCACGGAGCTCGAGGGGACCTTCAAGGCACAGGAAGAGGCCGCGCTGGTCATCGGCATTCTCTCGCTCGTATCACTCGCCCTGATCTTCATGGTCCTGTACCAGCGCTACCAGTCGCCGGTGCTCGCCGCGATCATCCTTGCCAACATCCCACTTGGGCTCATCGGCAGTGTCATAGCACTCTGGCTCGCCGGCCAGCCGCTTTCCGTCGCCTCGATGATCGGCTTCATCACGCTTGCCGGCATCACGGCCCGCAATGGCATCCTGAAGATCAGCCACTACATCAACCTCGCTTTGCTCGAGGGAGAGAAATTCGGGCGCGATCTTGTCGTGCGCGGAAGTCTCGAGCGCTTGAGCCCAGTGCTCATGACGGCACTCGCCGCCGGTCTGGCGCTCGTGCCGCTTCTGTTCGGCGCAGGCGAGCCGGGGCGCGAGATACTCCATCCCGTGGCCGTGACGATCTTCGGCGGCCTCATCAGCGCAACACTTATCGATACCATCCTCACGCCTCTGATGTTCCTCCGCTTCGGCGAGAAGCCACTTCAGCGCATTGCCGAGGCTCGTGCGGCAGATCGCGGCTCGTCAGGCGCGGCATCGAGCGCGCCGAGCGGAATGACCGAGGCCTTCTGACAAAAGCGAACTTTCCAACCACATGGAGAAGACAATGAAAATGATCCTGACACTCCTGTTCACGGTGATGCTCATCCCCGCTGCGCTCGCGCAGAAGGCGGGCCCAAACGGCGGGATGCTTGCCGGAAAAGCGGGTCACGAATTGGAGCTCGTCGTCACGCCCAGCGAGTTGACCGTCTACATCATCGATCATGGCAAGGTGCACAGCTCGAAAGGCGTCAGCCTGCGCGCGATCGTTCAGCAGGGAGGAAAGAGCACCACAGTGTCCCTGGTCGACATCGAGAACAAGAAGCTGGTCGGCAAGCTCAACGCGCCGGTTGGCTCGGGCGCGATCGTCGTCGTCAGCGGCAAGGACGATCATGGCGATGCACTGACCGCCCGCTACACCATCAAGTAGTCGTCAAAGAAGCTAGGCTTGGAGATATCGGCGCGCTCGGCGATCTCGTCGATCGTCGTCTGACATCGATGCTATGGCTGCCTATCGCGCCTTCGCAAAAGGCTCTCACAACGCCGTCGGGATGGCGATGTCGTCACCTATTATTGGTTCGATGGCCGGCTCGGGTGTGCCGTTACGGGCCATACCGGCTCGTCGATCCTTCCCGCGCGGCAGAAGCCGTTCAAGCCACCTACCGGTAGCGCCCTGCCTGTTTCTCGACTGATCAACAGTCCACACGGCCAGGGCGCAAGAGGGACCCAGGATTTCTCGACGCTCGAACGCCAAAAATGTCGGCTTTGCCTCTTAGCCTTATAAGAACGCGAGAGTAAACCCAACGGCCACAATTGAAGTATCATCGCAACAATCTGCATTCGCCCGGTTTCGAAAATGCGCGCACCTCCACCTCGCAATGACAAGGCCAGGAAACAGCGCTTACCGGCGCACGAACGTGACGGCTTTGCCTCGCCGGAGCTGATCGCCGTGCTCGCTGCCGTGAGCGACGACGAGCCTCGCGTCCTGACGATCAACGATGGTCGCTCGCTGCCTTCCGGCCCTTTCGGATCAGGTGATCGCTCGCTGCAGTCGAGCCTACGCACTTGGGTTGAGCGGCAAACACATCATCCCGTCGGCTACATGGAGCAGCTCTATACGTTCGCCGATCGGGATCGCACCGACGGCAACACCGATCGGCGGATCATCTCGATCAGCTATCTGGGTCTGACGCGCGAAGCCAGCGCATCACGACGATACGCCGCCACCTGGCGGAGCTGGTATCGCTACTTTCCTTGGGAGGACCTGCGCCAGTCAGATGGGAAGCTCATCGAAAAACTTATCGTACCGCGGCTACGTGGCTGGGTCAGGCAGGCGAGCGACAAGGCAACCCAAACCGAGCGCGCACAACGGATCGACGTCGTGTTTGGGCAAGGCGGACATCCGTGGAACGCGGAATTGGTCCTTCAGCGCTATGAATTGCTTTATGAAGCCGGCCAAGTGCCAGAAGCACTCACCAAGAGTGCCGCAGAAGCGACGCCGATAGCGGGTGAGCCAATGCTGCACGATCATCGAAGAATTCTGGCAACGGGAGTCGCGCGTCTGCGCGCAAAGATCAAGTATCGCCCTGTCATCTTCGAGCTGATGCCCGAAACCTTCACGCTCCTTCAGCTCCAGCAGGCCGTCGAGGGCATCTCGGGCCAGTTGCTGCACAAGCAGAACTTCCGGCGCTCTCTCGAGCAGCAGGATCTGATCGAGGAGACGGGAGAGATGTCATCCGAGACTGGTGGTCGACCCGCGAGATTGTTTCGCTTCAGCAAGCAGATCGTGCTCGAACGCGCCTTCACAGGCACCAAGCTTCCGCTCGCGCGGACACGCTAGTTCGCACCGTCGCGTCGGTGTCCATCATTTCATCGCTTGACATTCGCCACCCAAGCGAGTCACAAAGCGAGTGTCGACCGTAAGAGGTCGACGTTTTCATCGCTAGAAATGCTCAATGTGAGCATATGTGGTGTGTGAGATGATAGACGTTGGCACCATCAGCCGGACGGCGGAGCTCTACGAGCGTGTGCGGGATGTCATCCTGCCAATGGAATGGCCGGCATACGCGTCGGATATCGATGCGATCCTGAGGCTGAAGCGCGAGCGCAATGCCGTAATCCTCGCGCACAACTACCAGACGCCCGAGATCTTCCATTGTGTGGCCGACATTGTCGGCGACAGCCTTGCGCTCGCCCGCGAGGCCATGCGGGTCGACGCTTCCGTCATCGTGCTCGCCGGCGTACACTTCATGGCTGAGACGGCGAAGCTCCTCAATCCATCGAAGATAGTGCTTACTCCCGACGTTGCGGCGGGCTGCTCACTAGCCGACTCGATCACGCCAGCGGACGTTGCACGACTTCGGCAACGTTATCCCGGCGTACCGGTCGTGACCTACGTCAACACCTCGGCCGCTGTGAAGGCCGCGTCGGATATCTGCTGCACCTCCGGAAACGCCAAGCAAGTAGTCGAGTCGCTCGGCGTCGAGAAAGTCATCATGATCCCCGACGAGTACTTGGCGAAGAACGTGGCGGCGGAAACCGACGTCGAGATCATCACCTGGGCAGGTCACTGCGAGGTCCACGCCCAGTTCACGCCCGAAGACATCCGCGAAGTGCGGGACGCATATCCGGGCGTGGTCGTGCTCACTCATCCGGAATGCCCACCGGACGTCGTAGCAGAAGCGGATTTCTCGGGCTCTACGGCAGCAATGAGCGCCTATGTCGATGCGAACAAGCCACCTCGCGTCGTGCTCGTGACCGAATGCTCCATGAGCGACAACATCGCGGCGGCCAATCCCGACATCGCCTTTCTTCGTCCGTGCAATCTGTGTCCGCACATGAAGCGGATCACGCTGCCGAAGATTCGTACAGCGCTCGAGACGATGCGGGAGCCCATCACCATCGATCCCGCGATTGCCGAGAGGGCGCGGCGCGCCGTGGAGCGGATGCTGGCCGTCAAGTGAACGTACGCGAGGCATGTGCCATGACCGCTGTATCTCTCCTGCCCCGGATCATCGTCGAGCCCTTGGTGCGGACGGCCCTTCTGGAAGACTTCGGACGCCTGGGTGACCTGACGACAGAGGCTATCGTACCGAGGGATGCGCGCGCGCGCGCCACGCTCACCGCTCGCCAAGCCGGCGTCGTTGCGGGACTCGATCTGGCGCATCTCGCATTCACGCTCGTCGAACCGCGCATCCAGATGGAGCAGCAAAGACCTGATGGCAGCCCCGTCAAGGCAGGCGACGTCATCGCGACGCTAGGGGGACCGGCATGCGGACTCCTGACCGCGGAGCGAACTGCCCTGAATTTCCTCTGCCACCTGAGCGGGATCGCTAGTGCGACCGCTTCGATCGTCGATGCCATCAAGGGCCATCGGGCCAGTATCGTCTGCACGCGCAAGACGATGCCTGGTTTGCGAGCGATTCAGAAGTACGCTGTGCGGGTAGGCGGCGGAAGCAATCATCGCTACGGCCTCGACGACGCGATGCTGATCAAGGACAACCACGTTGCCATGGCCGGCGGTATCCGACCGGCGCTCGAGCGCGCACGGGCGCGGGTCGGGCACATGGTCAAGATCGAAATCGAGGTCGACACACTCGGCCAATTGGAGGAAGCACTGGCAGTTGGCGTCGACGCCGTTCTGCTCGACAATATGGCGCCGGATATGCTTGCCAAGGCAGTTCGCATGGTTGATGGCCGGGCGCTCACCGAAGCCTCAGGCCGCATCACGCCGGCGACGGCACCGGCCATTGCGGCAACCAATGTCGACCTGATCTCGATCGGATGGTTGACGCACAGCTCGACAACCCTCGATATCGGCCTCGACTTCGAGGCCTAGGTGCCGCAGCTGCGTTTCCATTTTGGGAATTGCGTATTGGAAGAAGCTCCGACACGGGCTCGGAAGGCGTGAGACAACGATAGGCGTAACGCGATCGCTGGCGCTTACACGACAGGCGCTGACCTCAGCTGAGCGCGCAGACGCTTCATCCAAAGAAGCAGCCATTAAACTGCGCGCAAGCTTTGACGGCCACCGACGCGCATCGCAGCCGTCGCTGACCCGATAGTCCCAGTGGAACGCTAGCGGGTGCGTAGAGGTATCAACAAGTTGGCAATTGCGCCGCGGTCCAAGCCTCCGCTGTCCCCCTAAATGCCAATTTGTTGGCGGCGTGTCGCAGAGGAGCCAGGCGAGACGTTTTGATACAATTTTGTCCAGCGGGCCTAGGCGGCTAAGGATAGGAGATATCTTACAAGAGAGAGATATGGAAACCGCCCCCCACATCGCCATTGTCGACGATCATCGCGATATCCGCGACCTCGTCGGCAAGTACCTTACCCGGCACGGATATCGGACGAGCCTGGCCGAGAACGCTGCCGCGTGCCGCCGTCTTATTGATCGCCACGGTATCGATCTCGTGGTGCTCGATATTATGATGCCGGGCGAGGACGGTCTGTCGCTCTGTCGGTATATTCGTGAAAGCACGGACGTGCCGGTCATCATGCTGACGGCCATGGCGGAGGACACCGACCGCATTGTCGGGCTCGAGCTTGGTGCCGATGACTATCTTTCCAAGCCGTTCAATCCGCGTGAGCTTCTTGCACGCATCAAGGCGGTCCTTCGCCGCGTGCAGAGCCTTCCACCTCAGCGCGCTGCGATAAAGGCCAAGGAAATCCGCTTCGACCGTTGGCTCCTGAATGTCGGGCGCCGCGAGCTCACCGATCAGGACGGTCTGGTCGTGCCACTGAGCACGGTGGAATTCCGGTTGCTGAGCGTGTTTCTCGACCACGCAGGACTGGTCCTCAGCAGAGATCAGCTGTTGGATTTGACGGTCGGCAGGGCGGCCGAGCCGTTCGACCGCAGCATCGACAATCAGGTGAGCCGCCTTCGCAAGAAGATTGAGGCCGACCCCAAGTCGCCAATGCTGATCATCACGCACTGGGGAGGTGGATACAGCTTCGCGGCAGAGATCACCTCGCGATGATTGCGCTCTGGAACAGAAGCCTTGCCGCCCGCTTTGTTGCTGTCATGCTGCTTGCGCTGGCGCTCTCGCAGGGTGTCAGTCTGCTGCTGTTCAGCTCCGAGCGTGACGAGGCGCTCATGCGTTCAGCGAAGGCTGAATTTCTGAGCCGCTGCGCGTCCGTTGCCAAAGTTCTTGAATCGACGCCGTCGGCCATTCATCGCGATATTCTGTCTGCCAGCGACACGCCGTACTCCCGCTCCTGGATTTCACAGGAGCTGATCGCCGACACAGCAACCTGGCGGCACATCGCGAAGGTTCGTCTGGCTCAGCCGCTCCCGACGATCCAGAAAGTCGCAAGCTCCAACACAGATGACGGACGCGAAGATATCGTCAGCGCCGCGGTAATAAACGCCGCCCCACACGAGGCGACATCAGTCCAGCCCTGGTTTGATCTGCCGCCACACGCCTGGCCGTTGGCGCGCGCCGCCAAGTTCCTCTATCTCGATCAGCCCAACACCATGGGCATGGGCGTTACCGTGCAATTGCCGGACGGCACCTGGCTCAACACCGTCTTCAGCAAGAAGCTGGCGAATGGCCTCTGGACGTCACGGTCGATGATCTCGCTCGCCTTGACGGCCGTGTTCATATCGCTTTGCGCCGCCTGGATCGCTCAAGCTATGACGCGGCCCATGCGCGATCTGGCTGCAGCAGCCGAGGCTCTTGGTCGGGGCGAGAATGTGCCTCCCCTCGAGGAGAATGGTCCTGACGATATCCGCCATACCGCGGAAGCGTTCAATCGCATGCAGGCGCGGCTGCAGCGCTTTGTCGAGGATCGCACGCGTATGCTGGCGGCCATCGGCCATGACTTGCGTACGCCCTTGACGTCGCTGCGTTTGCGCGCCGAATTTGTGTCGGACGACGAAACCCGCGAAAAAATGCTCGCGACGCTCGACGAGCTGCGCCAGATGACCGAGGCGACCTTGGCGTTTTCGCGTGATCAGGCCATCGCAGAGCCGACGCGCAACGTCAATCTGACCGCGCTCGTCGAAAGCCTCTGCGATGATCTGGCCGGAATCGGGCTCAATGTTTCGTTCGAAGGTGGCGCGAACATCAGCTATCGCTGTCGCGCAGATGCTTTGAAGCGGGCGCTGCGCAACCTGATCGAGAACGCCGTCCGGTACGGCGAGCGTGCCCGCGTTCACATCGAGAGCACATCATCCGCAGTGAGCATTGTGGTCGAGGACAATGGGCCTGGCATCAGCGAGCAGGACATCGGCCGGGTATTTGCACCCTTCTTTCGCCTTGAGGATTCTCGGAACCGGGAGACGGGCGGCATCGGTCTCGGCCTATCGATCGCACGCGACATCGTGCGTCATCACGGCGGAGATGTTTCGCTCTGCAATACCGGAAGTGGATTGCGAGCAACCATTGCACTTCCACAAGCAGCAACGGCAATAGACGATAGAAAGTTCCCGCTCAACGAAGCTGGCGCTCGCGAGCCCGATGTCCCGGCGGCGTCGCCAGCGGAATGAGTACGCGCCTATTTTGTAACAAAGTCTGTCACCGCGCGCGTCTGTGACATCCCGCGACACCTCGTGACTCTCGAGGCAAAATTCTGGTCCTTCTTGCGTGCACACTCCAGTCGTTAGGACGGAGTAGCAATACGCAATGAGACTCAAATCTCTCTCGGTCGTGGCGGTCTCGGCCTTGTCCGTGATGATCGCTCCGGCGAATGCGCAGAGCCCGCCAGATGGCGAGCGTCTCTACCAGCAGCGATGCGGTTCCTGCCATAGCATCGAGCCCGGGCAGAACCGCATGGGTCCGCACCTATCGGGTGTCGTCGGTCGGACGGCCGGTACAGTCGAGGGCGCTCGATATTCTCAGGATATGCAGAGGTCCGGCATCGTCTGGGATGACAAGACGCTCGACACGTATCTCGACAATCCGCGCGCCATTGTTCCGCGAACGACGATGATGATCGCGTTGCGCGATGCCGCGCAGCGAAGCGCAGTCATCGATTATCTGCGCAAGCTCTCGCAGTGATCAGAGTATCCATCCAGCGCATTAGAGGTGACATCGAACATGGCTAAACTGAACATCAATGGCGCGGATCGCGAAGTCGACGTCGACGAGAATACGCCCCTGCTGTGGGTGCTTCGTGAGCAACTCGGATTGACCGGCGCAAAGTACGGTTGCGGTGTCGCTCAGTGTGGTGCGTGCACGGTCCATATAGACGGGGTCGCGACGCGCTCGTGCGTCATGCCGGTCAGCGGCGTCACGGCTGACCAGAAGATCGTGACGATCGAAGGTCTCTCGCCGGACGGCTCGCATCCTGTGCAGCGCGCCTGGCTTGCTCATGAGGTCGCGCAGTGCGGCTACTGTCAGACGGGCATGATCATGGCTGCCGCGAGCCTGCTGCAGCAGAACCCCAATCCTACGGACGACGACATCAAGACGGAGATCACCAATATCTGTCGATGTGGCACCTACCCTCGCGTGCTTGCCGCCATCAAAGACGCAACCAAGAACGCCGGCTGAGGGAGAATGTCATGATTGCTGTCAAAGCTTCGCGCCGCTCCTTCCTCGTTGGATCGGCCGCCGCCGCGGGCGGCTTCGCACTCGGATTCCACGTGCCGCTCGCGCAAAAGGCGCGCGCCAGCAGCGCGGGCGTTCCGGAGGTGAACGCCTGGGTGCTGATCAAGCCGGACGAGACCGTTCTCATCCGCATTGCCCGCTCCGAGATGGGACAGGGCACGCTGACAGGTCTCGCTCAGCTCGTTGCCGAAGAGCTCGAGTGCGACTGGTCGAAAGTCACCGCCGAGTACCCGACGCCCGGCCAGAACGTCGCCCGCAATCGCGTTTGGCGCAATTTCTCTACGGGCGGCAGTCGCGGCATCCGAGAGTCGCACGAGTACGTACGCCAGGGCGGTGCTGCCGCGCGCGAAATGCTGATCGCAGCCGCCGCCGCGCAATGGAGCGTGCCGGCATCTCAGTGCACGGTCGCCAAAGGTGTGATCTCACATGCCGCAAGTGGTCGGACAACCACCTACGGCAAAGTGGCAGAGGCGGCCTCGAAGCAGAAGCCGCCCGAGAAGATCGTGCTCAAGGATCCCAAGACTTGGACGATCGCCGGCAAGCCGCTCGCACGCCTCGACACCGTCGACAAGCTCACCGGCAAGCAGATCTATGGTGCGGATCTTTCATTCCCGGGGATGCTGAACGCGGCCATTAAGGCCTGCCCGCATTTCGGCGGCAGAATCGCGAGCTATGATGCCGAGGCGATATCGTCGATACCGGGAGTTCGGAAGGTCGTCCGCGTCGATGATGCAACCGTAGCCGTCATCGCAACGACGTGGTGGCAAGCCAAGACCGCGCTCGATGCACTCCCGATCACTTGGGACGAAGGGCCGAACAGGAACGTCACCACCGCCTCGATATCCGAAATGCTCAAGGGCGGGCTCGTCTCGGAAGATGCGTTCATCCTGACGAACACGGGCAACACAAAGGCGGCGCTCGCGAGCGGCGGCAAGGTCGTGAGCGCGGTCTATTCGTTCCCGTATCAGAACCACGCCACCATGGAGCCCATGAACGCGACGGCGCGCTACACGCCGGAGCGTTGCGAAGTATGGGCGCCAACGCAAAATGGCGAAGCCAGCCTCGCGGCGGCCGCCGAGGCCGCGGGTCTGCCGGTCCAGCAGTGTGAAGTACACAAGGTGCATCTCGGCGGCGGCTTCGGCCGGCGCGGCATGCAGGACTACGTCCGCCAGGCTGTGCTCATCGCAAAGGAGTTTCCCGGTACGCACGTCAAGCTCCTCTGGAGCCGCGAAGAGGACATGCTGCACGGGTTCTACCATCCCACGACGCAGTGCAAGATGACCGGTGCGCTCGACAAGGACGGCAACCTGACGGCGCTGCATATGCGCATCTCGGGCCAGTCGATCCTCGCAACCGTGCGACCTGAGGCCATGCAAGGCGGCATGGATCCGATTGTGTTTCAGGGCCTCACGGCGAACAACCCGGAAGGGCATCTCGGCTACACCATCCCGAACCTGCGCATCGACCACGCCATGCGAAATCCACCCGTTCGACCTGGTTTTTGGCGCGGCGTGAACCTCAACCAGAATGCCATCTACATGGAATGCTTCATGGATGAGCTTGCCCGTGAAGTCGGCGTGGATCCATTGGCCTTCCGCCGCAAGCTGATGGTCAATCACCCCAAGCATCTTGCGGTCCTCGACGCTGTTGCCGAGAGGATCGGCTGGAGCAAAGCGCCCGAAAAGGGCGTCTTCCGCGGCCTCGGCCAGATCATGGGCTTCGGCAGCTACGTGGCCGCCGCCGCGGAGATATCGATCGAGAATGGCCGGTTGAAGATCCACCGCATCGTGGCGGCGACGGACCCTGGCCACATGGTCAATCCGGCGCAGATCGAGCGGCAGGTCGAGGGATCATTCGTCTATGGCCTTTCGGCCGCGCTCTACGGCGAGTGCACGATCAAGAATGGCCGCGTCGAGCAGGAGAACTTCGACACGTACGAGGTTCTGCGGCTCGCCGACATGCCGGCGGTCGAGACAATCATAATTCCGTCTGGTGGTTTCTGGGGTGGTGTCGGTGAACCCACGATCGCCGTGGCAGCACCTGCTGTCCTGAACGCGATCTATGCGGCGACAGGCAAGAGCATTCGCACGCTGCCGCTGAAAAACCACAAGCTCGCGTAGCTGTCCGATGCTGTGTTTAGCACAAAAATCCGAGCGTCGCGCGCTGCTGCTGGGTGCGGCGCTCGGGATCATGAGCGTCTCGCCGGCATCCTCCGAGGCGCCGGCGGGAGCAACGTCGTGCTTCGGCTGTCATGCGCCCTTGGCGGCGGGCACTCTCGCTGTTCCGAGCCTGGAAGGCCGAACCGCCGCTTCGATCATCGCTGACATGCAATCCTTTCGTTCGGGCGAGCGTCCATCGACGGTCATGGGCCGCATCGCCAAGGGCTTCTCCGAGGACGAGACGCGCGCCATATCGGAATGGTTGGCGGAACACGCTTATGCAGAACCCAAACCGTAGAAGAGTATTGCAGAGCCTCGGCGCGGGAGGTGCTGCGGCATTCATCGGGACGTCGTACGCCATCGGGCAGAAAGTGGCGCCGCGCGTCGTCGTCATCGGTGGCGGCATCGCCGGCGCGAGCGCTGCACGCGCACTACGGCGCGAAGATCCGACAATTGGTGTGACGCTTGTCGAGCCATCGACGCAATACACAACCTGTCCCTTCAGCAATCTCGTCGTCGCGGGCCTCCGTGATCTCTCCACGCTTCAGTTCGGCTATGATGGTCTGCGTCGGGCCGGCATCGATGTCGTGCATGAATCTGCCGTCGGCGTGGATCCTGAGGCGCGGCGGGTGCGTCTGCGCGATGGCGTGGAGTTCGCCTACGACCGCCTTGTCGTCGCGCCGGGCGTGGATTTGCGATGGGACGCCATTCCCGGCTATTCGGAATCTGCAGCGAGCACCATGCCGCACGCCTGGAAGGCCGGCGAACAGACGATCCTGCTGCGCCGCCAGCTCGAGGCCATGGATGACGGCGGCGTCGTCATCATGTCAGTGCCAGCCAATCCATTCCGCTGTCCGCCGGGACCCTACGAGCGCGCGAGCCTGATCGCGCACTATCTGAAGACGCGGAAGCCACGCTCGAAGCTCATTGTCCTCGATGCGAAAGATCAGTTTTCCAAGCAGCGTCTGTTCACTGCCGCCTGGAAGACGCTCTATCCGGAAACCCTCGAATGGATTTCGCTGTCTTCAGGCGGGCGCGTGCGCGAGATCGATCCCGCGACCAAGACACTGGTGACGGAATTCGGCAGCCACCGGGCGGATGTTGCGAATATCATACCGCCTCAGCGCGCAGGATCGATCGCCAGCGCGATCGGCGTTGCGGACCAGACCGGCTGGTGTCCGATTGATCCGGTCACATTCGAGTCGCGTCTCGTGCCGAATGTCCATATCATCGGCGATGCGGCGATCGGTGGCGCAATGCCGAAGTCAGCGTTCACGGCAAATGCCCAAGCCAAAACCTGCGCGAGTGCGATCGTGCAGTTGCTCCGCGGAGCAAATCCTGCAGCGCCGAAGCTCATCAATACTTGCTACAGCCTCGTTGCGCCCGACTACGCGATTTCCATCGCTGGCGTCTACACGCCTAAGAACGGTCTCCTCGCGGAGGTCGACGGCACGGGCGGCACGAGCCCGCTCGACGCACCAGCCGCTACGCGCGCGGCCGAAGCCGCCTACGCCGAGAGCTGGTATCGTGCCATGACCGGCGAGGTGTTTGTGCGATGATCTTCGCTCTACTCGCCATACTCATGGGATTGGTGAGCGCTTCGGCTCAAGCACAATCGTCAGCGGCATACCAAGTGCGCGGCGATACTATCCCGGAACCTCTGGTAGCCCGCGCGGCCGACGTGTCGAACGGCGCCAGGCTCATGGCGGACAGACATCGATCGCTTTGCGTGCTTTGCCATGCGGGTCCGTTCTCGGAGCCACACATGCAAGGCAACATCGCACCGGATCTGAAGGGCTTAGGTAGTCGCCTGTCGGCCGCTCAGATCCGGCTCCGCGTGGCCAACATCAAGGCCATCAATCCCGACAGCCTCATGCCCGCGTATCTGACGATTGCGGACGGGCTCGATATTGCCGAGGCTTGGCACGGGAAAACCATTCTTGATCCGGGAGAGGTCGAGGATATCGTAGCCTATCTCGCGACGCTGAAGGAGTAGCGCCATGGCACGCGTCAGTCGGCGCAGTTTCGTTGCCGGCAGCGCGGCAGGAATTCTCATCGTGTCATTGCCACGGATTGCCGTGGCCCGCCCGAGCCTTGATGAAGCGCTCTTGGGCTTCTCAGATGGTAAGCCGATCAACGACGGCCGCGTGAAGCTCGATATCCCGCCGCTTCTCGAGAACGGAAATGCGGTGAGCGTAGCCGTGGATGTCGAAAGCCCGATGACGGCGAGCGATCACGTCCGGCGTATCGCGATCTTCAACGAGCATAATCCGCAGGCCGACGTCATCGTCTTCAACCTCGGCCCGAGAGCAGGCCGCGCCCGCGTAGCAACACGCATTCGCCTCGCGACATCGCAGACCGTTGTTGCGATCGCGGAATTGACCGACGGCACTTTCTGGTCGAACCGGGCGAGCGTCGTCGTGACGCTCGCAGCCTGTATAGAGGAGACGTGAGATGGCCGCCCGCGCACTCATTCATGTGCCGAAGACGGCGAAGAAGGGTGAAGTCATCGAGCTTCGCGCCATGATCTCCCATCGCATGGAGACGGGACACCGGCAGGGCGTGAACGGCGAGATGATCCCGCGCGACATCATCAACCGCCTGACCTGTACCTACGAGGGAGTGGAGGTCTTCTCAGCAGAGCTGTTTCCCGCGGTATCGGCCAATCCGTTCGTCTCGTTCTATACCGTTGCAGTCCAGAGCGGGGTCATCGCCTTCACCTGGACCGACGATGCGGGCGCCACGCAAGTCGCGACGGCCGAGATAACGGTGAGCTGATGCGCAGCGCAGGCTTCAGCGCTGCTGCACTATTATGTGTGCTGATCGGCTCTGCCCGCGCAGCCGAGATCCCCGCGGAGCAGAGGCAGTCGGGCAGTGCGTTCATGTCCGAAGCGACACGCGCGATGCAGGCCGATGACACGAGCAATCCAGGCATGCTCAGCGTGCTCGAAGGAAGCGCTCTCTGGAACTCCCCAGCAGGTAAGGCCGCGAAAAGCTGTGCCTCTTGTCACGGTGACGCGACGGCAAGCATGCGCGGCGTGGCAGCACGATATCCTGCATATGATGAACGCGCGGGCAGCCCCACTGATCTTGCCGGGCGGATCAATGCCTGTCGGCAGGAACATCAGGGAACCGAACCCTTGCGACGCGAAGGCGCAGAACTGCTGGCGCTGACCGCATTCGTCGGCAATCAATCTCGCGGATTGCCGATATTGCCGCCAAACGATCTACGTCTGGCGCCGCACCTTGCACTCGGTAAGGAAATATTCGATCGGCGCAGGGGGCAGCTCGATCTCTCGTGCGCGTCCTGCCACAATGATAATTGGAACGGGCGTCTCGGCGGCAGTCCGATCACGCAGGCTCATCCGACGGGCTATCCGCTTTATCGGCTCGAATGGCAGTCGCTCGGTTCGCTGCAGCGTCGCGTGCGCAACTGCATGGTCGGCGTGCGTGCCAAGCCTTTTGAATACGGCGCCCAGGAACTTATCGCGCTCGAGCTCTATCTCAACCAACGGGCTGCGGGCATGAACCTGGAGACGCCCGGCGTGAGGCCGTGACCGACAATCGAACGAGCGCGCAGTGCCGGGCCAGGTACGCTCAAGCCCGGCATTCGAAGCGATCGTTCTAGGGCGACGGGCGCCTACTCTATTCGACTTTCTCTAGCTCTCGTCGATGCAATGCATCGCAGCAGGACGCCGGTGCGTGACAACGTTTGTGTGCATCGCAGCGAGCATGGACCGCGTGATCGAGCTTCGAGCTTCGCCACCCCCCACCGCCGATGCTGGAACGGCGCGAGGATGGTCGACCTCAATCTGGCGTGCTAGCTTGCTGGTGTCAGAAGGCCGCCAGGGCACACGCAACAAAAAAATAGCATGGAGACGCGCTTGAGTTGAACACCAGGGAGGTATCCCTATGAATCCCATCGATCGCAGATCGTTCCTGAATAGAATAACCGTCGGTGCCGCTGCGGCGGCAACCGGACCTGCCGCCTACTTCGCCGGCCCACGGCCCATCCAGGCGGCCTACAAGCCCAAGGGCAACATCCCCGACAAGCCGTTCAAGACCGGCCACATCACCTTCCTCACCGGCCCCGCCAATCTTCTCGGCGAGCCCGGCCGGAAAGGCCACCTGATGGCGGCCGAGGAGATCAACGCCGAGGGCGGCCTCCTCGGCAGGCGCAAGATCGAGACCATCATGGCGGACGAGGCGGCCGGCACGGACGCCAATGTCAAAGAGCTTCGCCGCATGAAGCTCTCCGAGGGCATCGACCTCTTCACCGGCATCATCTCGAGCGGCAACACACCGGCGCTTGGTCCCGTCGCCGAGGAACTCGGTGTGCTCACGATGTTCAACGACGGCTGCACCGACTTCCTGTTCGACAAGGCGGTGACCAAGCCGAAGTACGTCTTCCGCGTGACCAACATCCAATCGGCGGACGGCGTCACCTCGGCCGTCGGCGCGGCGAGAGCGTGGCCGGAGGCGAAGCGCGTCGCCTCGATCCAGCCCGACTACAGCTACGGTCGCAACGTGCACGAGCACTTTATGATCGCCTACCAGAAGCTTGTGCCCGGAGCGACTTCGGTCTCGGAGGCATGGCCGAAGCTCGGCACGACCGACTTCACGCCGCACATCACCAAGTTGATCTCCGACAAGCCGGACGTGCTGATCTGCGGCGTGTGGGGCGGTGACTACGTGGCCTTCTACAAGCAGGCGCTGCGCTACGGCCTCTTCGACAAGATGAAGGTCGCGACGACGCTCGCTTTCGGCGGTCAGCCGCACGCCATCGGTAAGGATCATCCGGAAGGTGTGCTCGCCGGCTGCCATGCCAACTACTTCTTCACGTTCCCGGGCAAGGGGCGTTGGCCGATCAATGACAGCTTCGTCGAGCGTTATTACAAGCGCTGGAACGAGTATCCGAGCTTCGAGTCGGACGGCGCCTACACGTCGCTCTATCTGCTCAAGGCGGCGGTCGAAAAAGCCAATGCGCTCGTCGGCGGCTGGCCGGATGATGACGCCATCATCGCCATGCTCGAGGGCATGGGGATCGATGCGCCAGCCGGCTACGTATACATCCGACCGGACAACCATCAGGGCTACAAGGATTCCGTGATCGGGATGACGAAGAATGATCCCAAGTACGAGTTCCCCGTCTGGGATCCCGCGACGATCCTCACGATCCCGATCCGCGACATCACCGCGCCTCCCAACTGGCCGAAGCCCGGCCAGGGGCACAGCGAGTCGACGGCGGCGGCCAACTGGCTGAAGACCACCTGGCTCACCTGAGCCCAATCCCGGACGGGAAGGCGGCCGTGCCTCGCGCGCGGCCGTCTCGGCCGGAATGGATGGAAGTCTCCAGCCATGAGGTGGGGCGACGACAGGGCCGCCGGCAAGCGGACGCACGCATGTTGCGCACCATCGCGTGCCGGCTTGCGCGGTTGGAGCGTGCGGAGCGCGGCTGGTTGTATCCTCGCGGCGACGCTGGTCTTTGCGGGCGGCCGTGGCGGCGCCGGCCATTCCGTCGGGCACTTCCCGTCCTACTATCCCGATGAGATCCGCATCGACGTCGTCGATCCCGTGGCAGCTGCCAAAGGTCTCGCCGATCAGACGCTGCACGCCTATGTCGGCGCGACGCCGGCCTTTTCGGAGCTGCCGCCGAAGCACGTGAGGTCCGCGACGGCGCTCGGAACTTTTCTTGTCGTGAACGTAAATAGCGCCGCAACACGCTTTGCGACTGCCGAGAGCCGCTGTGCGGCCACCCGCGACCTGCTCGCGGCGCTGCGGACGGAGACGGCTGCCGGCTTCGTCTTCCACCCCTATCCCGTGACGCCCTATCACGCCGATGTCTTCAATCATCTCGACCGGATCGAAGCGGCGAAAAGCGCGACCGGTAGCAGAACGCTTTCCGCGGTGGAGACGCAGGTCGGCGCGCGAGGAGGTCTCGCCGAGAAGATCGTCAAGGCACGATTTGGGCGTGTCGCGGAGGAGGCCGATATCGTTCTGGAGGCCGTGTCGGTCGATGACCTGCTCGCTCAGGCGGGCGTGCAGTTCACCGGCGACTGGTCGGGTCCGCCATGGCTCAAGGAAGGCTGGTTCCAGGCGCACCTGCTGCTGGCGTCAGGCCTCGATGCAGCCGCACTCGAGGTCGCCGTTGACGCCTACGAGCACTTGATCCGCGGCGAGGTGCGCGGTCTCGCCGAGCGCGCCGATATTGAGCGGGACCTGATCATTGCCCTCACCCGCGGGTGTTCGCGCACGGTGGCGGGCTACGTGCCGCGGCGCGAATACTTCAATGATGCCTATCCCGCCGGCGTCGAGAATGTTGCCTTCGACTCTCTCGACGGCCTCAACTCGCCGCTCTTCATCCGCACGGTGAAGCTCAAGGATTATCCCTGGAACGGCAAGTTGCGCCTCGGCGTCAGCGATGTGGCGGGTGCCGCTTGGAATCCGATTACCGGCTTCACCGACACCACCGGTCGGCTGATGTGGTCGGCGATCGGCGATCCCGCGATGATCCCGTTCCCCTTCAACGCGAGCTGGATGCCGAACCGCGTGCAGGCGGATGTCTCGCGCACGCTTGGCCAATCGGGTGGCATCAAGGTGCCCGCCGATGCGGTCCGTCCGGAGCCGGGCAGCGGCGCGCTCCCACAGATCGGGGAGGGGACGGTTGCGTCAGCGAAAGTCACCTATCGCGTGCTCGCCTCACCCTTCGAGGACGGCACCGAGATGGCGGCAGCCGACCTCCTCTACCCCTTTTCCTTCACCTATCGCTGGGGTGCCGACGCGGGCACTGCCGATCGACTCCGCGAGCCGCGACTTGGCCCCCTGTTTGCCGCCATGGATGAGCGGCTGGTGGCGGTCAAGCTCGTGGACGTGGAGAGCGCCAAGCACGCAGTTGCCGAGGGTCTGGAGATCGTCCTGACGACGCCGGTGCTGGAGGTCTATCTCAAGGGCGCTCCCGGAGACGAGACGCAGCTCGCTGCGCTCACGCCGCCATGGAGCACCGTGCCCTGGCATCTCATGGTGCTGATGGAGGAAGCGGTGGCGCGGGGATATGCCGCCTTCTCGCGGGAGGAGGCGGCGCGGCGGCAAGTACCGTGGCTGGATCTCGTGCGCGATGCCGCGCTCGGCGCGAAGCTCAAGGCGCTGGTCGCCGAGTTCGAGCAGTCGAGCCATCGCCCCCAGGCGCTGCGGGATCTCGTTACACCCGAAGAAGCGCAAACACGTTGGCGGGCGCTCCGCTCATTTGCCGAAAAGCACGGCCACCTGCTCGTTGCCAACGGCCCCTATCGGCTGAAGTCATGGGACGCGCGCTCGGTGGTGCTGGAGGCCGTCCGCGAGGTCACCTATCCACTCGGCTTCGGCACCTTTGATCGCTTCGTCAATCCACCGCGCGCGGCCATCACGGAGGTCGCGCTCGATGCTGGCCGGATCACTGTTCGTGCCGATGCCGAGCTGATCCTGAAAGCCGGGCGCGACTACAGGCCGACCAAAGAGCCGCTGCTCAGGACCACGACACGCGGCCTGCAGGGCCTGCTCGTCGTTTCGCGCTACCTGCTCGTCGGTCCGGACGGCAAGGTCCTGAAGGTCGATAAGATGCATTGGGGGGAAGATGGCCAATTCTCAATCGAGCTCGATAGGCGCCTGCCAGCAGGCCAGTACACGCTGGTCCTCGGCATTCTGCTGGATGGCAACGCCCTCGAGCCACCCGCCAGCATCCTGCACTTTCACGTCGATGCGACGGGAGCTCCTGGCTAGGCGGCGCACATCATCGGCGAACGGTATCTTCGGGCAGGCGCGGACGGGGCACCAATGGATACATTGATCATTCAAACGCTGAATTCCATTTTCTATGCTGCCGTTCTCTTCCTCATCGCCGCGGGTCTGAGCCTCATCTACGGCGTCATGCGCATCGTCAATCTCGCGCATGGGACGTTCTACGCACTCGGCGCCTTCGTGTCGGCTTGGGCGGTCGGCGCGGTGTTCGGCGCCTCGAGCACCGGCGGCCTGTTCCTGATCGGGCAGCTTCTCATATTGCCGATCGGCGCTCTCGCCATTGCAGCCGTCGGCGCGGTGGTCGAGCCGACGCTGCTGCGCCCGCTCTACGGCCGGCCGGAGGAATACATCCTTCTCGTCACTTTCGGCCTTCTGATGATCCTCGACGATGTCATGAAGCTCGTGTTCGGTGGCACGCCGCTGAGTGCGGGCTCGATCATGGACGGCATGGGCAGCATCCGCATCGGTGGGCTGCTCTATCCAACCTACAATCTGATCGTCATCGCCATCGGCATCATCTCGGCGATCGGACTCTGGGCGTTCATCTACCGCACGCGCTTCGGCGTCATCCTGCGGGCGACATCCCAAGACCGTCGCATGGCCTCGGCGCTCGGCATCAATGTCGGACGTGTCTACATCCAGGCCTTCGCGATCGGCTGCTTCATGGCCGGGCTCGGTGGCGCCGTAGTCGTGCCGGCGCAGGCGGCGGTGCTCGGCATGGGCGTCGATGCGCTCATCCTCGCCTTCGTCGTGATCGTCATCGGCGGCCTCGGCAGCCTCGAGGGGGCGCTCGTCGGCGCCCTCATCGTCAGCTTCGTGCGCACCGCCGGTATTCAGTTCTTTCCGGAGATCGAGCTCGCTGTGCTCTACCTGATCGCGGCAGTGGTTCTGCTCATACGCCCGACCGGGCTGTTCGGGAGGGCCTGATCGATGTCACCAATCTCCCGCACAGCGCCTTCGATCCCGATGCTGCTCGCGGTCGGCATTCCCATCGTCGTCGTGCTCGCGCTCCTGCCGAAGTTCATCGGACTCTATCAGACCGAGCTCCTGATCTACGGCTTCACCTTCGCCATTGCCGCGCTCGGCTTCAATCTGCTGCTCGGCTACACGGGCCTCCTCTCGTTCGGCCATTCCGCCTACTTCGGCATGGGTGCCTACACGGTTGCGTTCATCGTGCGCGACCTGCACGTCCAGTCCATGGAGCTGTGCATCCTTGGCGGTCTCCTGGCCTCGCTCGTGATCTCGGCTCTGTTCGGCTATGTCTGCGTGCGCCACACGCGCATCTTCTTCAGCATCCTCGCGCTCGCGCTTTCCCAGGTGCTCTGGAGCCTCGCCTTCAAGTTCTTCTGGGTGACGGGCGGCACCGACGGCATCCGCGTACCACGCAATCGCATCACGCTCCTTGGAGGCCTTTTCGACTTCACCGGTTCCGGTGCCTACCAGCGGTTCGTCTATACCTACTATTACTA
Organism: Pseudomonadota bacterium; assembly: GCA_023430315.1. Classification (GTDB taxonomy): domain Bacteria; phylum Pseudomonadota; class Alphaproteobacteria; order Rhizobiales; family Hyphomicrobiaceae. Next base: position 16,459 of record JAEZAW010000143.1, on the reverse strand, counting down.
CGTGCTGGTGCTGTTCCTGATCGCGGTGGTGGTCATGTGGGTGATCGTGCATTCGCCCTTCGGCAAGGCGCTGCAGGCGATCCGCGACAACGAGGTTCGCGCCAGTTTCGTCGGCGTGCCGGTGCGGCGGTTTCGCTGGCTCGCCTTCGTGATCTCGGGAACCTTCACGGGGCTTGCCGGCGCCCTCTGGGTGCCGCTCAACGGCCTCACAACGCCCGACATCCTCTACTGGCCGTTCTCCGGCGAGATCGTATTCATGACCGTGCTCGGAGGTTTCCGCAATTTCACCGGCCCGATCATCGGCGCGATCTCGTTCAACTACCTCAAGGTCTACGCCGTCGCCGGCTCGCAATACTGGCAGCTCGTGCTCGGGACCGTGCTGGTGGTCATGGTCATGCTGATGCCGACCGGCATCGTCGGCACGATCGCACGCATCGCCCGCAAGCTGAGGAGGGGCTGACATGGCGCTTCTTCAGACCATAGAGCTCAAGCGGTACTTCGGCGAAACACGGGCCGTGGACCACGTCAGTCTCAGCATCGAGGAGGGCGAGTTCATCTCGCTGGTCGGTCCCAACGGCGCCGGCAAGACTTCGCTCATCAACGTGATCAGCGCGCTGCTCGAAGCCGAGTCGGGACAGATCCTCTTTCGCGGTGAAGACATCACACGGACCTCGCGGACGGACCGTGTCCGGGCCGGGATCGCGCGCAGCTTCCAACTCGTCAACGTGTTCGACGATCTCACCACCTTCGACAACGTCGCACTGGCGATCTTCTCCCGCGAGGGCAAGACCACGCACCTCGGCAAGCTCGCCCATCTCGACCACGCCGTCACCGAGGAGGCCGATGCGATCCTCGGCCAGTTTGGCCTCGCCGCCAAGCGCGATGGCAATGCCCGCGATCTCGCGCAAGGCGAGCGCAAGCTCCTCGACGTCGCGCTGGCCTACGCGCTGAAGCCCAAGCTCTTGTTCCTCGACGAGCCGACGAGCGGCGTCAGCACCCGGGACAAGGGCCAGATCATGGACACCATCGCCTCCGTAGTGCGCGGCGAGGGCATCACTGCGGTGATCGTCGAGCACGATATGGATGTCGTCTTCAAGTACTCGGACCGCATTGTCGTCATGGCCCAGGGCGCCATCATGGCCCAGGGCACACCCGACGAGATCCGCAACAACGAGCAGGTCGCGATGACACTGCTCGGCTCAGCCGATACCTCAGCTTTTGCACGAAAGGACTGACGCCGTGCTCGAGGTCAATGCGATCGATACCTACCGTGGACCCGCGCACATCCTGCATGGGGTATCACTCAGCGTCGGCCCCCAGGAGGTCGTGTGTCTCGTCGGGCGCAACGGTGCCGGCAAGACGACGACAATCGAAAGCATCATGGGCTTCCTGCCGCTGCGGGCTGGAGAGATCACCTTCGACGGCGAGAACATCAACCGGCTGCCGCCGCACGAGCGTGCGCGACGTGGCATCGGCTACTCGCCTGAGAACTGCGGAGTCTTCCCCGAGCTGTCGGTCGGCGAGAACCTGATGATCAGCCGCTGGCAGGGCGACGACGCGGCGAAGCAGCGCGGCATCGAGCGCGCCGATCCCGAGGAGCAGGCGTTCGGCGTCTTCCCGGAGGTCAAGGCGCTGCTCGCCCGCCAGGGACTGCACCTGAGCGGCGGTCAACGCAAGATGGTGGCGGTTGCGCGCGCCATGATGCTGTCGCCGAAGCTGCTGCTGCTCGACGAGGCCTTCGAGGGCCTCGCACCGGTCATCGTCAGCCGCTTCACCGAGGCGGTGATGAAGATCAAGGCGCTCGGCGTCTCGATCCTCATGGCCGAATCGCATCTCGCGGCGGCGACCCGCATCGGCGACCGGCTCTACGCCATCGACCGCGGCGAGATCATCTTCCACGGGCCGCCGAAGGATGCACTAACCGACGAGCGCGTGATGAAAGCGCTGCGCGGTTGAAGGCGCGGCAGCAATATCGGAGTTTCGCATGATCGCGCGGCGCACACTCATGATCACGGCAGTAGTGCTGGCCGCCGTGTCGGTGGCGTGGAGCGGGCACGAGCTTCCGGTCTATCCCTCCTACTATCCGCACGAGATCGAGATCACCGCGATGCCGCCCGCACGCGCTGCCGAGCTGATGGGCGCCGGCAAGCTGCACGCCTACATCGGGAGTACGCCCGACTTCTCCGGCGCACCACCGAAGTCGGTCGGCTTTGCCGAATCGCTCGGTGCCTTCATCGTTGTGCATCTCAATCCGGATTCGCCCTTCGCCAAGGACGAGACCTCGGCCTGTGCAGCAGCAGGAACGATCATGCGCGAGATGTCTGCGCGCGGCGGCGAGGGTGGTTTTGTCGCCCATCCCTACCCGGTGACGCCCTGGCACGGCGACTATCTGCTCCATGCCGATCTGGCGGAGGCGGCGCGCGTGCGGCTTGTCGGCAGCACCACTGCGCCATCAGCTGGTGACGGCCTCAAGGTGCGGGTCGAGGGTGCGCTCGCCGAGCATCTTGTGCGGCCCGAGTGGCGCAGCAGCGCCGCTGACTGGGATGTCGCCGTCTCCGAAGTTGGCGCCCGCATGCTGGTCCAGTCCTTAACTTTGATCATGAACGGCTGGCTCGGCCCTCGTTGGACACGCTCGGGCTGGTTCCACGCGCATCGCCTGCTGGCCGGGCTCCACGCTGGGCCGCAGAAGGAAAGCGCCGATGCCATCGCCGCCCGCCTGAAATCTGGCGAGATCGAGGATGCGACCGAACGCGCCAACCTCGGGCGCGAACTGGTCGGCGCGCTCACTGCCGGCTGCCGCGCCCTCGTCGCCGGCTACAGCGTGAAGCGCGAATACTTCAGCACCGAATTCTCGGCCGGCATCGAGAACCTCTCCTACGACGCGCTCGAAGGCCTGAGCTCGCCGATCTTCCTGCGCACCGTGAAGCTCAAGGACTTCCCCTGGAACGGCTGGCTTCATCTTGCAGTCGAGGCGCCACCCGCAGCGGCCTGGAATCCTGTCGGCGGCTTCAGCGATGACTTTGGCCGGTTGATGTGGTTCGCGAGCGGCGATCCCGCGGCGATCCCGTCCCCCTACGACCACACATGGATCCTCAACCGTATCTCCGACGTCCAGTCGACGCCGCCGCCCTGACCCGACCTGGAATGAAGCGATGATCCGCCTCTGCGCCACCCTGCTTCTCCTGCTCAGCACGATCGTCCCGCATGGTGCCGAAGCCGCCGATGTTGTGTTCGATCTCAGGATCGAGAAGGGCCGCGTCGCGCAGAAGATGCGCCTGATCCGCGTGACGCAGGACGACAATGTCCGGCTGCGCTGGACGAGCGACCGGCCGATCATCCTGCATCTGCACGGCTACGACATCGAGACACGCGTCGAGCCCGGAGGGGTCGCCGAGATGGTGTTCACCGCCCGCGCGACGGGTAGGTTCGGAGTAGAGGAGCACAAGCCGGATGCGCGCGGCGGTCACTCGCATGGAGAGGCTTCGCTCGTCCGCCTCGAGGTGCGCCCGCGCTGAGCGCCTTACGTGGCGGTGGGCCGCTACCGCGGCCTGGGGCGTGACGGCGTCGTGTGCTGCCGCGGCGCCGGCGGCCGCCCACGGCTTCGGCCAACGCTATGAGCTGCCGCTGCCCTTGACGCTCTATCTCTATGGCGCGGCGGCGGCGGTGCTGCTTTCGTTCGCCGTCTTCGGTCTCTTCGTTCAACGCGCGCCTGCCCGACGCACTGATGCGCGTGTCGATCTGCTGGCGGGACGGCTCGGGCGCATCATCGGCCATCCCGCAGTCGCTCTGCTGCTCCGCCTCGTGGTGCTGGCCCTGTTCATGCTCGTGATCCTCGCGGGCCTCATCGGCGAGCAGAATCCGTACCGCAACATCGCACCGACGCTCGTGTGGATCGTGTGGTGGGTGGGGTTCGCCTATGTCGCGATCTTCGTCGGCGACCTTTGGAAGCTCGTCAATCCGTGGCGGACCATCTTCGACGGCGCGCAATGGCTCTACCAGCGGCTCGGCGGGCGTAACGATCTCAGCGTCAGGCTGCCGTATCCCGAGACGCTGGGCGTGTGGCCTGCGGCGCTACTGCTGCTTGCCTTCGCCTGGATCGAGCTCGTTTACCCGTACGCGGCATCGCCCGCACACATCGCGTGCCTCGCGATCGCCTATTCCATCCTCACCTTCGCCGGCATGCTTGCCTTCGGCCGTGATCAATGGCTGCAACACGGCGAGGTTTTCTCAGCCGTCTTCTCGACCTTCGCGCGTTTTGCCCTTACCGAGTTCAGAGACGGCCGGCTCTACGCGCGACCGCTTGGTGCGGGCCTCATAGATGATCGCCCCGTCTCGACATCGATGATGGCGTTCGTGCTGCTGCTGCTCGCAACCGTCCTCTATGACGGCCTGATCGGCACCGGCGAATGGGCGGCCTTCGAGGGTTGGCTGCTGGCGGACGGCGAACGCGGAGCAACGGCCCTGCGCAGCATCGGCCTCGCCGCCATGTGGCTCATCTTTCTCGGCGCCTATGTCGGCATCTCGAGTGTCATGAGTGCGCTCGCTGGAGGTCGTCCCAGCGCGCTCAGCGTGGCGCGCGGCTTTGCCCTCACGCTGGTCCCGATCGCCATCGGCTATCACGTCGCGCACTACCTCGTGTTCCTGCTCGTGCAGGGCCAGTACATCATTCCGTTGCTCTCCGACCCCTTCGGCTACGGCTGGAATCTCTTTGGCACGGCAGGATACCGGGTCGACATCGGCCTCGTCGGCGCACGCTTCGCATGGTACGCCGCCGTCGCCGCGATCGTGGCCGGTCACGTCGCGGCCGTCTATCTCGCCCACGTCCGCGCGATCGCCATCTTCGGGACCCCCGGCACCGCGCTTCTGACGCAGGTGCCACTGACCGCGTTGATGGTGATCTACACGTTCATTGGCCTCTCCATCACGGCCCAGCCGATCGTCGAGAGCCGCGCGGCTGCGGAGCCAGCTGCCGAGGCGAGCGCGATGATTACGATCCCACCCGATGCCGTGCTTCCCGTCGTCGGCGACGGTCGTCTTGGGCCGCCGGTGGATCGGACGGCGCGCCTCAAGCTCACTTACAAGGTGCTCGGCTCGGCCTTCCATGACGCGACGAAGACGACCGCCGCGGACCTGCTCTATGCCTACGCTTTCGCCTATCGCTGGAGCGCGCGGGCGGGCGATGGTGATCCGGCGTATGACCCGCACATCGACGCGGCGACCGCGATGCTGCGCCGCCACCTCCTGGCCGTGCGCGTCGCCGGCGCGGAAACGGCGTCCCGCTCCTTCCGCGTCGGCGATGTCGATTTCGTCCGCGAGGTCTTCACTGTCGATGTCTATTTGGCGCTGGCTCCGGACAACGTGGACTGGAATGCGGTTGTGGCGCCGCCCTGGAGCGCGGTTCCGTGGCACCTGCTCGTGTTGATGGAGAAGGCGGTGACGCGCGGCTGGGCAGCATTCTCCGAGCGCGAGGCGCAGAGGCGCGGCATTCCATGGCTCGACCTCGTGCGCTCCAAAGAGCTTGCCGCGCGGTTGCTGACCTTGGCGAGCGAGTTCGAGCGCGACGCCTATCGGCCTGACGCCCTGCGGAGCCGCGTCACCGAGGAGGAGGCGCGCCGGCGCTGGCGGGCGCTGATCGCCTTCCACAAAGCGAGCGGCCATTTCTTGGTGACCAGCGGACCGTACAAGCTCAAGAGCTGGACGGGCGAGAGCGTTACGCTCGAAGCCTTCCGCGATCTCACCTATCCGCTCGGGGTCGGCTCCTACGATGCCTACGCGATCCCGCGCCGCGGCTTCATTACTTCAGTCCAGTGGGACGGCGCGCGCCTGACGGTCGCCGGAGACATTGAGGTCGTCGAAAAGTTCGGGCGCAGCTATCGGCTCGTGCGCACGCCGCTCAAGTCCGTGCCCGCGGCGTTTCTCAAGCGCGATGCGCCAGAGATCCGCTATGTCATAACCAGCGCGGACGGGCGCGCCGCGCTCACCGGTTCGGCGCTGCTCGGCGCTGACGCGGGCTTCGCACTCGATCTGAAAGACCGCCTGCCACCCCCCGGCCGTTACACGCTATCGGCGCTCATCGCCGTCAACGGCAATGCGATGAACGCCGAAGTCCATCGCGTGCCGCTGGTCATCGGCCCGCAGCCGTGATCCGCCACCGCAACGCCGCCGGGCTCACACGTCGACGGTCTCTTCCCCGATCGGCTTGCGCGCTTTCATGTTGAAGCGGCCATCGTAGATCGGTCGTCCGCCCGTCGTCGGGCCGGGGTACTGCACGAAGAGCATGAGGCCGCCGGTCTCGGTCGAGAGTGGTTCCTCGAAATGCGGATCCGGATGGAAGACCATAGTGCCAGGGCCGTACTGCTTGTCGCCGATTTTGAACTCGCCCTCGAGAATATACCAGACCTGGGCGAAGTCGTGCCGGTGGCGAGGATGATGAGAGCCCGGCTCGTAGCGTACGAGGCCCGCGTTCGGCTCGGTCGGGCGATCGGGGCGCGGGTGGTACATCATCTTGCTCTCCTGGCCCGGCCAGCGGAGCGTCTCCCAAGGCTGCTCGTCGATGTGGCGGTACTCGGGGGGATGATCGCGCATCTTCTGCTCTGGCATCGCTTCCTCCAAACTCCAAACATCGTCTGCTTGTTGCGCCGAAGCGGGTCCGGCTGTTGCAATAGTAGCATGGGACGAGCATCAAAAAAGCGGCAGGACGGGCGGAAGTCGCGACGCGAGCGACAGGACAGACCGGCGTGCCGGCGAATCCGGCGCCGCTTGAAGAAGCTTTGCGCCGCTCGAACGCCAAGCGCCAAGGCGAAATGCACTAACCCAGCCTGTCTCGCAGCGTACCCTGTGAAGGCTTCGGGGGCAGAAAGCCGCGTGCCTTCAGGATAGGGACGACATCACGTACGAAGTCGTCGAACGTGTCAGGCAAAAAGGCTGGAGAAATCACAAAACCATCGGCCGCACCGCTCTCCACGATCGTGATGAGCTGCTCGGCGACTTCGTCCGGCGTTCCGACAGCGCGAGGACACATGACTCCGGATCCGTAGATGCGCCCTGCCTCGCGGATCGTCATCGCGCCATCGCCCGCAATACTGCGCAGGGCGGCGAGATTTCCCTGGCTACCACTAACGGCAATCTCATTCACGGTTGCATCAAGCGGCAAATCGCCGAAGTCGGCATTTGCGTGAGCCGCCAATGTCGAAAGACCTACGCGGGGATCAACTAGGCTGTCGTGAAGGTCGCGCTTGGCTTCGGCCTCGGCGCGTGTTGCGCCGATGAACGGCATGATCGCCATCAGGACTTTCGAGGCGTCAGCGGGGCGGCCTGGCGGATGGGCCGCGAGATCGGCGCATCGAAGCCTTGGGCGCTATTCCCGAAAAGAAAGCGACAAATATTCTCTATGACGAGCGATACGCCCATCGGAAGCGCTTTTGGACTCCCCAGCGCCAGTCATGGAAAATCAGTCATTCAAATAGCCGCCGAGCCCCCGCCGAACAAAATTGTATCAAACCGTCTCCCCTGGGGGCCCTGCGACACGCGGAAGACAAATTGGCGCGCAGCTAAGAAACTTGTGCCACACGCGTGAGGTAGGAGAAACTCGCCAAATCTCACGTTCGTATCTTGGAGCATCAGCATGAATGCCCTTCGAAAGCTTGTTCTCGCCTGCGCGGCCTCCGCATTGGCGTTGAATATTGCCTTCAGTCAGGACAAGCCCGCGACGACGTCATACACGCCCCAGTCCGGCCAAGCCGGCAAGGACGTGGTCTGGGTCCCGACGCCTCAGGCGCTGGTGGACAGGATGCTCGAGATGGCGGCCGTCACCAAGGAAGACTACCTCATCGATCTCGGTTCAGGCGACGGGCGGACCGTGATCACGGCGGCGAAGCGCGGCATCCGCGCCCTCGGCATCGAGTACAATCCGGATATGGTGGCTCTCTCGCAGCGGAATGCCAAAGAGGCCGGCGTCAGTGATATGGCGACGTTCGTGCGCGGCGACATCTTCGAATCGGATTTTTCCAAAGCGACGGTGATCACGCTCTTCCTGTTGCCCAATCTCAATGTACGGCTGCGGCCTACACTGCTGGATATGAAGCCGGGCACCCGCGTCGTATCGAACACTTTCGATATGGGCGATTGGCAGCCTGATGATCGCGTGGACGCAGGCGCGGACTGCACGAGTTATTGCCGAGCCATGAAGTGGGTGATCCCCGCCAAGGTCGGAGGCAAATGGCGCCTCCCGAACGGAGAGCTTCAGCTCACGCAGACGTATCAGATGCTCTCCGGCACGCTGACGCTGGACGGGCAAAATCATCCCATCAGCGAAGCAAAGATGAGTGGCGAGAGTATTGCGTTCACGGCTGGCGGCAAGCGCTATACCGGCCGCGTCGCGAGCGGAGCTATGACCGGAAGCATCGACGGCGGCGGTGCGTGGAGCGCAGCACACGCCGCCAACTAGATTCCGCGGCGGCGTAGCTTGTGGTTCGAACGGAAGTCTGCAACCGCGAAGCCAATGGGCATCGCGGTTGTTGGGCACGGCACCGAGTTTCAAGGTGGCGCTCTCGACCCTGGTGTTGTCGGGCACGATAGCCAACAGCCTGTCGACCTCGAACCGCCTGCACAAGATCTGCGGGCCGGTCCAACTGACGTTGGCGCGCGACGGACCGGACGAGAAAATTTCCCGCTTGCGGCCCCGAAGTTCCAGAACGGTGATCAGGTCTTTGCGTAAGCCATTGAATTCAATGGCGCGAGCGACGGGACTTGAACCCGCGGCCTCCGGCGTGACAGGCCGGCGCTCTAACCAACTGAGCTACGCCCGCAAAGACAAAAACGCGCGCCAGGGTGGGCGCGTCAGAGTGGGAGGTGGATACGCGAGGGAGGGGGGATAGTCAAGGGGGCCAAGGCTAGAGAAAACCCGTCGCGTCGGCCGTATTATCGGGGCCAGGAAATAGCCGTCCGGGCACGGCGGACCACGCCGCGTTGAAGCGAGGAGAACCCCATGGCCATTCGTATCGTGCAACTCGGCGGTGCACGCCACACAGATGAGGGCGTTCGCATCGGCACCGTCCGGCGGCCACCGCGCGGCGTGCGCAAGGACCGTTACGCGACCGAGAACTGGTACGACGTCTGGCTGCCCGAGCTGGCGCCGAGCGAGGAGCTGGTGGCCAAGGCGCGCGCCGCCGCATCCGACAAGGAATGGGCGGCTTTTATGCGCGCCTACCGCAGCGAGATGAAGGCGCCCAGCGCGAGCCGCACGCTCGACCTGCTGGCCGCACTCTCGAAGGACAGCAATTTCTCGGTCGGGTGCTACTGCGAAGACGAAGCACGCTGCCACCGTTCAGTGCTGAGAGAGCTGCTCGGCGAGCACGGCGCAAAGCTCGTGTAATTCATTCCGCCATGTCCAGCTCGCGCGTGCGCCGGAGCTGCGTCATCCACTCACGGATCTGAGGGCGCGCCCGCACCTGAACGCCGTAGTGCCGCCGCAGCGCTGCGACGAGACGGCCCTCACGGCCGAGGATGTCGTCGGCATAGCCGATCATCACGGAGTTCGGCCAGGCCTGCGGACGGATCTGTCGCAGGCGCGCGAAGAGCTGGTCTTCCGGCTCCTGCGGATCGATCTGCGCGAGCAGCGAGACCATCGCCGCCGTCGAACGCGAAATGCCCGCGTGGCAATGCACGAGCAGATGCCGCGCGGCCGCGTCACCGGTCTCCGCCGCGAGGTCGGTGCCGAAGGCGAGGATCTGGCGCACGTGATCGGGTGTCGGCATCGTCATGCCGGGATCGGGATCGATCACATCATGAAAGCGCAGTGTCGTGCGGCTGTGCTCGCCGTACGTGCCGAAGCTCGTCAGCTCCGGCCAGCTCGGATCGAGCAGGGACAGCACGTGCGTCACCGCACGCGGGCCATGCTCGGGCAGCTCGTCGATCCCACAGATCGTGAGCAAGGAAATGCCAACCGGCTTCATCACATATTCCAGGCGGCGTGAGCCGCCCGGCCTCTCAGAACGCCTTTGCCGCGTCCGGCCGATACTTGTTCTTCGGCACGAAGCCCGAGCGCGTCGCCTCGCGCGGCTCGCGCACCCAAACCTCGCGGTTCGGATGCAGACCGCCACCGCGCGTCGCCGGCACTGCGGTGTGGCGCGCACGATGGAGAAGGCGTGTATCGGCCTTGCCGCAGTTCGGATGAACGCCGCCGTTCGCCGCGACGACCTTCTCCCAGGCAGCCTTGCGCTTCGCGACCGTCGCCGGATCGTTGAGCGCCGTGCAGTTCAGCTCGTTCTTGTTGAGGTCAATGACGATCTCGTCGCCGTCCTCGATGAAGGCGATCGGCCCGCCGAGCGCGGCCTCCGGGCCGACGTGACCGATGACGAGACCGACCGATCCGCCGGAGAAGCGCGCGTCCGTCATCAGCGCCACGACGATGCCCCGCTCGCGGCAGAGCGCCGTGATACGCGAGGTCGGATCGAGCATCTCGGGCATGCCCGGCGCGCCGCTCGGGCCCTCGTAGCGCACGATGACCGTGTCGTGGTTCTGGAACTGCTCGGGCGCCGTATCGAGCGCCTTGAGCAGGCCCGCCTCGCCCTCGAACACCCGCGCCTTACCGCGGAACGTATTGTCCTCGAGGCCGCCCTCGACACCCGCAAGCTTCAGGATCGCCGAGAACTCCGGCGAGAGATTACCGCCGAGCACGCGCAAGCCACCCGTCGGCTTGTACGGCTTCTCGACGGGATAGACGACTTTGCCATCCGCCTTCTTGGCCCCGAGACGCTCAACCTGCTGCGCGAGCGTCTCGCCCGTACAAGTGAGCACGTTGCCGTTGAGCAGGCCCGCATCGAGCAGCTCGCGCACGATCACCTGCACGCCGCCGGCACTGTCGATGTCGACCATGGAGTACTTGCCATAGGGCCGCGCGTCCGTGAGCACCGGCACGACATGCTGCGAGAGGTGGTTGAACTCCTCTGGCGTCATGACCTCTTTCCAGAAGTCCGCGAAGCCGGCCGCGCGCGCAATCTCCGGCGCGTGCAGCGTCACGTTCGTCGATCCACCGACGGCCATGGCGACGATCACGGCATTGCGCAGCGAGTCGCGCACGACGATGTCGCGCGGCTTGATGTCCCTATCCATGAGCATAGTGAGATAGCCGACCAGCTCGTCGGCGAACGCGCTCGTGCGGCGCGGGTCGTCGGAGGGCGGCGCGACCATGTGCAGCGGCTGCATGCCGACGACGCCGATGAACGTCTGCATGGTGTTGTAGGTGAACATGCCACCGCAGCTCCCGATGCCCGGGCAGGCGTGGCAGGCGATGTGGTTGCGGTAGTCGGCGTCGGGGTGACCCGCGACCTGATAAGCGGTGACGAGGTCGATCGTCTCGCCGGTCTTCGGGTCGTGCCCCGGATGGATCGATCCGTCCGACATGATGATGGCCGGCTGGTTGTGCTCGAGCAGCGCCGCGAGCGTGCCGACGGGCGGCTTATCGCAAGCGACGATCGCGATCGTGCCGGCGAGCCCGCTGGCTTCGAGATGCTCACAGAGGGCATCGTTGGTCACGTCACGGCCGATGAGCGAATAGCGCATCTCTCGCGTGCCGTTGCGGATGCCGTCCGACGTCGCGATCGTGTACTCGGGCTGGACGAGCCGCAGCTTGAGCTTGCCCGGCTCCATGCCGATGCGCGCCTTGAGGCGTGCGTGGACGGCTTCGACCTTGTCGAGGACGCCGAGGTAGCACTGGCTGTCCCCCTTCGTGCCCACCACGCCGACCGAGGGCTCGTGGATGAGGTCCGGATCGGTCCCGAGCGCGCGCGCGATCCCCATGGTCTGGGTCGAGCGGCCCGGATGGCGGTCGATGAGGACGATCTTCGAGTTGGTGGTCACGGACGGCTCCTTCCACGGCACGGCGGGCCTGTTCCGCTGCATTCGGGGCGGCGGGCAGGCAATTGGAGGCTTTATGGCGGCGAATGGCCGTCAGAGGCAAGAGCGGGCCTGCCCGTGCGGATCAGCTCCGCAGTTCCGCAATGCAACAAGTATGATGTCAGCGGCATTAACGCGGCAGGGAGGGAGGTGACCCAGGGAGCGGGGAGCCATGAATTATCGGACAGTGCTTTGGGGAACTCTGGGTGCGACAGCCGTCCTCACGCTTGCCGGAGCCGGATGGGTCATCATGTTGCCGTCCAGCCAGACGCCCAAGCCCCCACCCCAGATTGCGCAGGAGGAGGTCGACGCGGCGCTTGCGTCCCTGAGGCCGCCGAAACGACAGCGCCCGCTGATCGCGATCATCGGCATCAATGACGCGACCGAGACCACCGACTACCTCACGCCTTATGGGATCCTGCGGCGAGCGGACGTTGCAGACGTCCTCACATTGGCGACCGCGCCCGGCCCGGTGACGCTCTATCCGGCGCTCAAGGTGGAGCCGAACGCGACAATCGCCGAATTCGATGCCCAACATCCTCAAGGAGCCGACTACGTCATTGTCCCGGCCATGAGTCGCGACGACGATCCTGCTGTGATGGCATGGCTCAAGGCGCAGGCGGCGAAGGGCGCGACCGTTGTCGGCATTTGCGCCGGGGTGAAGGTTGTGGCGGCGGCCGGCCTACTCGACGGCAAGCGCGCGACCACGCACTGGTACTTCCTCAAGGAGCTGCGCAAGAAGCATCCTTCGATCCAATACGCCGAGGACCGGCGCCTCGTCGTCGATGGCGCACGCGCGACGACGACGGGCATCTCGGCTTCCATGCCGATGATGCTGACGCTCGTTGAGGCCATTGCCGACCGCGACAAGGCTGAGGCCGTGGCGAAGGATTTGGGCATCGCAGAGTGGGACGCGCGTCATGACAGCAGCGCCTTCAAGTTGACGCGCCCGTTCGCGTCGACCGTCCTGCGCAATCTCTTCGCCTTCTGGAATTGGGAGAAGCTCGGTATCGCGCTCTCACCGGGAATGGACGAGGTATCGCTGGCGCTCGCGGCTGATGCATGGTCGCGCACGTATCGCTCGCGCGTGGTGACCTTCGCCGACAAGAGCGAAGCGCATGAAAGCCGCAACGGCGCTCGCATTCTGCCCGATGAGGTCGCCGGCTCGTGGCCGCCCGGATATTTGGTGGCTGCCGAGGTGGAGCAACGCCCTGCCGAGGCTCTGGAGCAGACGTTGGATGTCATGGCGACCAGATATGGTCCGCAGACCGCAGCCATTGTCGCGATGCAGCTCGAATATCCGAGGAAACAGCCAGAGCACTGAGGTGCAGAGCAGCGGCTGCGCGTCCTATTGCTCGAGCACCAGCATTCCGCGGCTCATTTCGGCGCGACGAAGCTGGCCGAGAAAGCTCATGCCGAGCAGCGTCTTCGTCATCTTGCCGGGCTCGGCGACGGCCGCACGCACATCGCGAACCACGATGTCCTCGATGGCGACGCTGTCGAGCGTGACCATCGCCACGCGGGCGACGCCGTTCGCCGTGCTGACGCGATGCGTATAGTCACTGTCGCGGATGTGGACGCCAGCATTCTGCGCGTCCTCGAAGGTCAGGGCCACGATCGAGGCGCCGGTGTCGACCATGGCCTGCACAGCCCGGCCGTTGACGTGAATGCGCGAGAAGAAGTGCCCGTGGGCGCCAGCCTTGAGCTGCACCACGCGTCCGCCCGACGTGTTGGACGCCAGCTCGTCCGAGGACGCGTCGTCGTCATCCTTGGAGGCCGTCATGGGGCGATCGGAAGCGCCGCTGGGCGGTGCGTCCTCTCGATACTCAAGTCCGGGGCCAAGCAGGTCGCGCACGACGTCGGCGTTCATCACGCCAATGACGCCGATGCCGGCGAGCCCGATCCAGACTGCCGCCAGCTTCAAGGCATTCGATGCGGAAGGCGATAACGCCATGACCGAGAGCTTCCCGCCTGAGTGCACAGCCGGGTGCCACCGCGGAGCTCAAGGTGTATCAGCTCCTCAGCGTCAGAAAGTCCCCGGAGAACTCATAAGAGCGCAGGCGGCTTAAAAAACTCATACCGAGAAGGTTCTCGCGCAGCGACCCCGGCTTGGAGACGAGCGCATCCACGCCCTCGACTTGTATGGACCCGATGGCAATGCTGTTGAGGCGCACGTGGGCCGCATAGGTGACGCCGTTCGCAGTCTGGACGGGGACCGTGTACTTCAGCCGGCCCGTATCCACGCCGAAGCGTGCGGCGTCGGCCTCGCGAATGACGACGGTCGAGGCCCCCGTATCCACGAGCATGGGCATAGTCTGGCCATTGACGCGCGCGTTAACGATGAAGTGGCCGTCACGGCGCTTGCGGATGCGGACGGCCTGCGCTCCCGGCGTGCTCGGCTCGATGGAAACGGCGCTGCCGGGCGGGCTCAGCTCGCCCCGCACGCGATAGGCGATCTCGGTGATCTCGTCGCGGTAGCTGTAGCCGGCGACAAGAACGAAGGCGATGGCCGCCCAGGTGAGGAAGTCGCGCGCGGCCTGTAGCGTGCGCCCGCGATAGGAGCCGGCCAGCGAGAGCGTGATCACGATCAGGAAGGCGGCGAGGAAGCCTGCCGCCGCAAGATCCGGCCAGTCGAGGCCGAACAGCGTCGCGTCGCCCGCAATGAGCAGGCCGAGCGCCCCGATCATGATCATCAATACGATCAGCCAGCCCATTGCCTCAATCTCCGGCACCGGACGGAACCGCACCCTTGGCCACACGCTGCCGCTCCGGCAAGAGGGTCATGATTCTGCGGCGCTCAGCGGGCGCAAATGTGCTCCAGGCAGCAATCTCCGCAAGCGTCCGCGCACAACCCGCACACAGGCCCGACCGCGGGTCCATAACACAAACCTGAATGCATGGACTTTCCATCGCGCTCCCGAGCTATCGCACGGCGCCTTGCCGATCAAGCAAGCGCACAATGCGCCGGCCGGGATCGTTGCTGCCAGGAGGCTTAAATAGGATCACGGCAGCCGGGTGGCAATGTCCAGCTCCGGCATCTCTTTGATTTTGCAGTGTGGTCGTTCAGCGACCATTCAGCTCATCATGGCGGCGTGGGGCGCACGGCCACCCGCGCGGGGCCGCTCCCAGCCATGAGCCGAGGCGGCGCGATGGCGCTCCTGGCCGAGCGGCTGGAGCGGCGGCAAAGTCTCCATGACGCGCTGGCGGGGAAGCGTGACAAGGACTTCCGTGCCTTTGCGGAGTTCCGATCGCAGCTCGAAAATGCCCTCGTGCAGCTCGACGAGGCTCTTCACGATCGGCAGACCGAGACCGGTGCCGCCCTCGGCATTCTCGTGCGCGAGGGAGCCCTGGCCGAAGGCCTGCATGATGCGCGGGATTTCCTCGCGCGGGATGCCGGGGCCCGTATCGCGGATGCTGAGCGTCTGGCCGCCTCCATCGTCGCGGTAGACGCTGAGTGTGATCCGCCCGCCCTTGGGCGTGAACTTGAGGGCATTGGACAGCAGGTTGAGGCAGATCTGGCGCATGGCGCGCTCGTCCGCCCAGACCATGGGCAGCGTCTGGTCGAGATCGAGCTCGATGGTGAGGTTCTTGCTTTCGGCGCGCAGCTTTAGGAGGCGGTGGCAATCCTCGGCAACATCCACGAGGCGAATAGGCTCCTCGTTGAGGTCGTAGCGGCCGGCCTCGATGCGGGAAATGTCGAGGATCTCGTTGATGAGATGCAAGAGATGGCTGCCGCTGTAGTGCACGTTGGCGGCATACTCCTTGTAGGTCGGGTTCTTGAGTGGCCCGAGCAGCTCCGCCTTCATGACTTCCGAGAAACCGAGGATGGCGTTGAGCGGCGTCCTCAGCTCATGGCTCATGGTGGCGAGAAAGCGGGACTTGGCGATGTTGGCCGATTCCGCGCGGCGGCGCGCCTCGTCGGATGTGGCTTTTTCCTGCTCCAACTCGGCAATGAGCGCATCCTTTTCGGCCCGGTACTCGAGCATGGCGAGCGCGGTCGAGTTGAGCCCCTTCGCCAGGAATATGAAGTAGACGTGCACGCCGAGCGCCATCGAGGCCATGGCCCAGTAGAAGGGATGGCCGAGCATGAGCAGGCGCACGACGACCGCGATCGTCATCGGGATCGTGCCGACATAGAGGATCGGAAGCGCAGTCGAGGCGAACGTCATGCGGATCGCGA
Organism: Pseudomonadota bacterium; assembly: GCA_023430315.1. GTDB lineage: Bacteria > Pseudomonadota > Alphaproteobacteria > Rhizobiales > Hyphomicrobiaceae. The sequence continues at coordinate 384 of JAEZAW010000143.1, read as the reverse complement.
GCACGACGATCAGCGAGGCGAACAGGAAGACATGGGACGCCGAATCGGTGGCCCCCATGCCGACGAGCGCGAAGCCCGCCCAGACGACACCGTTGATGGTCTCGGCCAGGATGAGACGGCGGCGCCAGACCGTGATGTCGATCTCGCTGCGCGGCAGCGCGACGAAGCGACGGCAGAGTTCGAGCAGCGCCACCTTGGCGCCGATCACCATGACGAGCCAGAGCACGGCCTCGGTCTTGGTCGCCCAGAACATCGAGGCGAGGGAGAAGATCACGGCGAGAAGCTGAATGGTCGCCACGGCACTGAGCTCGTTGCGCACGAACATCAGCAGCATCTCGTACTCGAAACCGGGCTTGCTCTCGCCGTCGAGCGCCAGGCGGCGCC
>JAEZAW010000106.1 GCA_023430315.1 Pseudomonadota bacterium | reverse complement strand
GCGCGGGCGACCTCTCGCTTTGGGTGCGCATCGCGGTGCCGGCGCTCAATGCCGTGATCCCGCTCGAGAACAAGTTCGGCATCACCGGCCCGGCCGCCGTGCGCCTGCTCACGAAGGCGCGGCAGGTGGCAAAGTCCCTCGGCATTTCCTTCCATGTGGGCTCGCAGACGCTGGCGCCGCAGGCGTATACCGGCGCGCTCGCGGAAGCGCGCAAGCTCATCAGCCGCGCGGGCGTGGTGGTCGACGGCATCGACGTTGGCGGCGGCTTTCCGGCGCGCTACTCGGATGACGTCCAGGCGCCGCTCGCCGAGTTCATGCAGGCGATCCGCGAGGGGTTCGCGACGCTGCCCGTCGCGAGCAACTGCAAGTTCATGTGCGAGCCCGGGCGTGCGCTCGTCGCCGAGGCCGAGAGCTTGATCGTGCGCGTCGATGCGCGGCGCGGCGGCGACCTCTACATCAACGACGGCAGCTACGGGATGCTGTTCGACGCAGCCCATCTCGGCTTCACGTTCCCGGTGCGGCTGGTCGGCCGCGAGGTTCGCGATCCGAATGCGCTCGCGCCCTTCCAGTTCTGGGGGCCGACGTGTGACTCGATCGACCACATGAAGGGGCCCTTCATGCTGCCGGCCTCGATCCGCGAGGGCGATTACATCGAGATCGGCAATACGGGCGCCTACGCGCGCGCCATCGCCGGCAAGTTCAACGGCTATGGTTTCTACGAGGAAGTCATCCTCAAGGACGCGCCGATCTACACGATGTACGGCGAGGAGGCCTCCGCGCGTCCCGCACAGATGGCGGAAGCCTCGATCTAGCCGGGCTCTTCAAATCATAGAAAACGGGGGACCGGGGGTGTCCCCCGGTCGGGTACAGGGCGGAAGCCCTGTTCGCGCCACAGGCGCGACTGTCTACGCGCCCTTGAAGCCGAAGCCGTTGCCATCGCGCACGATCGTGCCGGCTGTCGGCATGGGAAAGTGCGCCGGCAGGACGAGCGTGTCGCTCCCGGCGTGGCGATCGAGGAATGCACGCCGGTTCTTCGCCGACAGCGGCATATCCGAATCCACACGGCAGCAGAGCTCGGGATAGAGCAGCTGGAGCTGGTGATGGATGGCGTCGCCGACAAAGACGCCGCGCTTGCCGCCGTTCTCGACGTTGATGAGCACGAGCCCCGGCGAGTGGCCATGGCAAGGCTCGAGCCAGATGCCCTTCTCCAGCTCGAAGTCGTCATCGACGAGCACGGCCTGTTCCGCGCGTTTGATCGGCAGCACGCTGTCCTCGAACGAGAGTACGTGCATGTTATTGCGGTCGCCCTTGGCGTACTCGGCGTCCCAGAAGTCGTACTCGCGCTTGGCCATGATGTGCTTGGCATTGGGGAACGTCGGCACCCAGCGGCCATCGAGGAGCTGCGTATTCCAGCCGACGTGATCCCAGTGCAGGTGCGTGCACATGACGTAATCGACCTGCTCGGGCTTCACGCCCAACGCGGCGAGGTCGGCGAGATAGTTCGTCTGGATCATGCTGAAATCGGGACGTGCGGGGCGCGGCTTGTTGTTGCCGCAGCAGGTATCGATGAGGATCGTGTGCTTCGGCGTGCGCAAGACGAACGTGTGAAAGCTCATGAGCAGCTTGTTATCGGCGCTGATGAGCTTGCCGAGACGCGCCTTGCCGTCCGAGAGCTGCACATCCGTGCAGGCGGGGAAGAATTCCTTCGCGAGAAAGGCTGGGAATTCCAGCTCCACCACGCGGTCGACGGCGAACTCGCCGATCTGGGTCAGGCTCATTTGCGGCTTCCTCCTGAGGCTCGTTATGGGCACATCATGGCGTGGCGGAAGCCTGCCCGGCAAGCCATCGGGGGCGAGAGGGCGCCATGTCCGGCCTGCACTTGCAGCGGCCCTCCTCCCTGGCGCACGATGCGGAAAACAAACGGAGGAAACAGGGATGGCGGTCAAGGTTTCGAGCTTCAATCACACGGCCTTTACGGTAGGCGATATCGACGCCGTGCTTCCGTTTTTCGTCGAGGGTCTCGGCTTCAAGCAGGGTTCGCGCGCGCCGCGGGACGGCAGGATCATCGGCGAGATGACGGGCATCCCCGGTGTCGAGCTGGAAATCGCCTACCTTGAGGGCCCTGGACATCGCATTGAGCTCATCCAATACAAGGCGCCGTCTGATCGCGGCACGGTGAGGCCGCGGATGTGCGATGCCGGTGCGGCGCACGTCGGTCTCGATGTGGATGACATCGACGCGGCCGTCGCCATAGCCGCGCGCTACGGCTTCACCTCGCCGGGCAAGATGATCACCATCACGAACGGCCCCAATGCCGGCCGCCGCGTCATCTACCTGCGCAATGCCGAAGGCCTGACCATCGAATTCCTGGAGACGAAGTCGTGAGCGCGGGAAGCAACATCGTCCTCACGGAGCTGCGCGGGCGCGTGCAGATCGTGACGCTCAATCGCCCTGCCGTGCTCAATGCCGTGAGTCCGGAGCTGCGCGCAGCTTTCACCGCTGCGATGAAGGCAGCGGAAGGCGATGCGGCCGTGGGCGCGGTCGTGATCACCGGCGCAGGAAAAGCCTTCTCTGCAGGGCAGGATCTCAACGAGACGGCAAACCTCGAGATCGCGGATGTTCGTAATTGGTGCACGTCGATGCGCGCCATGTACCAGTCCGTGCGCGATCTCTCGAAGCCGGCGGTGGCTGCCTGGAACGGCATTGCGGCGGGTGCGGGCATGCAGATCGGGCTCTGCTGCGACGTCCGTGTCGCGCATCCCGCCGCACGCATCGGCCAACCGGAGACACGCGCTGGCCTCGCCAGCATCGTCGGCACGTATCTCATGAGCCTTTACGTCGGCCATGGTCCGAACCGCGAGCTGTCACTTTCAGGCGGCCTCGTGAGCGGCGAGCGGGCGCACGCGATCGGTCTTGTCGATCATCTCGTGCCGGAGGGTGAAGTGCTCGCAAAGGCGATCGCCATTGCGGAAGACTTGCTGAAGGTGCCGCCCGTCGCCATGCGGCTCACCAAGGAACGTCTGCGCGCTCTCACGCAACCGGGCTTCGACGACGCCACCGCTGCAGGCATCCGCTACTCGCTCGAAGCGTACGCAACGGGCGAGCCGCAACGCATCATGAAGGGATTTCTCGCAGAGCGGGCGAAGCGCAGGTCGTGAACTGCGCGGTCACGCCCGATGATAGGGATGACCGGAGAGGATCGTGATCGCGCGATAGACCTGCTCGACCAGCACCACGCGCGCAAGTCCGTGCGGCAGCGTCATCGGGCCGAGCGACAACGTGAGATGCGCGCCCTTGCCCGTGAGGCTGGCGGGGTGGCCATCGGGACCACCGATGAGCAGAGCGGCGGCCTTCACGCCGGCATCGCGGCGCTCGCCGAGGTAGTTCGCGAACGCGACGCTCGACATCATGCGACCGCGCTCATCGAGCACGATCCTGAGATCGCAGTCCGCTGTTGCATGAAGAAGTCGCGCCGCCTCGTCGGCCTGACGCGTGTTGGTCTCTGCCGCCCGGCTCTCGGGCAGCTCCTCGATCGTCACGGGCGAAATGCCGACCACGCGCCCGCTCGACACGCGTTTCATGTAGCGGGCGATCAGCGCCCGCTCGCCCTCATCCTTGAGGCGGCCGATGGCGGCAATGACGAGGCGCATGGGCGTCCCTCCGCACTACGTGCGCCGTCCTCGCCTTTCGAGGCCGCTTAGTGCGCCACCGGATCCGCGCTGCGGTCCGCCGACCACATCTTCTCCAGGTTGTAGAAGGCACGGATCTCGGGCTGGAACACGTGGACGATAATGTCGCCCGTGTCGATCAGCACCCAATCGCACTGCGGCTGGCCCTCGACGCGCACGCGCGCGTGGCCCTCGTCCTTCAAGGCTTGAAGGACCTGCTCGGCAACCGCGTTGACGTGGCGGTCGGAGCGACCCGTAGCGATGACCATGAAATCGCCGATCGAGGTCTTACCGTTGAGATCAATGACGGTGACTTCCTCGGCCTTGGCGTCGTCGAGCCAGTGGACGACACGGTCCACCAGCGCGGCAGAGTCGCGTCGCTCGGACACGAACTCAGTCGGAGGCGTGCTCGCACGAGCACCCTCGGGCGTGGTTCTCATCGTTTGGTGAGCGTCCCTTCGTCATCCGACCCTTATGGTCATACGACCAACCGGTCTCAAAGTGCCGAGGCGCCGCACATAGTCATGCCCCGCACCGCCGGCGGATTCTGCCGGCATCAAAGCATATGACGGCCGACGCCGGTTTTACAAGCATCATGCTTGCGAAAGCGGCGTCCGGCCGAAAATTCAGGGACTTAGCGTTGCGGATCGGACGCCGGCCTCAGCCTTTAGCCTTGGAGGCCTCGTAGCGGGCCTTGGTCTCGGCATTCATCGGATAGAGGCCAGGGAGCTGGGCGCCCTTGCCGACCTCGTCCATGATCCAGCCTTCCATGCGCTCTTGCTCGGGGCCTTCCTTGAGGATCGTCTCCAGCTGCGCTGCCGGGATCAGGACGGCGCCATCGGCATCGACGACCACAACATCGCCGGGAAATACCGCTACGCCACCACAGGCGATCGGCTGTTGCCACGCAACGAACGTCAAGCGCGCAACCGACGGCGGGGCCGAGCCGCCCTGGCACCACACGGGGAGGCCCGTGCTCAAGACACCCGCGACATCGCGCACCACGCCATCCGTCACGAGCCCGGCAACGCCCTTCTTCGCCATGCGCGCGCACAGGATATCCCCGAAGATACCGGCGTCCGTCTCACCCATGGCATCGCCCACCGCGATGCAGCCGGCCGGCATGGCCTCGATGGCGGCGCGGGTCGAGACCGGCGAGGACCATGACTCTGGCGTCGCGAGATCCTCACGCCAGGGCACGAAGCGAAGCGTGAAGGCGCGGCCGACGATCCGCGGCTGATCCGGGCGCAGGGGCTTGGTATTGCGCATCCAGGTATTACGGAGGCCCTTCTTGAGCAGGATGGTCGTGATCGTCGCCGTGGTGATCTTGGACAGGGTCGCGACCGCACTCGCGTCGAGGCTCATGTCGAACTTCATTTCCAGGCTCATCGCGGTGCTCATGGGCCGTCTCCTCGGGCGCGGGCGGGGATTGGATGACAGATGGATGGTCCGGAAGGCTGGATACGCCGTCCCGGGCGCGCCGTCTACGGGCTGCTGGTGGGTGCTGGCGGCGGCAGTGCCCTGCCTGCTATGCAGACCGCGCCCCGACGCCGGCCGGATACAGGAAATATGACCTTCGACGCACTCTGGCCGCTGCTCGTCATGCTCGCCTCGGCCTTTGGGGCGGCGACGCTGCTGGTTCTGCCCTCGGAGGCCGTCCTCGCCGCGCAGATCAAGGCGGACCTTGCGCCGGTGTGGGCGCTGCTCGTGGTGGCGACGATCGGTAATGTCGGCGGCTCCATCTTCAACTGGTGGCTCGGCCGGCACGCCCGCCGCTTCCAAGACCGGCGCTGGTTCCCGTTCACGCCCACGACCATTGAAAGTGCAAGCACGCGTTTCCAGCGCTGGGGTCTCTGGTCATTGCTCTTTGCGTGGGTACCGATCATCGGCGACCCGCTCACTTTCATCGCAGGCACACTGCGTGTGCCTTTCCACTGGTTCCTGCCCCTGGTCGCCATCGGGAAGGGCGGTCGATACGCTATACTCGCAGCCGGTCTGTAGGCCTCTGGGGGGATCGCCCATGCGCCTCTTGATTGCCGGCGCCCAAGGTCAGCTCGCGCGCGCCATGATCGAGCTTGCGCCGGCGGCTGTCGACGTGACGGCCTTCGCGGTTGGCCGACCCGCGCTCGATCTGACCGCTCCCGCATCTGTTCTGAGCGCGCTGGCTGATTTCAAGCCCGACGTCATCGTCAATGCCGCGGCCTACACCGCCGTCGACAAGGCCGAGCAGGAACCGCAGGCCGCCATGGCGCTCAATGCGGACGGCCCCAAGCGTCTCGCCGAAGCGGCCGCGCGCAAAGGCGCCGTGCTGATCCACATCTCGACAGACTGCGTCTTCGACGGGGCCAAGCCTGCGCCCTATGTCGAGGATGATGCAACCGCGCCGCTCAGTGCGTACGGCCGATCCAAACTCGCTGGCGAGGAAGCCGTGCGTGCCGTCGCCGAGCAGCACATCGTCCTGCGCACGTCGTGGGTGTTTAGCCCATATGGCTCGAACTTCGTGCGGACTATTCTGACGCGCGCCGCCGAGCAGGATGAGCTGCGCGTCGTGGACGATCGCATGGGCTGCCCGACATATGCGCCGCATCTAGCGACTGCGATTCTCGGTATCGCGCGGATCGTGACGGCCGATCGCGACCGGGCCGCCTGGGGCACGTATCACTCTGCCGGTACGGGCGCCGTCACATGGTGCGGCTTTGCTCGCGAGATCATGCTGCAGTCAGCAGCACGTGGAGGGCCGAGCGTTCCTGTAGTGCCGATAGCGACTGCGGATCACCCGCCTGTAGCCGAACGTCCCGCTAACTCGCGGCTCGACTGCAGCAAGCTCGAGCGCAATTTCGGTATAGCCTTGCCGCCCTGGCAGGAGGGGCTCGCCGAATGTTTGGAGCGGCTGTCGGTGACGCGAGAGAGTTAGCGCAGGAACTCCTCGCGCACGGCACGCGTATGCGCACCCAGCGCCGGCACGCCATCGGATGTGAGAAGTGCCTCACCGATCCACTTGGCTGGAGGCACGGGCATGTCGATGGGCCCTACCTCAGTACCGACAGGCATCATGCGCAGGTGCGGATGCTTGTGCAGGCCGAAGACATCGTTGACGCGGCCGAAAGCGATGTCCGCGGCATCGAGCTTCGCGATGGCCGTATCGGCATCATGTGCGGCGAACCAATCGGCGACGAGACCATCGGTCTCCGTGCGGTTCGCGATGCGCGCCGGTGAAGTCGCGAAGCGCGGATCGGTCACGCAGTCGGGACGCTCGAAAACTTTCGTGCACAGTGCGCGCCACTCGCGGTCATTTTGGATGCTGATGAGGATCGGCACGTTGTCGCGCGTTGTGAAAACGCCGTAAGGCGCGAGCGAGATGTGCGAGAGACCGATGCGGCGAGGCGGCGCGCCATGAATGCCCTGCAGCAGCGGCACGCTCATCAGCTCCGCCATCGTATCGAACATGGAAATGCGGATGTCGGCGCCCTTGCCCGTCGTCGCGCGACGGATCAGTGCCTCCAGGATGGCTTCGTAGGCGTGCAGCCCGGTTGAGACATCGACGATCGACACGCCCACGCGCGCCGGCTCGGCGGCACTTCCTGTCACCGAGGCAAGTCCGGACTCGGCCTGGATGAGCAGATCGTAGGCCTTGCGATCTGCATAGGGACCGGTGTCGCCATAGCCGGAGATCGAGCAGGCAATGAGCCGCGGATGTCGCGCGCAGATCTCTTCTACGGGATAGCCGAGCTTGGTGAGCGCGCCCGGCTTCAGGTTCTGCACGAACACATCGGCCTTCGCGAGCAGAGCGTCGAACAGTGCGCGATCCTCGGGCTTGCCGAGATCGACGACGACGGACTCTTTCCCGCGATTGAGCCAGATGAAATAGACGCTCTGCCCTTTGGCGAGCTGGTCATAGCCGCGCGCAAAATCGCCCTCGGGCCGCTCCAGCTTGATGACGCGCGCGCCGGCATCGGCGAGGCGCCGGCCGGTCATGGGGGCCGCCACGGCCTGCTCGAGCGAAACGACGAGAATGCCTTCGAGCGGCTTCTTCATTCCCTGGATTTCCCTGCGTAGCCTGATGCGCAAACGTCAGCGCTGGGCCGCTTTTAGCCCCTGGGCTCGGCGGCGTCTTCCTCATATTCGGCAAGGCGCCATGCGGCCACAAAACACGAGCGGCGCCCTCTGATCAGAGAGCGCCGCCCGGTTAACTCGATGCGAGGTGTGAGGCTCAGGTCGACTGGATGGCCGATAGCTCCCACTGGCTGGCCGTGCCGCGGACGGGTCGCGCGAACGTCCAGATTTCCGTAAGCTCGGTCGGCTCCGTGCGGCTGCCCTCGACGACGCGACCCGACGCGGTCTCGATGGTCGCATCCTTGAGCGTGTAGCGCATGGCGACGGTCGCATACTCGAGATGCTGCTCGCGCCAGGCTTCGGCGAGATCGCCCTGCTCGAGCTTCACGTCGGAGACGACATTGAGCAGACCCTTCTTCGCGTTGTCGTCGAGCTCGGCGGCGAAGTAGGAGAGCATTTCCGGCGTCAGCATCCGGCCGAGCGCGTCGACGTCACTCTTGCCGTAGGCCATCTGCACGTCACCGAGCATGCGCTCGAAGGCATCGAAGTCAGCCGGGCCGATCTTGATCTCATCGACGCCGCCGCCAGCGCTGCCACTGCGGTTGAGAATGTCAGCGGGATTGCGACCCGCATAGGGGTTCTGCTGCGTACCGGCTGTGGCCATAGCCGGCTTCGAGCTGAAGCCGCCGCTGAAGAGCCGGAAGAGCAGATAGATGATGCCGCCGATCAGCAGCATCTGGAGCAGGAAGCCGGCGAACGTCGCCAGCGCGCCCATGCCGAAGATGCCGGCGAGCGCGGCCGCGAACAGGCCGCCCATGAGCAGACCGCGCAGGCCGCCGAAGCGCGAGGCCTGCTGCGTTGCCGCAGCACCCGGCCGCATGGCCTGGTTGGCACCAGCCGTCGGAGCGCCGGGCTGTGTGATGGACTTGTTGATGGGAGCCGCGGCGTTCGGCGCCGTGTTGGTCGTCGGCGGCGCCGAGTATGTCTTGGAACCGCGGCTTCCGAAGCTGCCGCCGCGACGTGCGTCCGCATCCGTCGGCATGCTGGCGAGCACCACCACCGCACCGAGCGCGATGACGCTGAGCCTGCCGACCCACCGCTTGAAGCTGGTCATCCTACCTCCCCTTCATTCCTATGCGCCGCCTATGCAGGGCGACGCACGCTGCTTTGCATATATAGGTGACCATTGCGCGAAGTCCACCATGCGGCGCACAGGAACGGCCCTATCGGAAATGAGGAATTCCGCCGTGTGAACGGCAATCTCAATCCGGCACGAAAATATTAACGCCGTCCGCGTGTTGCACACGCCCGCGGGCGCCGAGATAGTCGCGGGCAGTCATATCCGTGAGGAGCGTCGGATCGTCGGGCGTGTTGGCCATGAAACGTCGGCCATCCCCAAGCCGCCCGAGGAGAATGCTGTACGTCGGTCCCTTGCGCTCGTGCATGACCGTATAGGTCTCGATCGTTGCCGGGCCTTCAGCGACTTCGGCGACCACCGGTCCGCGGTCCTCGTCGATCTCGACCTGGTAGAGGGCCGGGTCGCGCGGCGCAAAAACCTTCGTCGTCGGCGTCGTCGAATAGATGCCGGCGGACTGTTTCGTGACGTAGTTGCCATTCGCCGTCACGAGACCGAACGAGCCCGGCTTTCCGCGCACGCGATTCATCATCTCGGCAATGGAGTGCGTGACGTAGTTGTTGCCCGGGCCCCCGAAGTACGGAAGGCCGCCGGTGACGGTGAGCCCACGCGGATCGTCGATCGGAATGCCCATTTCGGCGCACGCGATTTCGACCGCCGAGGGAAAGCAGCTGTAGAGATCGATGTGCTCCATGTCGGAGAGCGACTTCCCCGCCATTTCGAAGGTCTCGCGCGCGACGGTGCGCATAGCCGGTGATGAGAAGTAGTTGTGGCGGTCGGAAATGTACCAATGGTCATGCGCATCGGCGCAGCCGTGCAGATAGACCCACTTCTCCTGCGGAATGCCGAGTGCCTTCGCCTTGGCGACGGATGTCAGCACGAGCGCTGCAGCCTGATCGATGTAGGCATTGGCATTCATGAGCTTGGTGTAGGGAAAGCCGATAAAGGGATTGTCGTCGTTGACGCTCGCGATTGTCTCGGCGCTATAGCCGGCACGGCGATCGGCAAGCGGATTGGATTTGGCGACGTCCGCGAAATGCGCGAAGAGCTTGCCGATCGCAGCCAGATGCTCCGGGATCGAGCGGCCGAGATGACCGCGGATGCCGTTCTCGAAAAGAGGATAGGCGAAGATCGCGCCGGCCATGCGGTGGCGCTGCTCCATGTCGCTCCAGCCGCGCTTCGCGACGCCCCATGTTTCCATCGGCTCGCCGCCCGCATCCTCCGACCAGTCGAGCTGCAGCTTCGCGCGCTCCGCCGCCTTCTGCGTCGCGAGGGCCTCGCCGCCGGCGATAAGCGCAGCCTCGCACTCCCCGCGCACGACCATCTCGAAGAGCCGGTTCACACACCATTGCGGCATGTTACCGCCTGGATGCGTGTAGATGAGCCGCTTGGCGGATGCAGCGCCGAGACGGTCGGCGAGCGAGCGCGGGGGATTGTTGTATCGACCGAAAGGCGAGGCAAAGCGCCAGCTCGTGTCCGAAAACGAGCGGAGCACCACAACTGTATCGAGTGCGGCGAGGAGTGCCGGCCCGGCGCCTGCATCCTGAGCCGCGAGCCGCGCCGCATCCGCCGTCAGGCCCATAGGCGAGCGCGCTCGCGCGGGATCCTTCTCGCGCTGCGTGATCTGCCCGCAGCCGACCAGCACGGGAATCCGAGCCTCGTCCATCGGCGTTCTCCTGCAGCTTTTCTTGGGTTTTCGCCCCTACTGCGCACCATGCTGGGGTGCTCCTTCGAGCAGGTCAACGGCGCGCGGCAGTACGCGACTGATTTGGTTGTGGCGATCCTGTGGCCATAGGCCGAAAGCCCACGCGATGGCCACATTTCACCGATGTCGGCATCACTAGGCTCAAAAAAATCTTTCGACGGAGCGTCGCGGGGGCGCCACGCGCCTGTGTCGAGGACAGCACGGCTTAATACTGGAGTATTCTCAGATCAACTTTGGTTAATTTGAGCGCTGTTCTCGGCAGTGGCTCTTTGAGCACACAAACTACATAGATTCATTTGAGCAAAATGATACGCATATTGCTTTGCGGGAACGTTTTCCCTTGCCACGCGTCTTTTGAGAACCTTACATTTTGTTCATAGGCACCCCGCGGTGCCGTGGCAAAGACGAAGGACGCTGGAGCAGATCAGTCATGGAGGGTTCGATGATGCAGCTACGTATGGGGCTGAACGTCGCCGCCGCGATCATGTCGTTTGCGTTTCTCGCCGCAGTTGTGCTCGGAATGGTCTAAGTTCCGACGCAGGATCTCCGCACCAGAGGCGAACTTGAGATCTGGAATCAGGAAAGGCGCGGTCTCCCGCGCCTTTCTGCATTTCGGGGCTTGTGGTGGCTTTCCGCTCAGGCCGCCTTGCGCTTGAGCTTGGCGCCTGTCTGGGCTTGCAGAGCCTCCATGGAGAGACCCGGCGCCATATCGATGACCTCGAAGCCCTGCGGTCCCACATCGATCACCGCGAGGTTCGTGTAGACCCGGCCGACGGCCTTGAGCGCCGTGAGCGGCAGGGCGCATTGCTCGAGCAGCTTCGGCCGGCCGTCCTTCGACGTGTGGTCCATGATGATCCAGAGGCGCTTGGCGCCGACGGCGAGGTCCATGGCGCCACCGACCGCCGGCACGCCGTCCTTCAACGAGGTCGTCCAGTTGGCGAAGTCGCCGTTGGCCGCAACCTCGAAGGCACCGAGCACGCAGAGATCGAGGTGGCCGCCACGGATCATGGCGAAGCTGTCGGCGTGATGGACGATGCTCGCGCCAGTGACGAGATTGACGTTCTGCTTGCCGGCATTGACGAGCCAGGGCTCCAGCTCTTCGGGCTTCTGCAGCCCGCCCATACCGATGATGCCGTTCTCCGAATGGAAGATGACCTCGCGGCCCTTCACGAAGTTCGACACGAGCAGCGGAATGCCGATGCCGAGGTTCACGCACCACCCCTCGGGAATGTCCTTCGCGAGGCGCGCGGCCATCTCGGGGCGGGTCCAGGGCTTGAAGCCCTCGGCAGTGCCGGTCGCGCGGGCAGCGGTCGTCGTCATGTTGCGGCTCCTCGACGGAGTTGAAATCTCAAGCAGTGGTGGCAAGCGCCGGCGCGGGATCGCCGTACGGCACGTGCACAACGCGTTTCACGTAGACGCCTGGTGTATGGATCTGCTCCGGCCCGACAGCACCAAGCTCGACGATATGTTGTGCCTGCACGATGGTGAGCTCGGCAGCCGTCGCCATGATCGGATTGAAATTGCGGCCTGAGAGCTTGTACGTCAGGTTGCCCCAGCGGTCCGCCTGCCACGCTTCGACAAGCGCGACATCGGCGCGAATGGCATGCTCCAGCAGATACATGCGGCCGTTGAACTCACGCACTTCCTTACCTTCGCCGAGCGCCGTGCCGTAGGCCGTCGGCGTGTAGAAGGCGGGAATGCCGGCCCCTGCTGCGCGGATGCGCTCGGCGAGCGTGCCCTGCGGTACCAGCTCGAGCTCGAGCTTGCCGGCCTTATGCATCTCGTCGAAGACGACCGAGCCGGAGCTGCGCGGAAAGCTGCAGATGATCTTGCGCACGTTGCCCGACGCGAGCAGCCGCGCCAGCGGCTCCACGCGCCCTGTGCCGGCATTGTTACCAACGAGGGTCAGCTCCTTGGCGCCGTGCTCCAGCAGCCCCTCGATCAGGTGGACGGGGCTGCCGACCGCGCCGAAACCGCCGAACATGACGGTCGAGCCGTCCTTGATCCCCTGCATCGCCTCGGCGATGGACTTCACCCGCTTGTCGATCATGGTTCCTTGCTTCCAGCCCGGTTCCGGGCTTCTGCGAGGCCCGACTGACGGCGATGCTACCCGAAATTAGCGCCTGCGCCAGCCCTCGACGGCGCGGGTCGCCTATCGCGCCCCGCACATGCCGGATTCGGCGCGCAGCCTACGAGCTCTTGGCGCGCGGCATCTTTGCCAACTCTGGGAAGGGGCCATACCTCAGCTTCCCACATGTGTAGGCGTTCTTCGTCATGCCAGCGACCAAGCCTCCGGCCGCCTCGGGATTAAAGGCCTCGGCGATCTGTCCGTTTTTGAACAGGTAGCCCATACTGTACGTGAACTCGGAGAACGACCCCTGAACCGTCAGTCTTGCGCAGGCGAACGGAGTCGGCGAGCCGAGGCCGAATGGTCCAATCCAGACACCGGGCGGCGAGATCTGAGCCTTTAAGATCTTGGCGCTGGAAGGATGCGCGGCGATGTTCCGCGCAATCAGCTGGCGATAGTTGCCGGGCACGGCGCTTGTCTCTTTCACAACGCGCTGCTTCTTGCCCGTGTCCTGAGCTTTGGTGCCCGCTGCTCCAAAT
>JAEZAW010000014.1 GCA_023430315.1 Pseudomonadota bacterium | reverse complement strand
GCTGGAAGGATGCGCGGCGATGTTCCGCGCAATCAGCTGGCGATAGTTGCCGGGCACGGCGCTTGTCTCTTTCACAACGCGCTGCTTCTTGCCCGTGTCCTGAGCTTTGGTGCCCGCTGCTCCAAATACCGATGCGAACGAAGCAGCGACCGCAAGCAATACGCCGAACGCAAATTGTACGCGCATGAACTCCTCCGATAACACGCGCGAAGCGTAACACTGGCTTCGCCCCCGGAGTCTGCGGAACAAGACATTTCCGGCGGATGGTGCTCACAAACCACCCTGTACGCTCGCCAGCAGCGCGGAGCGGCATCGCTCTAGCCGAGCATCCGAAATATGCTACGACGCGTCGAAAGGCTGACGCTCCGACCCGGTGCTCGACATGCAGTTCCCGACCCCACTTCTCCGCGGCACGCTCATCCAGCGCTACAAGCGCTTTCTCGCCGACATCCGCCTCGACAACGGCGAGGTGATCACTGCGACCTGCCCCAATACGGGCTCGATGATGGGCCTCACGACACCAGGCTTGCCCGTGTGGGTCTCGATCTCGGACAGCCCGACGCGGAAGTACAAGCACACGTGGGAAATGCTCGAGGTCGACCTCGGCAAGGGGCCGGGCCTCGTCGGCATCAACACGAACCATCCCAATGCACTCGTCAGCGAGGCGATCCAGGCAAAGCGCGTTGCCGCTCTGAAGGGCTACGACAGCCTCCGCCGCGAGGTGAAGTACGGCACCAACAGCCGCATCGACATCCTGCTCGAAAGTGCGGGCAAACCGCCGGCCTACGTCGAGGTCAAGAACGTGCACATGATGCGCGAAGCCGGCATCGCCGAGTTCCCGGACTCGGTCACCGCGCGCGGTCTCAAGCATCTCCTGGAAATGAGCCAGATGGTCCGCGCGGGCCATCGCGCCGTGATGGTCTATCTCATCCAGCGCAATGACGCGACGCGGCTCACGTTTGCGCGCGACATCGATCCGAGCTATGCCGCAGGGCTTTCCGAAGCGCTCGAAATCGGCGTCGAGGCGATCGCGCTCAAGTGCGCGCTGACGCCCGAAGGCATCAGCGTCGCGAAGACGGTTCCGATAAAGCTGTGAGCGCGCTCAATCCTGCTGATTGAGGCGCGCGAGCAGGCTCGACGTATCCCAGCGCTTGCCGCCGAGCCGCTGCACCTCGGCGTAGAACTGATCGACGAGTGCTGCGACGGGTAGCGTCGCGCCGTTCTGGCGAGCTTCGTCGAGCGAGATCGAAAGATCCTTGCGCATCCAGTCGACGGCGAAGCCGTAGTCGTACTTGGCTTCCGACATCGTCTTCCAGCGGTTGTCCATCTGCCAGGATCCGGCCGCACCCTTCGAGATCGTCTCCATGACCTTCGAAATGTCGAGACCCGCCTTCTGGGCAAAGTGGATGCCCTCGGCGAGACCCTGCACGGCGCCCGCAATGCAGATCTGGTTGACCATCTTCGTGAGCTGGCCGGCGCCCGGCGCACCAATCAGCGTCACCATGCGCGCGTACGCCGTGATCACGGACTCGGCCTTGACGAAAGTGTCGGCATCGCCGCCAACCATGACGGTCAGTACGCCGTTCGTCGCGCCCGCCGAGCCGCCAGACACCGGCGCGTCGAGAAAGCCGAAACCACGCTCCTTAGCGGCGGCATAAAGCTCGCGCGCGATGTTCGCCGAGACCGTGGTGTTGTCGATGAACACGGCGCCCTTGCGAACGGTCGAGAAAGCGCCGTCCTTGCCGAGCGTCACGGCGCGCAGATCGTCGTCATTGCCAACGCAGGAGAACACGAAGTCCTGATCTTTCGCAGCCTCGGCCGGCGTCGCGGCCGTCTTGCCGGCGCCGTACTCCTTGACCCAGGCCGCAGCCTTGGCGGCATTGCGGTTGTAGACGGTCAGCTCATGGCCGCCCTTCTTGAGAAGGTGCCCCGCCATGGGGTAGCCCATCACGCCCAGTCCGATAAATGCCACCTTCGCCATGTCGTCGCTCCCGTAAAGCTACTTTCCGTTGGGAGCCGTTCTAGCGGATGGGGGCGGCCTTGTCAGGCGTGGATGAGAAACTCGCTCAGGAATGGCCGAGCGGCAGGACCATGGTCCGGCGCGCTTCGATGTCATAGGCGCAAACCGGACCGCTCGAGGATTTCACGGTCGCAACGAAGATAAAAGGCGTGCGGTAGCGCTCGCCCCAGCGCGCGTGGTCGACCTGCCAGACGGAGACATCGGCGTGCGGATTGCCGACGCCGAACCAGACCTGCGCTGGGTTCGCCCAAGCCGTGCGATCCGCAAGGCCGGTCGCGGTCGCGTCGCGCTGGCAGGCGGCGACAGCCTGGTCGCGGAAAGTCGTGACCATGACGTCGGCTGTGGCCGAGCGATAGAGATACTGGTGATAACCGACCTTGCCCGCAGCGAGCAGGATCAGCATGACCGCGATGAACCTCATGACGCGCTACCCCTCCGGCACACGCCCGAGCGGATGCCGGCGAAGTCGAGAGTCGTCCGCCGTGGTTAACAAAGGATTGAGGTTGGCAGCAAAGACGCCTGTCGATCAGGCACCCTGCCCGCCGAGATGCTGATCTCTAGCGCGCGAGGCGAGCGCGTCCCGATGCCGGACAAGGCATTGCAGCGAGAGCTCCATCTGCTGGAGAACGCGCTGGCGCAAAGCACTGTCGATCCCCGCACCCTCGGCGATCTCCGCGCGGAAGCGCTCGATCCGACGACGATTTTCTTCAATCAAATGGTTCGAATGCTGGAGCAAACTCAGAGACATGATAATCCTCGGCCCGGTCGTGCCACCCCTGAACGCATGGTGCGAGGCACGGATTTTCGACCCGGGCCTCGAGCTTTTCAATAAATGCAAAGGGTGTGCCGGACGGTACGCCATCCGCCTAATGCTTTAGGCGCTCATCCCAAAGGTTGCAGTTACAGGCTTATCCTCATGAGAACTTCCGGGCCTCGCCGAGCGTTTAGGGCGCGGCGACATGTCGGAGGCAGCCCATGAAAATCGGTCTTGGCGTCGGATGTCTAGTGGCTCTTTCGGCTTTAGCGTTCCAAGGAGCGACGGCCGACGCCGCGCCCAGACCACCGAGCCATGCCATCGCTCCCGCAGGCGATCTCGTGCAGAAGGCGGGCTATCGAGGTCATCATTACCGGCGCCACGCCAAGTACCACCACCACCGGTACGGCAAGTATCACTACAAGTCACGCCGAGGCTGGCTTCCGCCCCTCAAGGAGCATCGCCACGCGCCCGGCAAGTGGAGCCATGAGCACTGCCACGACTGGCACCGCTGCCACTACTATTTCTATGGCTACAAGCAATGGGCGAAGTGGAACCCAACGGGATCGCGGGCCTACTTCCGCTGGAAGTATCACCACTAAGGCTCGTTAAAGCAGTGCGACCAGGAACACACCGGCAATGCCGACAGCTGCGGCTGCCGCGAGTGTCGCCATGCGTTTCTGACCGTTGCGCCAGGGCATGTTCTCGATGACGAGCACGCGGATGCCACCGAGCAGATGAACGGCGAGCAGGAAAACAAGTCCCATCTCGGCGAGCTTCACCAGCGGCGATTGCGTCCACTGCAGGAAGCTATCGAGCTGACCTTCACTCTCGATCGCGAGTCCGAGCACGAGAAAGTGCAGCGGCAGGAAGGCCGCGAGCAGCACGCCAGAGACGCGATGCACCATGGCGGCGAGCCACAAGCGATCGCCACGATAGGCGGTATTGTGCGGGTGCGCGCTCATGGCACCACCACCGCGAACACGGCCCTCAGCCCGAGTACCAGAAGTACGACGCCGAATATCCACATGAGCCGGTCGAGCGCCGTCTCGCGCCAGCCGAGCCACTCTCGCGCAACGCCGCGCACGCCGATCGCGCCATGAACCGCAGCTGCGGCGACGAAGAGCGTGTAGTACAGCCCCCAGGCGATGCTGCCCTGCGTGCGGCCCAGAATATCCGCAGCGCTGAGTCCACGGTTGGTCGCATAGATGATGACGATGAGGTGCACCACGATCAGCGGCACCATGAGCAGAGCCGTCAGCCGCTGCCAGACGTAGAGGCGCACGGCGCTCACGAGATTTCTCCGCGGATGTAGGCCTGCATGGTGCGCCGCTTGAGCCCGGCAATGGATGCCGTGGGATTGAGCCCCTTGGGGCAGAGCTGCTCGCAGGA
>JAEZAW010000057.1 GCA_023430315.1 Pseudomonadota bacterium | reverse complement strand
GGCAGCGGCACGGAACGCTTCGCCTGCAGGTGACGGCGCGTATCGATGACAAGATAGGGCGGCTGCTCGGAGAGCCTGAATTCATCCGGCAGCGTTTGCGCGAGCAGCTCGCGGAAGCCGCCGGCACCGGCCCACGATGTCGCGACCGTCCGATCGTGCCCGATTGCGCGCACGGCCCGGTCGGCGAGCACCTCGAGCGGCACTGGCGTCGGCGAGGCCTGAACGGCCTGCACCACATCGGCAATGATTTCGTGGCGGAGCGCTTCGCGGTCCACCTCGGGCAACACGAGTGCCTTCGCCTGCGACGCGATGAGCGGCGCCGGAGCAGCGGCGGCGATCTCACCCTGCTGCTCGAGCAGAAGAGCGATCAGATCGGATTCGCGCACCTCGCCATCGCTGATCGCAGTGTAGGGCGCTGCGGTGTAGTCGTTGGCAAAGATCACCGTGCGCCGGGCGTGAGCGCGCAGGCGGTGAAGCACGGGCGTGAAATCCGCATCCCCGGACAGGATCACGAACTCGTCGAAGTGCGTGCCGTGTGCGAGGTGATCGACCACATCCATGACCATCCGGATGTCGGAGGAGTTCTTGAGCTGGGCGGTGAGGGGCGGGCAGTCGATGATCTCGAACCCGGCGCGCAGGAAATGGTGGCGCACGAACGGGAAGGAGTTCATGTCGGTCGAATTGTCGGACTGGTTCCGCCGCGGCACGGGGTTGCCGTAGCAGCGATTCATGACGATGCGGCGCGGCTCCGAAGCGAACGAGCCGTTGGTGGAGGTGATCAGCGCGCCGGTTTCGATACCCTTGATCCACGAGGCGGCATCACGGGCAAATCGCTTGGCAGCTTCTTCGTTCTTGCGCTTCAACGACAAATAAATGTTGTCGTAATCGACGAAAACGGCGCTCAAGAACGCACGCCCAGCTTCACGCCTGATCATTCAACGCCCCCTGGTCATTCCTCGGACTTGCGCCGCTACCCCGAGGTTACTCTTTATGAGTCGTCTGGCACGGGCAAGGTCCGGGCCCCGGACTGCCGAATCAAGTCAGGGGATTAGCTGTTGATTCGGGACGTGCGCGGCGCGCGGGCCGCACCTCGACCGTGGCTCTGGCGTCACATGCCGACCGCGCCAGCCGGCGTCCACTTCCCGGACGGCGCTTAGCGCTCCATTAACCCTGTTCCCCCATAGTGGCCTTCACGTCAGTGACCTGTTGCTTCGTTGCGTGAAAGGCGTTTGCGATGCGTTCCAAGCATTGTGGCGGCGCGCCACAATCCGTCCGGCAAGGCGCGATCAGCGCCAGCCTGCTCGGCGTTCTCGCCATTCTCGCCGGCTGCGCGAGCGACCGCAGCACCACCCACTCGTCCACCGCCACGCCCATGCAAATGGCGGGCGCCCCCGTCGCCATCGAGGGCGACGACCCGCGCGAGCCCTGGAGCCCCAACTACGGCTCCGTCCGCCCCATGCGCACGAGCGCGACTGGCGCCCCCAACAGTGCCGAAACCGTGACCGCCCCCGCCACGGCGATGTCACCAGCACGAGCTATCCCGGTTTCATACTCCCGGCCCCTCGATGCCGAGGACATCATCCGTCGCGCCGTCGCTGCGCACGAGATGCGACAGGAGAATTGAGCATGAACGACCACGCACACAAATCCGCCATGCGGGCATCCGCAGCGCTGGCGAATCCCTCACTGCAGGCTGATGAGGCGCGCTTTGTCGGTGAGCACGTACATGCGGCCATTGGCGACGACTGGCGCGATGTATACCGCCGCGCCGAGATCGAGCTGCGTCTCCACCTTGCCGCCGACTGCATTGACGCCGAGGAGCTTGCCGGTATCGGAAGCCAGCCAGAGACGGCCGCCGGCTAGGACCGGACCCGACCAGCTCTTGCCGCCGGCAAGCCGCGTCGTCCACAGTGCCTTGCCGTCGCGCCGGCTCATCGCAATGAGCTGGCCACTCGTGTCGACGACGTAGATGCTGTCGCCGGCGACATAGGGCCTCTGAATGCCCGGCACGTTCACCGACCACACCCGCTCGCCGGTGCGAACTTCCGTCGCGATCATGCGGCCGCCGTGGCCGATGGCGTACACTGTGTTGCCGTCGATGGCGGGGCTCGCTGCATCGCTCATGGAGCCGAGCGAGGAAGCTGCCCGCGAACGCGAGAGTGAATCCTGCCAGGCAACAGATCCGTCCGCCACCCTGAGCGCGATGACATCGCCCGTGGGATAGGGGACGACCGCGACATCGCCACTGAACGCCGGGCTCGCGCCGAGCAGAAGGCTCGCGCGCTCCGGAAGCCCGCGATAGGCCCACATTTCTGCGCCGTCATGCCCCGAGAGCGCAACCGTACGGCCGTCGGTCGTCACCACGACGACGCGTCCGTTACCGATCGTCGGTGCAGAGCGGACGGGCGAGCCGACATTCTTGTCCCAGAGCTTCTTGCCGCCCTGCGTATCGAGGGCCGTGACAATGCCGTGGCCGGTGGCCACGAACAGGCGCCCACCTTCTGCCGCGAGGCCGCCGCCGAAGGCGTTGGTGTCAGTGCCCTTCTCCGGCACCAGCGAGATCTTCCAGGCAACCGCACCCGAGCTGTTGAGCGCCGTCACGAGGCCGGCAGCATCGAGCGTGAAGACGCGGCCATCGGCGACGATCGGGCTCGCCGTGAGGCGACCGTACTTGCTCGAGCCTTGGCCGATGTCGGCGCTCCACACCGTGCGGATCGATGCCGGTAGCGCGAGATGACCCGGTGCGTTGTTCGGAGCACCGCCCGGCAGCGCCCATGTGTCGTTCTGGCGTGGCGGCGGTATAGCAATCGGGCGGTCCGCGCTCGCGAGCTCGATGCTGCCCGTATTGCCTTCCGAAAGCGTGACCGGCACGCGCGTTCCTGGAAGCGGTACCTGTTTCTCTGCGAATGGGTTGAGCGCGGCCACATCCGTCAGGCTAGGCATTCCCCCCGAGCACCCGGCAAGGCTCAGAAGGGCGAGTGCACTCGCCATGGCCGCCAGCCGCTCAGTGCGCAAGATCTTCACGATCCGCCCCCCAGTCCTAGTCCCTACTTCGTCGCTCCGGCTTCACCCGGCTTTGCCCCGGTCCCCCCGGGCTGAGCGGCTTTGGTGAGTGCCGCCTCCGTCAGAACAGTCATCAAGATCCGCGCCCTCTCGGCAGTCGCCGGCGGCACCGCGGTGTCGGCCAGGATTTGCTCGAAGATCTTGCGCGCCTCGTCCTGGTTCCCGGACTTCATGGCCGCGAGCCCAAGCAGCTCGCGTGCCGGCGCACGCCAAGCATTATTATCATTTATGAGATCTTTGAGGCGATTCTGCATCTCGGTCCAGTCGGCCGAATCGACCCTCAACAGCGCCGCCTGCAGCGTCGCGAAATCCCTCAGCAAGGGGTCGGCACCCGCCTCCTTGGATACGGCATCGTAAGCCGCGACAGCCTCGTCGCGCTTGCCCTCGGCAGCATAGGCGCCGGCATTCCTGAGGCGCGCCAGTGCACCATAGCCCGGCGGCGCGGTCTTGATCATCTTGTCGAAGGCCTGATGGGCCTCCTGTGCCTTGCCCTGCGCTGCGAGCCGGGCCGCACTCTCGAACTCGATGCCTGCTGCCTCGCGCGTGCTCAGGCTGCGGTGCTCGTAAAATTTGTAGCCGCCGACGCCGAGGATGAAGAGCGCCGCCCCGGCGATGATGAAGATACCGAATTTTTCCCAGACGCGGGCGAGGCGCTCCTTGCGCATCTCGTCCTGGACCTCACGCATGAAATGGTCGGTCTGGTCGGCCATGATCTTCCTTGCTTCCTGCCCGCTCGGGGTGAGGCCACTCTATAACCCGCGGTGCCATCGATAGGAAGGCTGTCGGCCTCAGCGTCGATGAACGCCGTTTCCGGCTATTTCGTGGCTCGCGGTTTCACGCTCGATGTCGCCATGTTCCAAGTTGCTGCAGCGCCTTACAGCAGCCCGAGCTCGGCAAGCTCGCGGCGCATCTTGGCGGGCATCTCATCAATGTTACCACGCCGGTCTCCCGTGATATCGACAGGAGCATCCTCGATGGCCAGATAGCGCCAGCCCTGGAAGGCGCGACGCGGCACGGGACGCACGTGGACGAGCTTGCGATCGAGGATCAGCAGCGTGCAGGGCGTGCCGTCCGGCCGCTTTCCTTCCCTGAGGTCGACGAGACGCTGGCGCGCCTGGATCACGCCCTTGATCACCCAGTAGATCGAGCCGCCGTCGAGCAGCTCCTCGCGCCGCTTCGGCATCATGAACGTGCGGTGAAACAGCTCCGGCTTCTGCTTCTCGGCCTTCATCTGCTTCAGACGCTCGGTCTGCCAGGAGGCGAGATCCTCGACCGAATCCGTGCCGACGCTGAGCTTCACGAGATGGATCGTCACGACTGGGCCTCCTCCGCGAGACTGACGAGCAAGGCGCCCTGGTTGACCTGCTGCCCCTCGGCGACCATGACGTTTCCGACCACACCGTCGCGCGCGGCTGCGAGCACATGCTCCATCTTCATGGCCTCGACGACCGCGAGCCGATCGCCCTTGGCGACGACATCACCTGCCTTGACGAAGACGCGTGCGACCTTGCCGTTGATTGGCGCGCGTACGGCATCACCCGCATGGCCATCGTCGATGTCGTCAGCGTGATAGATCGGCCAGCGCACCTCGACCTGCTCGCCCGCCCACAGGGCGTAGAGGCCGCCCGGCACGTCGATGCATGCGTCCGGTGGCTCGGCGACGGTCGCGGCATCACCCACAAGCGAGACTCGTGGTGGCTCGCCTCTTGCTGCCCACCCCGCCTCAATCGTGCGCGCCTCGCCATTGACCACCACCGGCACCGAAATCGTGCGCGCACTGCCGAGCTGAAATCCGTCGAGAGCGTCCCACGGTCCATTTATGTCGCCCACCGGCAGAAGCAGGCGCTGTACTGCAGCGAGCACCTCCGGCGTCCCGATATGAGAGCGTGTCAGCTCGGCGATATCACGACCGATGAGGCCCGTGTCCATGCGAAGGGCGCGCACATCGGCGTGCTCGAGGAGCGCGCGCAAGAACGATGCGTTGATGCGTGGCCCCGCCACGACGAGGCGCTTCAGCGCCGCGACCATCTGATCGGCCGCCGCATCACGCGTCGCGCCGTGTGTGATGAGTTTTGCGATCATGCTGTCGTAGAAGGGCGAGATGACATCGCCGGCGCGCACCGCGGTCTCGAGGCGCACATCACGGCCATCGGGAAGCGCGAAGGCGGCGACACGCCCGATGCTCGGCAGGAAACCTTGTGCGGGATCCTCGGCGCAGAGCCGCACTTCGATGGCGTGGCCACTCATGGAGATATCGGCCTGCTTGAGCGGCAACGGCTCGCCGGCAGCGACGCGGAGCTGCCACTTGACGAGATCGAGCCCGGTGATGGCCTCCGTCACCGGATGCTCGACCTGCAGGCGCGTATTCATCTCGATGAAGTACCACGGTGCCTTCGGACCGAGGCTGCCGCCCTCGACGAGGAACTCGACCGTGCCTGCCCCCTCGTAACCGACGGCGCGCGCAAGGCTGACGGCCGCTCCGCACATCTTCTCGCGCAGCGCCGCGCTCATGCCCGGCGCCGGCGCTTCCTCGATGACCTTCTGATTGCGCCGCTGCAGCGAGCAATCGCGCTCGAAGATGTGCACCACATTGCTGTGGCGATCACCGAACACCTGAACCTCGACGTGACGCGGCTGCTGGACCACCTTCTCGATCAGCACGGCCGCATCGCCAAAGGAAGACAATGCCTCGCGCTGAGCGCTCTCGAGGGCGGCCTGGAACGCTGCGCCACTCTCGACCAAGCGCATGCCGCGCCCACCACCGCCGGCCACGGCCTTGATCATCACGGGATAGCCAATGCGGTCTGCTTCGCGCCGCAGCAGGGCCGGTGTTTGATCCGCGCCGTCATATCCCGGCACCACCGGCACGCCGGCTGCGCGCGCGACGGCCTTGGCAGCCGCCTTGCCGCCGAGCTGGCGCATGGAGGCACCCGAAGGGCCGATAAACGTGATACCTACCGCCTTGCAGGCATCGGCGAAGTCCGCGTTCTCGGCGAGGAAGCCGTAGCCCGGATGGATGCCCTCGGCACCCGTTGCCTTGGCGGCCGCAATGATACGGTCGATGCGCAGGTAGCTCTCTGTCGAGGGCGACGGTCCGATGTGGACGGCCTCATCCGCCGCCGCGACGTGCAAGGCCTCGCGATCGGCGTCGGAGTAGACGGCAACCGTCGCCACACCGAGGCGGCGCGCCGTGCGGATGATCCGACAGGCGATCTCGCCACGGTTGGCGATCAGGATCTTTTTCAGCATCGGCCCACCCTTTGGCCACGCAGCGGGTCGCGCGTCGACAGCAATGTCGCGGCCAACATGTGTCGGATGTTTTCCGGATGCGTTCAAGCCGGAAGCCGCGCCTATCACCTATGGATCTGGGCCATTCGGGCGAAACGGCATACCGCCAAGCCCGAGCTACTGGCCCTCCAGCTACTGGCCCGTAGTCGGCTGATTCTCGGCCTCGAGACCACCGATGCTGGGGTTGAGCGCGAACTGGCCGAGATGCTTGAACTCGAGGCGCAGCATTACGGCCCGGTCAGGCTCGATGCCGCGTGTGGGATCAGTGATGAACGATTCCGTATACGAGGCGGTCAGGACGAAGCAGTCGTCGGCATAGCGGAGCTGAATCGTATCCTGGAGACGCTCCTGAGTGTCGATGTCGTAGCGAATGCCACCGAGCAGCGTCCAGAACTCCGATAGCTTCAACGCACCACCGAACTGGAGCTCCTGCTCGCGGCGACGCGGGTCGATCGGATCCTCGGTATCGATGCGCACGTACGAATACTGCACCTGAGCGCTGAGCGGGCCCGCCGTAAACGACGTATAGGTGTCGTTGCGCCGTAGCGAGAGATCCCTCTCGTCGAAGCGACCCTGCGAGACGAGTCGGAAGGTATCTGTCGGCGCGAGATACGCTCCTAAGACATAGTCCGAGCGCCTAGTCTCGAGGCCGCTGTCCGGGATCGCAGGGAAGCTGTCGGCCGCCAGCGGTCCGAGCTGATCGGGATTCCGGTCAGCAAAGGAATTGTCGCCGCCGAGCTGATAGCTCTGCCCCACGAGGAAGCGGGCGTAGCCACCACTGGATGCCTGATACGTGTATTGGAAGCCGACGTTGCCGCGCGTCCCCGTCTCGATGCGGTCCCAGCCGGAGAACTTATCGACGTCGAAGAGCAGCGTGTCGTCCCAGACGAGGCTCTTCGCATCCTCGATCGGGATGCGGTTCTGCGAAACGTGAGTAGGGCGCGTCACGACCTGGGCGATCGGCTCGACGATGTGGCTGCCGGCCTGCGTGTGCTTGACGAAGGGATAGGCATACGTAAGCGCGGCGACGCCCGTCGCACGCGTCACGGTGCCGTCGTCCGTGAAGGCACCCGTGTCGACGTCGAAGGCGTCCTTGAAATTCGTGACGTCAGCCCGAACGCCGAGGTACGGCGTCCACACCTGCCCCAAGCCATCGACAACCTTCGACCGCCAACGACCATCGAACGAGGCGCGATTCATTTCCTTGGTCGCGGCGTCAGGCCCCGTGGAATCGACATCGGTGCGCGTGAGCGATACGGCATTCATGCTGAAGCTCAGCTCGCCGCCAAGTATCGGCCGATCGACTACGTAGTTGTAGTCGATGACCGGCATGACACGGCTCTTCGCTTCCGCCGAGTCCTCAACCAGCAAGCCACCGAAGTGGTAGAACGTCGCTGCGAAATAGTTGCGATCGCTCAGGCCCTGCAGGAAGACCGAGTTGATACGATCTGTCTGAAGTAGTCCGTCGAGACCGTAGAAGCGACGGAAAGCGTCGTCGCTTTCGAACGTGAGATCCCAGCCGAAGCGCCACCAGGACGATAGCGAGAACAAGCCGCGCGTCTGCACGCTACCGCGCCAGCCGTCGAGGCTTGGGTCTGAGCCGGCAGCAAGCGTGCTCAAATCCTGATCGATGCCTGCGAGCTTGACGTTGTAGGCGCCGCGAATGTCACCCCAATGCACCCTGTGGCGCCACTCGCCCTGCCAGAGGACGCCGTGCTCCGACATGTACCTCGGATTGAAGGTGAAGTCGTAGTTCGGCGCGAGGGCGAAGTAGTAGGGCACTTCGACAAACGTGCCGAGGCGTTCCGAGTGGCCGTATTCGGGCGAGAGGAAGCCGGAGCGCCGCTTCACCGACGGATCGGGATGCTCGAAGTAAGGCATGTACAGCACGGGCACGCCGAACAGCTCGAAGGCTGCATCCTGATAGGTGACCGTGCCGGCGGCCTGATCGTGGATCACGCGCGCAGCGCTGATACACCACAGCGGCGGGCTCGAACCATCCGTTTTACAGGGCGTGAAACGGCCCTGCTCGAATTCGGTCACATTGCCTTCGCGGCGGACAGCGCGACGTGCGGTAATGCGCGTGTCGTCCTTCGCCGTCACGCTCAGTGCCTGCACGAAGGCTTCGCGAAAGTCGTCGGTCGCGGTCAGCTTGTCCGCACGCACGACGTTGCCATTCGGCTCCTTGAGCTGCGCGTTGCCTTCAGCGGTGAGAGTCTGCGCGCTCTGGTCGTAGACGACGCGATCCGCGGTCAAGACGTAATTGTTGAACACGATCTCGACGTTGCCGACCGCGATCACGCGATTATTGGCGGTGTCGTAGATGAGCTCGTCGCCCTGCAGATAGAGCGGCGCGGCGCGGTCCATTTTCCCCGGCGACTTGCCGAAGATACCGCCCTTATCCTTCTTGAAGTACTTCTTGGCTGCCGTCAGCTCGCGAACCGGATCCTGAATGCGGATGCCCGTGCCGCGCGTCAGCTGGTCCGTCGGATCGAGCGCGGCGCCCGGCGTCGGCGTCATCAGCACCGCCGCGGTACCAGCAAGCCCCAGGAAGGACAAAGCGCACAAGATCAGGCGCACGCGCAGCCGTGACGGCTTACGCGGAGCGATCGCTCCCGCCTGAGACTCATGCCCCGTTACTTCCACCTCAGCCGTCCTCCTGGTGCAGGAGCACCGTCAACGACCCGCACAACGCCACGAGGACCGGGACCCACACCGCCATGATCGATGGCGTCAGTCCGGCCACCCCAACCTGTCGAGAAACTTCGGAGAAAAGGAGAAATCCTAGCCCCCCGATCGCCCCCATTCCCACCATAGTCTGTAAGCCACCTGAGCGGAATGACCGCAAAGACACAGAAGCCGCCAAAAGGACCATCACCGCCAGCAACATAGGGCGGCTCATGTGGAGATCGTACTGGACCTGGAATCGGGCCGGCGAAAGGCCTGCGCGCTCGGTTTCGCGAATTACCCCCGGCAGTTGCCAGAAAGACAGAGATATGGCCGAGCCGAGTGCATCGCCGATGCGGTCGGGCGTGAGGTAGGTGCTGACGGCAAAGGTATCGAATTGCTCGGGCTCGCGTCCCGGCCGCGCTACCTTGGCCTGGTCGAACTGCCAATAGCCGTCGCGGAGCAGGGCCCGCACCCCCTCGACGCGCTCGATGAAGCGGCCTTCCGCATCGAACTGCAGCAACGTCGGGTTGTAGACGGTCAAACCATCCCGCGACGCCGCGCTCGCACTCAAAACTGATGATCCGTCAACGCCTTGCTGGCGCAGCCAAGCGCCGCTGGCGCCGCCGCCGAGCACGGAAGCCTCGCGTCCATAGAGCTCGGCGAGCAGGCGATCCGCCTCCGCTCTCGTCACGGCCGCGATCGGATTGAAGGCGATCGTCGCCAGCACGCCGAGCAGCAGGGCAACCAGAATGCCGGGGCCGACGAACTGCCAGGCCGACATGCCCGCCGCGCGCATGACCGCGAGCTCGGAACGCCGGTTGAGCTGGATCAGCGCCACACCGCTGCCGACGAGAACGCAGAACGGCAGCAGCACCTCGATATAGCTCGCGAGGCGAAGCCCGACGATCAGCGCGACGGACATCATCGGGATGCTGCCCGTACGCCCGGTCATGCGCAGGAGCTCGACGAGGTCGATCATGATGATCAGGGTCGCGCAGACGGCGAGCGTGCCCATCATCGCGATGACGAAGCGTCCGCCGACATAGCGGCTGAGGGTGCCGAAAAGACCTCTCATCGGCCGGGCGCCCCCATGCCATGGGGCCGGGCGGGGGGCCGCTGCCGCTCAGGCTGACGCTGGGCGACCCAGCGCTCGCGTATCCGATCCGTGGTCTCCCCGATCGCACGCCCGAGCCGCGCCCACGGCGTATTCGTCCGGCGCGGGCGCATCCCGGCACCGGCGTGCATCGCGGCCATCAGCGCCGCGCCGAGCGGGATCGCATAGACCAAGGGAATGGCGGAGGGATTGATGCTGATCATGTTGTTGACCGTCAGCCCCGCCACGCGGGCCGCGGTGGCCAGCACGAAGGCCAGGATGAGCGCCTGTCCGCGCCCCTGACGCGTCGTCCGCGCCTGACCGAGCATGGCGACCGCGATCAGCACGAACGTCAGTGGATAGAGCGGGCTCGAGAGCCGTTCGTGAATCTCCTCGATGATCAGATTGCGCGCGCGCGGCGTGGTGACATCAGCGGGATCCGGGTTCAAAAGCTCGCTCAGATAGCGCTCGCGTGGGCGCAGGCCGCGCTGCTCGGCTCGGGCCTCGAAATGCGCGAGATCGACACCATAGCTCTCGAAAACGATGATCTGCGTTGGCTCGCCCGGCGCCGCGCGGCGCAGAATATGGCCGCTCTGCATGAGCATGAACGTCTCGCCACCCTGCTTCACGATCCGCGCCCGGTCGGCGAGGAAGGTCGTCGTCTGCTTGGCGTCGCGGGCATCGTTGAGCACAAGGCCGAGCAGCTCGCCCGATGGCGCGCGGTCGCGCACGTGGAAAGTGAGCCCGCGCTCAGGACTGGTGAAGCGGCCCGGCTGGATGACCTGCGTGATGAGGTCAGTGCGCACAGCCACGATGGCATCGCGCAGCTCCCGGTTGGCCCAGGGCATGACGATGAAGTTGAAGAGGAGAACGACGAGGCTGACCAGCACCGCGAGGAAGAGCAGGGGCCGTGCCGGCGCCCACACTTTCGCGCCCGCCGCCGTCATAACGATCAGCTCGCTGTCCGCGCTCAGGCGATTGAGGAGCTGGATCGCGGCGATCAGCAGCGCTACCGGCGCGATCACCGTCATCAGGCCCGGCAGGCCGAGCAGCGTGATCTTGATGAAGGCGAGCGCGTCCTGACCCTGCGCGGTCACGAGATTGAGCTGGCGGAGCGCGAGCGCGATCCACACGAGCGAAGTGAGGGAGAAGACGATCATCACCGTCGTCACCGCCGCCTGACGGAAAATGTAGCGTGAGAGCGTGCTCATGCCCGATCCGTTACGGCATCCGGCGACCGGTCCTGGTCGCAACCCGACGCGGTCAAACGTTCCCCCATCTCATGCGTGCGGCCACCCCCTGAATCACTCACGAATCTACAGGCCGCTCGGTTAAAAAAGTTGCGCGAGCAAGGTGGCGGAAATTCGGCTCGTCACGAACCCGACATCAAGGGCGGCGCTTCAGGAAGGCGATCACGCCCTCCTTGTAGCGCCGGTCACCGACCGCCTTCATATGGTCGCGCCCCTCGATCACCAGCGCTTCGGCGCCGGGGATGAGAACGGCCAGTTCCTCTGCCGATCCGCCGATGACATCGTCGCTGCCGACAGCGACCAACACGGGGCAGGTGAGCGTCGCCAGCGCCTCCGGCCGGATGGGATCGCGCGCGCCGCGGATGCAGGCAGCCAATGCCTTGAGATCGCTGCGTGTTTGCTCGGCGAAAGCGCGGAACGTGCGGGCCGTCTGGCTCGTCACATCGTCGATCGTCGGGGCCTCAAGAGCGTGCGCAATGGGGCCGGTGCCAGCCATCGGCCGGACCATATTGACGCCGAGCCCGCCGAAGATCGCCGAGCGCACGCGGTCCGGATGCGCCATGGCGAGAAAGGCCGTGATGCGCGCGCCCATGGAGTAGCCCATGACATCCGCACGGGCGAGGCCGAGATGATCGAGTAGGGCGCGGGCATCCTCGGCCATGGCAGGGGCGGTGTAGGCTGCCGGATCGTAGAGTTTCGCGCTCTCGCCATGCCCGCGGTTGTCGATGGCGATCACGCGGCGGCCGTCGGCGGCGAGCGCCTTGACCCAGCCCGTGTCCACCCAGTTGACCGTCCGATTGGAGGCGAAGCCGTGGATCAGCAGAATGGCGTCAGCGCCCGGATCCCGGGAGCCCTCGTCGAGATAGGCGATCTCGATACCGTCGTGATTGAACGTCGCCATGCGCCTTCTGGTGTCCTGCTTAGGCCTGTGGCTTTGGGTTAAGGTATCACATCGAATTTCAGTTTTTGACCCTGAGCGGGCTCAGGTGGCTTGCCGCGTGATCACCTCGTCTGCCCGCAGATTACTCCCGCTCGCCTTCTCCCGCGGTCGCCGGACGACGGTCGCGTATGTAGACGATCGCCGCGCTCGATTCCTTCTGTGTCAGGGGCTTCAACGATCTGAATCTGGACCAATGGCTGGAGCTAGCATACCCCCTGCGAAGAGCGTGCGCACGAAATGATGTTCTTCAGCTCTCCAGCACCTCTCGCACCTAGTGGCCGAGGGCCTCGAGGGTAAAGGGTTTCATAGCAACGCCACCCCTGCATCGATCACGCCGTTGTGGACGATTGCGTTCTGCGTGTAGCCGGTCGTGTATATGACTTTCAGATCCGGCCGGCGCTGCGTCAGCTGCCGGCCGTTCATGCCCGGCATTACAACGTCGGTGATCATGAGGGCAACCGGTTCGTGCTCAAGGATCTCCAGAGCTTTAGCGCCGCCACTTGCGCTGGCGCACCGATAGCCGGGCGCGGTCAGCATTTCATGAGCCATGGCGCGCACGGTGGCGTCGTCTTCGACGAGCAGTATGTGCTCGTTGTGACGCACAAGCGCGAGGTCGCGTCCGCCCTCACTCGGGCGCGCAACCGCGGTGTCCGCCGCGTGGATGCGCAGTAGGTAGATCTTCACCGTCGTGCCGTGCCCGCTCTCGCTGCAGATCGCGACGTGCCCGTTTGATTGCTTGGCGAAACCATAAACCTGGGTCAGCCCAGCCCCGTCCCCTTGCCGTCCGGCTTCGTGGTGAAGAACGGCTCGAACGCGCGCCCGATCACCTCGGGCGACATACCCGCGCCGGTGTCAGTGATCGCAATCATCACGTATTGGCCCGCCGTCACTTCCGAGTGCGCGGCCGCGTAGCCAACGTCGAGTTGCTCGAGGGTGACCGGTTGGCCACCGGCTTCCTCGTCCGTGCCCAAAGGCGCTGCTGCCGTATCGGGGAAGGCAATCTTCTCGCCCGTGGGCTCGCCGCTGATATCGGCGCGGATGCGGCCCACGGTGGGAAGCTGGCGCGGCGTTTCCTGGGTTCCGTTCATTGTTCGTGAACGCCACGCGATTGGGAATTGTTTCCATTCCCCCGACGAATGCGCCGAGTGGCCGGGAAGCTACGGAGTGACGGGATTGATTAGGGGCCTATAGATCAGCCCACGGAATCGGGGTGACTCAACGTAGAATCCTCGTCACCGCGCTGCGCGGTCCAGCGTCCTTAGATGACCCTGCGCAGCTCCCAAATGGGGGATCTCATGCGCAAACTTCTGCTCAAAGCCGTGTTCTTAGGGACGATGGCCACGTTCCATGTCACCGCTGCGACTGCCGGCGATCGAGACTATGGCTATCGCGAGGGCCCATACCTCCATGAAGCCGCGGGGAACTGGACGGGCCTCTATATCGGAGCCGCCATCGGATACAGCTATAGCTCGTCCGACGTCACGCACGATTGGACGTCGGCCCTGTTACAGTTAGCGATCGATTTGACGTCGGCCAAGATGGTGTGAATGCGACCGCATCTGTCGGTTTTGATCTGCAGCCGAGTCGTCGCCGGCATCTTCGCCGACTACACGACCGGCGATATCAAGGATCGCTTGACGCTTGCTACGCCGGGCAACGTCGGCTTGCGCCTGAAGCTGGACGATAGCTGGGGTGCGGGTGGTCGCCTAGGCCTGGTGCACGACGGCGCACTTTGGTACGTCGCAGCCGGCTACTCGGGCATCAATGTATCTTTCGACGTCTTTGAAGAGACGTTGCATGGCTACTTCCTCGGTGCCGGCTTGGAGGCGGATATCGGGTACAACTTCCGTCTCAAACTCGAGTATCGATATGCCGACTACGGCAGTGAGAACTTCTTCACCGGTGCAGGCTGCTGCGCGGAGAGTCTCGATATCGAGACCAGCGTCCATAGCGTCCGCTTGGGACTGTCCTACATGTTCGGTCATCGTCAGGAAGTTCGCCACGAACCTCTGAAGTAGCCAGTGGCCAAGTGTGCGCTCGGCCATCGGAGCTATCGATTTAGACTGAAGATCTACAGCGCAGTTTACGATCAGAGCCCTTCCCATGGAAGGCTTTCCTCACATGTCTGTCACGGTTAACCGGGGACCCCGTGCGGGTGTCGATAAGGTAGTTGTCGGCGATGAGCTTTGACGAGGTGATGAAACTGACCGAGTTGGCGCTCAGCGACTTAGACCGGAGCATCGACGATTTCAAGCGAGCCACCAAAGGACCACCAGCCTGCCGTTGATCAAGGAGATCGACTCCGCACTACCGATTATCGCGGAAATGCCGGTCGAATGGCGGAAGGCCATCGCGCTCGTCGTGCCGTTAACGATCGCCCGTGGCGTATGCTTCTTCTGCCATCGCGGCTATCGCTCGGCTTGCGAGCGTACTAACCCGGACCGCGAGAAAGCAGCCGAACTCTGTGGCAACTCACCTGCGGGCCTATTTGGCTATTCGCACCTACTCGGCGGCTATTCGGGCGGTCAGGCTGAATGTCTGCGCGTGCCGTACGCGGACGTCGGGCCAATCAAGGTGCCTAACAGCTTGAGCGACGACCAGGTCCTCTTTCTGTCGGACAGCTTTCCGACCGGCTACATGGCGGCGGACTACTGCACCATCCAGCCCGGCGACACGATCGCAATTTGGGGGTGTGGGTCTGTCGGTCAGTTTGCCATCCGCAGCGCCATTCTACTCGGCGCTGCTCGCGTCATAGCAATCGACGATGTGCCAGAGCGCCTGGCGCTCGCCGAAACCGCTGACGCGACTCCATGATGTTCTGGTAGATATCATGGTCCCGGAAATTAAAGGACCGCGCTGCAGACCCAGGTTGATGGCGTCTTGCAGCCACTTCTACTGGCGCGCCACTTCCTCTTCTCTCGCCCGTATGTTGTCGGCGGGTTCCATTGCCTGACCTTGGTCCAAAATTCGAACTGCTCATCGTCATCAATATTTCGCCAGATGAGGCTCGAAGTATCCGACGCGCCGGCTGCGGACCTTCGACCGGTGAGCCCCACCACGCGATTGAGGCCCTGTCCTGGCCTCGTTGTTCCACTCCCCAGACTGGAGCAGACTCGCGACAGGCGCTGATCAAGCGATAGCGACGGCGTTACAATGCCGCGTCAGCCGCACTCTTCGCTTGGCCGCCGGCGCCCGGGAGGATCTTGCTGCCAGCATACGATCTCGCCTACGCTGCGCCCCGGCCAGACCCGATGCTGGCCGATCGCGGCCCGACGCAAGCTTAATTCCTGGCGTCGGGATCTCGGGCAGGCCAGGTGACGGAATGTTGCGCTATTTCATCGTTGTTGTTGGCGGCTTCGTAGTTGATTTGGTTATTGCGTGGACGACACATGAATTCTTCGCCTTCGATCTTATGGCGGCGGCTACGCTCGGCTTCTTTGTGGCGATGTTCCTCAGCTATTTCGCGCACGAGTTCTGGACGTTTCGCAGCGCGGAGAGCGCGTATTCATCTACGCGCCTAACCAAGTTCGTCGCCGCTTCGGCCGCCACGCTTGGGACGCGCCTCCTATTGGTGTGGATGAGCACCCCGCTGGCATCGCTTCCAGCCGGATCGCTCGGGAGACTTTTGCTTGCGTTCGGAGGATCTCTGGTGGCCGGCTATCTGGTTAATAGGCTCTTCGTGTTCGAGCGGCGCGCGGAAAGCTGACCTCAAGGTTTCGCCAGCAGTTCAGCCCCTCTGGCAGGATTGCTGTCACAAGGGCCAGCAGATTGACAGAGCCAAGCCGTCGCGACAAGAATTGCTACGCAATAAGAGCATTTCCAGGCTTTTGGATTGAATATCATGAAAGGTTTGATCCGCAAACCGCTCGTGTGCCCTCCGGGGGCTGGGATCGCGTGTAAGCTAGTAGTCGGGTCAAGTTTCTATTCCTCCCGTTTTGGATTGGTTGCCGCACTTTCGGCTTTCGTGATAGGCGCACTGATAGCAACACCGGCCGTCGTAAGCCTCGAAATTTTGGCTTCTGAATGGGTGAAAATTTTCGTTTGCGCTTCGGCGGCGGCCTTCGCGTGGTTCCGACGTCCTCAGACGCAGGAGACAGCGGGATGACGCTCGCACGGAGCAGACATCCCAGCCACCGAAGCGTTGCGATAGCAAGCATGTGGCCGACAGTGCTCGCCTGCGGCATTTGCGCGATCGTGATTGTCGCTGCGTCGGTCGGGCTGCTTGCCGCAACGCTTCACTTGACGAGCGATGCTCGCATTGAGGCGAACCTGCGCGAAGCCGTGAAGCGTGGTGTTCTCCAGAGCGTGTCTTATCCAACCTCACCTTTTGGTCATGTCGGACATGGCTATGACATGTTCACTGACTGCGTCGCGCTCGGCATAAACCTGTCCAACCAGAGCGACGGTATCTCGCGCCGGATGGCAGCGAGCCCTTTTGTCGGGCGCAACACAGTTGAATTCCTCGTGCCGGAACACCCCTGCGAAATCCTTGTCACTGCGCTCCAAGGTGGGGCCGCGCGGGCGGATGCGCAGTATGTTCGCTTCTGGCACGGCTATCAGGTCATTGTGCGTCCGATGCTGTCGGTCATGTCGCTGGAAAATCTACGGCGCGCCGTCGCGACGCTGTTTTTCGCGGCACTGTTGTTCTTCGCGCTTCAGATCGTGCGCCGGTTTGGGCCTTGGGGCGCGGCAACGCTGCTTCCTTTCTTTCTAGTGGGCGACTTCCTGTCCGTGCCGGCATTGATAACGCACGCTCTCGCGCTGGCTTGGATCTTTGCATCGGCTGCGCTCGTTCCTGTCATCATCGAACGGGTCCCGAATGCTCGTGACGTGGTTCTCCCTGCCTACGTCTTCGCGGCGGGCATGATCGCCAATTTCATCGGCTTTCTCGTCAATCCGCCTATGGCGCCAACGTTGATCGCCTTCCTGGCAA
Source organism: Pseudomonadota bacterium (assembly GCA_023430315.1). Classification (GTDB taxonomy): domain Bacteria; phylum Pseudomonadota; class Alphaproteobacteria; order Rhizobiales; family Hyphomicrobiaceae. The sequence continues at coordinate 12,357 of JAEZAW010000057.1, read as the reverse complement.
TCGCATGCTCGAACGATTGGGGGCGGCAGCTGGGTCTGCGCAACATGCTGTATGGCGCCGGCTTGGTCGTGCTCTGGTTCGCGGGCTACGTCATTGAGTGGATCGCCAAGTGGGTCTTTGCCGCGCTCGTGCTGGGCAGCGACATGGTTTTTGGCAACGTTTTTGCCCGCATTAATCAGTATGGGAGCGAGCGCGCAGAGAACGCATGGGGCTTCTTGCATCCAACCATAAGCAATTTGGCGCCCAACTACCTCTATTTCGGATGCATCATAATCTCCGTTTCGGCGGCGTTCGCGATAATAGCCATCGGCGCAGCGAAACGACGCAAAACCGAGGACGATGTGGTTGATTTCCTTGTCATGCTGAGCCCCCTACTGACGATCATTGGCTGGGTCGAGGCCAATCCGTCTCACAGCTCAATCCATGTCGGCTTTGTGACCCGCAGCTTCCTGTTGTTTTCCATGATTCCGCTACTCGCAGCGCTGCTGGTCTGGAGACGCGGTACACCCGCGCCCGAGAAGCTGCCGTGAGGGTGAGCGAAGTGTGTGTTAAGATTGCCCTGCGAAGGGCAACAGGGAGTGGCAAATCGACCGGCCCGCTCGGCATTTGCCATAGCATGAGCGTATGATTTGAGTGGCAGCAGTGGGCATGTCTTATTGTCTGATACATTGATGCAGGGCGGCATCGACATGATTTCGCTGAATACTGGCCACGTGCGAGAGGACGCAGCTCCGAGCGAAGCGCCTTTTGACGACCTTGAACTCTCTATCGTCATACCTTGCCTCAACGAAGCCGAGACGCTGGCAGTCTGCGTACAGAAGGCTCGCGGTTTCCTATCGCGGGCTGGCATCGACGGAGAAGTGCTTGTTGCCGACAACGACAGCACCGACGGCTCCCAGGCTATTGCTGAAAGCAGCGGCGCGCGTGTGGTTCCTGTGCCCGAGCGGGGATATGGCGCTGCGCTGCTCGGCGGCATTTATGCTGCCCGCGGCAAGTACATCATCATGGGTGATGCCGACGATAGCTATGATCTTGCCAATCTGGATGCGTTCGTAGCGAAGCTGAGGCAGGGCACCGATCTGGTTATGGGAAATCGCTTCCAGGGGGGGATTGAGCCCGGAGCGATGCCGCTCCTGCACCGCTTTCTTGGTAACCCCGTGTTGAGCGCCCTGGGGCGCCTCTTCTTTCGAAGCTCGATCGGGGATTTTCATTGTGGATTGCGCGGTTTCAACAATGCGTCCATCCGCAAGCTGGGCCTGGTTACGACGGGGATGGAGTTCGCTTCGGAGATGATCGTGCGATCGGCCCTCGCCGGCTATAGAATCGAGGAAGTTCCGACGACGCTCTCCCGCGACGGGCGCAGCCGTCCACCGCATCTCAGAACTTGGCGAGACGGCTGGCGCCATCTGAAGTTCCTGCTGATGTATACGCCGAGATGGCTCTTCATCTATCCCGGTGCGTTCCTCATAGCGTTGGGCATGGCGCTCGTGACAATGTTGTCGTTCGGTCCTCTGCGGCTCGATGACAATGTCGTGCTAGGCTTGAACAGCTTCGTGGCAGCTTGCTTCCTTGTCATCTCGGGAGTGCAGATCGTCACTTTTGGCGTACTCGCGCGCCACTACGCTTCCGTAACCGGAATGCTGCCGCGGGGACCGAGATCGGACTGGCTTACCAAGTACGTGACTACGGATAACATAACGCGTCTGGCCTTGATCATTCTAGTTATCGGCCTCGCGACGTTCGGATACGCAGCTAACGAATGGGCCAAGGCCGGCTTCGGGGCGCTCGAGCGTCCCGAAATTCCTCGGATCGTTGTGGCTGGCCTGAGCATGATCGTCGTGGCGATACAGCTCGGATTTCAGGGCTTTATAATCGGCATTCTACAAATTCCGTTGACCCGCCGCCGGACATGATGCTTCGCCATGAGTGGCATGAGTGATTGCATCGTGATCGGTTCTGGACCTTCCGGAGCCGCCTGTGCGAAAGCCCTTATCGGATGCGGTCGCAAAGTGCGCATGCTCGATGCTGGCCTGACACTCGAGCCCGAAAAAGCCGAAGCAGTACGCACGGCGCGCGCGAAGGTCGACATGCTGCGGCCCGAGACCGCGCCTTGGCTGCAGGCGTCCTCGACGCAGCCCATCGCAGATATTCCGCGCAAACTCATATTTGGATCGGACTTTCCTTATCGTGAGGCCGATGTCCATCTGCGCCTGCACTCGGAAGGCGTAGGCCTCGAACCCAGCTTCGCCTTTGGCGGCCACAGCAATATCTGGGGTGCCGCTGTCATGCCATACGCTGATCGCGATATCGCCGGCTGGCCAATTGGCGCTCGAGATTTAGCACCGCACTATGAAGCCTGCGCCCGGCTGCTGAAATTCTCTGCCGAAGAAGACGATCTCGTCGAGGATTTCCCACTTTATGCGACGCCGTCGGGGCAGGTTTCCGCGAGTTCACAGGCTCGATCGCTTCTCGGCACTATGTCTCGCAATCGCGCCCGGCTCGCGGCTCAAGGTGTCAAGTTTGGGCGCGCACGTGTCGCAATCCGCTCGTCCAACTCAGGTGAGGGCTGCGTTTATTGCGGCCTCTGCCTCTCCGGCTGTCCAGATGGGCTCATCTTCAAGACGCCTCCATGGATCGAGGGGATGGCAGCGGATGGCCGCCTCGACTACCAGCCAAACGTCGTCGTTGAAACCATACGGGAAGAGGGTGACGTCGCACTTGTCAGCGCTTATGATCTGCACACTCGAGCGCCCATCGAATTCAGGACCAAAAGGCTCTTCGTTGGCTGCGGGCCGATCGCCACGACCTCTATTCTCTTGCGTTCAGGTGGGCTCCACGGCTCAGCAGTTCGTCTGAAAGACAGCCAGTACTTCCTGCTGCCGCTCTTGACCATGGCGGCGGCACGCAACGTCGCGGATGAGCGGCTGCATACGCTGAGCCAGATCTTCATGGAGATCGTCGACAATAAAATTGGCGATGCCACAACCCATCTGCAGATCTACTCCTACAATTCGCTGATCGCAGCGGAGGTGCGTCGCAAGCTCCGTGGACTTGATCTCCTGGCCCGCCCGTTGCTTGCGCGGCTTCTGCTGATTCAGGGCTATCTCCACTCCGATCTTTCAGGCGGGATCGACGTCATGCTCGAAGGGAGCCCGGGCAGCGATCGCATTCGATTGGTGCCCATCGTCAATCCGCAGACGCGGCCTGCGCTCGGACGCGTCGTTCGCAAGCTGCTCGGGATGACGAGGCTCACTGCCGCCATGCCTGTCGCGATGCTGCTCAAGGTTGGTGAACCGGGACGGGGATTTCATTGTGGAGGATCGTTCCCCATGAGTGAAACGCCCGGGTCCACGGAGACCGATACGCTTGGCCGCCCATTCGGCTGGCAGCGCATTCATGCAGTTGACGCTACGGTGCTTCCAAGTATCGCGGCGACGACAATCACTTTCACGGTCATGGCCAATGCCCACCGGATTGGCGTCAACGCATCAGCATTGGATTGAGAGTGAAAGCGCAATCCGATAGTACGCGGCGCTGCGCCATAACCGGCGCCAGCGGCTATGTAGGGGGGCTCTTAGCCCACCGATTGGTCGGCGCGGGCTGGGATGTCGTAAAGCTTGTCCGGCGTCCTGAGGCGGGGGACGTGGCCTTTCGGCTCGGCGATCCGGTAGCCCCCGAGGCACTCCACGGCTGCACGGCTCTGGTACATTGCGCCTACGATTTCGCCCCGCTGGGCTGGGATGAAACTCGCGAGATCAATGTCGAGGGGACTGCAAGGCTGTTCGAAGCGTCGGGCCAAGCCGGGGTACGCCGCATCGTTTTGATCTCGACCATCAGTGCCTTTGAAGGATGCCGCTCATTCTACGGTCGGGCCAAGCTCAAGACCGAACACCTGGGCGCCGCTTACGACGCCTTCGTCATCAGGCCCGGTCTCGTATACGGCGACTACGCGGGCGGGATGTTCGGGCGTCTCGCGCACCAGGCAAAAGGAGCCGACATCATCCCGCTTCCGGGGGGCGGGCATCAACTCCAGTATCTGGTTCATCAAGAGGATTTGGCAGCCGCAGTTCTAGCGGCACTCGATAAACCATCTGTACCCGGGAGCGCTGTAACCGTTGCACACAGTCAGCCGTCGACGCTACGTGAAATCATAGGTGCAATCGCTTGCGCACATGATCGCCGCCCGCTAGTTATACCGGTGCCGTGGCGATTTCTCTGGCTGGGCCTGCGTACCGCAGAACTGGCGGGCGTGAGGCTCGGGGTGCGTAGCGACAGTCTCATTAGCCTCATCTATCAGAACCCAGCTCCAATCATGAATGCCACCCAGGAGCTAGGCATCGAATGCCGTCCCTTTGCCGTGCCGCATGGTTCGCGTCCGAGAACATCTGAGAAGGCCTGAGGCCCGCTCGTAGATCTGCGGCAGCGTAACGTTCCGGGCTCCGACGGAGCCGTCAGCTCTCAGTACCGGGTGCCAGCGAGTGAACGCTCGATCCCACGGGCCTAATCGTGATCGTCAGTGCTTTGTCTTCTTCGTCGCCGTCTTTCGCCTGTCGGAACCAGCTTCACTAATCCCGGCGTCTTCTCCAAAAAGTTCTCGAATTCGACCGCGATTACGCTCGGGTCCATGCCGCTCTTGCTCTCGGCTATGTATCGTCCTGGGTGCATAGATGGGACCACGATTGCCCCTGGCCTGCGGCCATCGACCGCGCGTATCAGTGTGCGCACGATGCCGTGCAACTGGCTCCCAATTTGCCCGAAGCCCATGTGAGCCTCGGATGCAAGCTATCCTTCCAGCGCCAGCATGAAGCGGCCTTGACCGCGTTCGAGCGGGCCATTGAGCTCACCCCCAACTTCACGAACTGGCGATTTCCGTTGCTCTGATCCTGGCGGGCGAACCGGCGCGTGCAATCGACGCGCTCAGGTCGCACATGTCGCTCGATCCGTTCTACGAGCCTCAGGCGCCTGGTCTCATGGGGTTCGCGTGCTTCATGTTGAAGCGATATGCAGATGGGCTTCCTCATCTTCGTGAGTGTGTATCGCGCGCCCCCAATTTACGCCTCATTCGCTTATGGCTGGCCGCAACCTACGCTCGACTGGGCGATAAGGCGAAAGCCAGACAGAGGCTCTCGAAGTGCTGCGGATCGATCCTGCCTACACCATCGACGGAACGGCCAGGCTGTTCCTCCCCTTCAAGCGTGCCCAGGACGCCAGGCACTTCTTCGGCGGTCTGCGACAAGCTGGTATCCCAGATAAGTAAGTATTGCCCCAACTTCGATGGGCCCGTGGAGACCAACGGCTTCGCGTCAGCCGCGGCCACTTCCTCTCCCTGCCTGACTGTCGGGGGATCGACCAAAGATCGGACGAATTGCACGCCCATCGCCCGCAAACATGCGATGGCAGTTCCTGGCCCGCAGCGTAAGTTCGCGACGGGAGGCGAACTCTGGTTGTGGAGCTGAAGTAGTCCAATAGTCGGTCGTCTCCACTGCCGTTCGTGACCCCTAGCGGACGTCAGGCTGAGCGGCTCCGGCGCCTTCGCGATCCGCTCTGCTGCGAGTTCGACGAGGTCTCGGTCGCGCATCGATCGCACAACCGCAAGTCTCGGCGCAAAAGTCCCTAATTGGCAAATCCGAAACTGAGAGGCGTGGCGACTCAAATGACGCGTCTCGGCGAACTTTGCGGTCGCGCACCCTGACGAATAGTCTCGCGCGATTCGGGAGCCAGCAATCTGGTCGACAGCTTTGCGAAATAAACTCGGCTTGGATCCTCCACCCAGCGAAAGAGGACGGCCGAACCTATTAGCACAATCACTATGTAACCGATCGTTAGCGCGTCGTTCATCCATTGCTCTGGAAGCGAAATAACTCTCGTGTGGTCATGAGCCGGTGGCAGCACTATCTCCGTGAGTTGAATGCCGGTTCGCAGCTCAATCGCACGCGCAGTAATCATAATCCAGGTGGTGACCACACCGTGAAACATGTACATTGAAAAGGATTTTTTGCCGAGCCATTGAAATGGGGGCAAGAACAGAATTCGGGATACGACGCCCAAGTCGCTGGCGTATGTGTAGACGACGAGGATAAACAGCACGTGAACAGAGAAATAGGCTATGCCTCTTGGATGCCAAATAAGGAGCCCGACGAAGGCAATGATTGTCGTAATTTCCATGACGTTAGCTATGGCGCGGCTGCGCAGCGGATAAGCGCGCCAGAAATGGTACAACAGAAATCCGACGAAGAAACCGGTCACTGCGCGGGAGACTGAGATCGTGTTGTAATTCACCGTCTTCAACATGGCGTCATAATAGAATAGGCCCGCAACCCCGATAATAAGTAGGCCTAGAACCCACCGCATCCGCTCGCTCGTGGACACTAGAACCAGCAATGCCATCAGCAGATACGCGAACATCTCCCCGGTGAGCGTCCAGGCCGGATAATTCCACGTCAGCGCTATATCAGGCCACCATGTCTGCAAGATGAGAATTTGATAGGGCAACGATTCCAAAGTCATGCTTCCCGAGAATATTTCGGGACTACCGATAAAGAACCGAACTAACGGGATTAACAAGAGCAAACCGAGCGTGGTCAGGTGCAGGGGCCACACTCGCCCGGCACGCCGCACAACAAAGGCCCAAAACGTGCTTGCATTCTTCACCTTTTCGCTAAATCCCAGGGCCATCACAAACCCACTAACAATAAAAAAGAATTCGAGAACCGGAGACAGATAGCGGAGCCACTCATGAAAGAACAGCGTGTGCACCGCGCTAAAATGAAATAGAACTACCAATAACGCCGTAACTCCTCGCCAACCCTCGAGCGCTCGCAGATGCACTTCCCGCAATTTTATGATCGGCACGATTGATATACCTCCCACTCTGCTAAGGACCGCCGAATGCTCCGCAGACATTGCGACGGCCCAAAGGCTTCTCTAACATATTCGAATAGATAGCTTTGCAAGTACTCAATATTCGTTAGGATGGACATCCGCCTCCGGACGGAGAACCGATCGAACATCGTGTGAAAACCATGATGGAAGGCTGCCAAGTCTCAAACCCGCCTAGAGCGAGCTTGACTTCACTACGAGGATACTTGAGGGTCAAGTTCGGCGTTGCCTCTGGCGGGAGTCGAAAGTTGCAAGATCGGTATATTTGTTCGACCACGTCAATGAACAACAGTATTCGTCCTGATCATCCCAATTGCATTAGAGCCGGTCGATGCGCCACCACGTCACCTCCGAACTGCCGCGGGATCGACCGTTAGAGGACATTGCTCCTCCTCCCCCCCTACTGTCGATAATCATACCAACCTTCAATGAGAGCGAGAATGTGAGCGAGGTCGTCCGGCGCCTCGAAGGCTTAATTCATGGATTTTCTTGGGAAGTGATTTTCGTGGATGACGATTCAAGTGACGGCACGCCAGGGGCGCTGTTGGCACTGGCTCAGTCGAAGCCGCACGTCCGCCTCTTACACCGTATCGGACGGCGCGGTCTCGCATCGGCAGTTGTGGAGGGAATACTATCGACCAGCGCGCCTTACGTAGCCGTAATGGATGCCGATCTGCAGCATGACGAGAAGTGCCTTCTCGACATGCTCGACAAGATTCGGACGACTGATGTTGAGATGGTAATCGGCTCTCGGTACCTTGATGGGAATAGCGTGGAGAATTGGCAAGAGAGTCGTCAATCAATTAGCCGCATCGCCACGAGGCTCGCCCATACAATTATTGACGCTAAGATTACAGATCCCATGAGCGGCTTCTTTATGTTAAGGCGGGATGCATTCGATAGAGCAGTCCGTCGGCTATCGAGCATGGGCTACAAAATTCTGGTTGACATTCTGGTCTCTGCTCAGCCGCCGCTCAGAGTAGCAGAAGTGCCATACGTCTTCCGGAACCGACTCTATGGAGAGAGCAAGTTAGATTCCGCGATAGTGTTGGAATACTTAATGCTCCTACTCGATAAGTCTGTGGGACGTTTCTTGCCTGTTCGCTTTATAATGTTCATGCTCGTCGGCGGCGCCGGTGTCTTTGTGCATATGTTGACCCTTCTGATCATGAACCAAGGATTGCAGGCTTCTTTTGTAGAAAGTCAATTTATAGCCGTGTTCACGGCAATGACCTTCAATTTCTTTGTAAATAATGCACTAACGTATCGCGACAAGCGCATCAAGGGTGCACGCGGCCTTCTGCGAGGCTTGATTAGCTTTTACGCTGTCTGCTCCGTCGGTGCCATTTCAAATGTCGGCATTGCGGCATTTCTATTTGAGCAGTCCTATGCTTGGTGGGTCTCAGGATTGGCCGGTATTCTCCTTGGCGTAGTTTGGAACTATGCCGTGAGTTCTCTTCTCACTTGGCGCGGCTAACATCGCGCGAGCCAATCCGGGTCACATAATGCGCCACGAGAAATTCGAAGTTCCATTTCTTCGACACAAGCGTATCGAAACCGCAGTCTCCTCACTGGTAATATTTGCGGTCTGGCTCTTTACAATCGCTCGAGCCCTGCCTGATCGCTTCTATGACCGGGGCATACATGTCTCGGTAGGGGAGCGAATGCTCCGCGGCGACGCGCTCTACTCCACCGTCTATGACAATAAAGAGCCCCTGTTCCTCTATTTGGTTGCGCTCCAGCGAGCGCTCGGGGTAGGCGCAGAATTACTGGCTGAAATCGGATTGATCATAATTTGTTCTTCAGCAGCATACGTTATTGCGCGCTCTATTGGCACGGCAAGGTCGGCGCTAATTGTAGGATTTGCAGCGGTACCCATAATTGTCACTGGGGACTTTTACTATCCCGGCCTAACGCACCTGCCGGGGACCGCCGCGACACTGGCTTTGATGGCATTAATGTTGCGTAATCGATTCTTCTTCGCTGGGACGCTTCTGCCAGTTGTATTATTTCTTAAAATTCCCGCGTTCCCGATAGCCGGCGCGGCGGCGGTTATTTGGATCTGGTTCCGAGCCCGGTTTTGGGACGCGGTATGTTTTGGCGCTGCCGCCGTAGCTGCGGGCTTGCTCGTGATTGGATTGATGGCATTGCGGGGCGAATTAATTCCGTTCCTCTATGTTACAAAGGGAAACATCAGTTATTCAGATGGCGGACTTATAACTGGCGCCGGGGCGCTCGGTAGGGCCGCTGCGCACATTCATCTTGTTGGCCTAAAGGGCATATATATTGAAATTACTGCGATCACGCTATGTCTGGCCTTGGCTTACACCCACCTGTCTAACAATGCCACGGAACGAAAAAGCCGACTGGTTCTCATTGGAATTTGCGTGGCGACGATGCTTTCGGGCGTGGCCGTGCTCGCCTTGACTGGTTTCTGGCGTCACCACACACAAATACTCTACATTTCGGCGATTCTCAGCGTGATTAGCATGGCCAGATTTTTCGATAACTTGATGCGTCGCTCATTCGTTCCCGCGGTGGTGGCCAGCTTATGCTTGGCTTTCATACTGGCAGGTATTCCATCTTCGAGAGGTTATCTGAGTGATTTAGCAAATTTCTTCTCGCGGTATGCGAGACTGCAAGGTCTTTCCCCCGAAGCTGCCCGTCTACTTTCCGTGAGCACGTCGGGAACCTACGCGAGATTGGGGCGAAACGACGAGATGGGGCACGCGGTTGGTCTCCATCACTGGACATTGGCTTGCCCTAGGTTCCATCAATACCCCTTCGAATCCGAAGCAATATTGAATGAAACTTTCGAGTGCGCTTCCCGAAGCCCCACACTTTTGATCGGCGCGAATTTGGGAACAGCTGAGGGCGGTGCCTACAATTGGCCAGCCTGGAAGCATTATGTGTCGCGGATCGAGGAGTTGTTGTCTACGCACTACACCTGCGATGCTTCTTCAGGGCTGCGTGTCTGCGTCCGTCGCGCTCCATGACAAGGCAGCTATCAAATGCTAGCCGCAAGCATCGACAAACCCGCATCGTGTAGCGACGTCTTTGGACCGACAAGCTAAGCGATTATTACCGATGACCGCGCCTTTCGTAGCGCTTTAGAAAAAGGTCGCTTCCGCCTGTACGGGGCGCTGGTTCCCCTGCCGCAACGCAGGATAGTGCCTTCGTTGGGTCAGCTCGGCACCGTGACCCCCCAGGGGTCGTTCTCTATCAAATTGAATACCACCCGTTGGGCCGACGGCCTGCGATGCCCGCGGTCGCGTCTCCATCTCGCTCACGGCTTATCTCAGCGGCCTGAGAGGCAGCCCGCAATCTTGCCCGCATGTTGGAGGTGGACCGATGAGTCAGCCGCAAATATGTTTTGCCGCTTCCGCCGCCGCAGCTCAACGGCCGCGCCTCGAGTCAAGTGGCGCGGGTTGATGACGATGGCTGGCGCCCCGTCCTGCCCTTGCCCGAGCGACGCGCCCACCCACGATTTGAAGTGAGCCCGCAAGTGGTCGTTCGTCGTGGACCGACGTCTGCATCTGTTGAGGGTTACGGATTTCGGCCTCTCACGGACGCGGCAACACGCTACGAGGCGGGCGTCCGGAAGCCTGCAGGGGGAGGAACCCGCGGGAGGCGAGGCCGTTGCAGTGCGGCTTCTCTATGGCGATTACGGTTTGCGCCGACCTCGCGTAGAAGCACCGCGGACCGCGAACGTGTTATGGTGTGGTGTTTGGGGCGACCACATGACCGCTTGTGGGCCCAAAGCGGAAGCCTCAACTGAGACACTACGCGCCCCAGGCTCCCCTACCATTTTGGTAAGTCAACCGCTATGGTGCGCGCCGCTTCATCCGCAGGCACGCCACGCGGCGCGCCAGCTTTCAGGGAATATGCCGATGGCCGCGAGCACCGTGCCGCATTTTGCCAATGATCTCGGTGTCGAGAAGATCTACATCGGCGCCAAGGAGTTGCAGTGCATGGGCGCACGCGCGCCCTACGACCATCCACATGTCTATCTCGACATGGGCTCCGACACCCAGATTCTCTGCCCGTACTGCTCGACGCTCTATGTCTACGATCCCCGCCTCGGCGCTGGCGCATCGGAGCCGAAGGGTTGCCTCGTCGTGGCGGAGGCCGAGGGGGTTTGAGCACCCCACATGACGCGCGATGAGCCCGTCCTGATCGTCGGCGGCGGCATTGCCGGGCTCGCCACGGCATTGGCGCTCGCGCGGCATGGTATTCCCTCCCGCATCCTCGAACAGCGCGAGCTTTTCTCCGAGGCAGGGGCCGGCATCCAGCTCGGTCCGAACGGTGTTCGCGTGCTTGAGATGTTGGGCGTGGCGCCGCATCTCCGCGCCCACGTGAGCGTGCCCGAGGAAATCGTCGTTCATCAGGGTGCTAATGGCCGCGTCCTCACGCGCATGCCGCTCGGCAACTGGATCGCTGAACGACACGGCGCGCCCTATTGGGTTGCGCACCGCCGGGATCTGCAGGCGGCGCTTCTCGAAACGGCACGCGCGACAAGCGGCATCACGATTGAGACAGGCTTTGCAGTCGCGGAGATTGCGGATCGGGGCGATCACGTCGAGATTCGCGCGGCATCGGGTGCTGTCGCACGCGGGCCGGTGCTGATCGGTGCCGACGGTATCCGCTCGCGGGTTCGCGCGGCACTCGCGCCCGACACGCAGCTGCGTTTCTCCGGCAAGGCTGCCTCGCGCGCACTTCTGACGCCGGACGCAGCGCTTCCTCTCGGCGATCCATCGTCCATGGGTGTCTGGCTCGCGCCGGGCGCCCACGTCGTTCACTATCCGGTCGCGGCCGGCGCGCAGATCGCGGTCGTGGCGATCGTGCCCGACAACCGCATGACCGACGACTGGGCCGCGGCGAACGACTGGAGCGCCCTCGAACCTCATCTGACCGCATTCGCCCCTGCATTGCGCGCCGTGCTCGCGACCGCATCGGAATGGCGGCGCTGGGCACTTTTCGAAACCGACCCGCTCGCCCATTTTGCTAACGGCCGCATCGCGATTGCCGGCGATGCCGCACATCCCATGCTACCCTTCCTCGCTCAGGGCGGGGTCATGGCGCTCGAAGATGCGCTTGTCCTTGCTGAGATGCTCGCCACGCACCGGGATGATCCATCAGGCGCGCTGAAGGCCTACGAACGTGCTCGACAGCCCCGCGTCAACGCGGTCGTTGCAATGTCGCGCCAGAACGGCCGTATCTTCCACCTTGCGGGGCCAGCCGCGCTCGCGCGCAACCTGGCGATGACAACCTTGCCCGCAGCGCGGCTCATGGCGCGCTATGACTGGGTGTACGGCTGGCGACCGCCTGTTTGATCAGAGGAGTTCATTCCATGCGTCTCGATGCCGTGCCGACGGGCAAGAACCCGCCCGAGGACATCAATGTCGTCGTCGAGGTGCCGGTCGGCGGCGAGCCGATCAAGTACGAGATGGACAAGGCCTCGGGCACGCTGTTCGTCGA
>JAEZAW010000257.1 GCA_023430315.1 Pseudomonadota bacterium | reverse complement strand
GCCGGCGGCCTCGGCGCCGGCACGCCAACCCTCATCGAGCGCTGCGGCAAGACCATATGTGCCGTTGGCGGCTCCTGCCGAGCGCTCTGACTGCGCCGATGCTCCCGGAACAAATGCGTCAATGGCGTCCCGATACTGCAGTCGACCGCGGGATTGCGAGAACAGGTGCACCGCCGGCGTCCACCCACCCGACATGGCGACGGCATCGCAGGGCAATGTTCGATGCGCGCCGATATTTCCTGGCCCATTCACAGGCGCAACGATCAAACCGGAGACGCGCTTGCGACCGACCGAGCCAATGATCGTGTGGCCCGTCAGAACCTCAACACCGAAGGCGCGCAGCTCACCCACTTCCTCGCCGCATTGCGTCGGATCGCGCACATCGACGAACGTCACGGCGAGACCAGCCGCCTTGGCGTCCGCCGCCGCCTGGTAGGCCGATGCCGTCACGCCCGCAAAGACGATCTGCCTGCCGGGCACCACCGCGTAGCGATTGATGTAGGCACGCACGCTCTCCGCCAGCATGATGCCGGGCCGATCATTGTCCGCGAACGCAAGCGGCCGCTCGTGCGCCCCGGTCGCCAGCACCACTTTCTTGGCGCGGACCTGCCACAACCGCTCGCGGGGAAGCGCAGCCGGCGGCGCCTGAAGATGGTCCGTCACGCGCTCGACCATCGCGACGTGATTGTGGTTGTAGTAACCGAACACGGTCGTGCGCGGCAGGAGGATGACGTCGGTACGCGCTGTAAGGGCCGCGAGCGCCTCGGCGCGCCAGGTATCTGCGGCGCGGCCATCAATCTGTGATGTCGGGTCGTGCAGCAGCGTGCCGCCCAGCTCCCCCTGCTCGTCGGCGAGGATCACTCGAGCACCACTCTCGGATGCCGCAAGCGCTGCGGCCAGCCCTGCCGGGCCGCCACCCACGACGAGCACATCGCAATGGGCGTTCCGTTGCGTGTAGCGATCCGGATCGCTTTCAGTGGGCGCGACGCCGAGTCCCGCCATGGCTCGGATGGCCGGTTCGTACAGCCGATGCCAGAATGAGCGCGGCCACTTGAAAGTCTTGTAGTAGAAGCCGGCAGCGAACACGGGCGCGAGCCGATCGTTGATCGCACCAAGATCGAAGGCGAGCGACGGCCAGTGGTTCTGCGAGCGTGCAGCCAAGCCATCGATGGCCTCGACGACGGTCGTTCTGTTGTTCGGATCTCTCCGCCCAGCTCCGCGATCGATGTCGAGGAGCGCATTCGGCTCGTCGGAACCGTGGCTGAGGATGCCACGCGGGCGATGATACTTGAACGACCGCCCGACGAGATGAATGCCATTCGCGAGAAGGGCCGATGCGATCGTGTCGCCGGCGTACGCATCGATCGTGCGGCCATTGAACGTGAACCGCACCGGACGCGACCGATCGATACGTCCGCCATTCGCCAGGCGGAAAGAATGCGCCGAGAATCCAGAGGCCATCAGCGCCGCTCCTTCGTCGCGTCAGGCCGAGGTTCGCCCATGCGATAGGTCTGCTCGAAGGAATCGCTGACGGTATTGCGCACGGCGTTGAACCAACGCCCGCAGCCATGGACATGCAGCCAGCGCTCTGCGTGCACGCCCTTAGGATTGCTTCGATAGTAGAGGTACTCCGCCCAGCTCTGGTCATCGACCGCGGCTGGATCGGGTGGGCGCGCGATATGAGCCTCGCCTCCGCCGCGGAACTCGATTTCCGGGCGCGCGCCACAGTGGGGACAGGTGATGAGAAGCATGCGAAATCTCAGTGCGCGACTGCCGCAGCAGCGGCTTCGTCGATCAGGCGACCGTTGCGGAAGCGGTCCAGAGTGAAAGGTGCGTTGATGGCGTGTGGCGTGCCCGTCGCCAGCGTATGTGCGAAGACATGCGCGGAACCAGGCGTCGCCTTGAACCCGCCAGTGCCCCATCCACAGTTGACATAGAGGCCGTCGATCGGCGTCCGCCCGATGATCGGCGAGCGATCCGGCGTGACATCGACGATACCGCCCCACGAGCGCATCATGCGCATCCGGCGGAACTGCGGGAACAGCTCGCAGATCGCGTCCAGCGTGTGAGAGGTGATGTGCAGGCCGCCCTGCTGCGAGTAGGAAGTGTATTGGTCGGTGCCGGCGCCGATGACCAGCTCACCTTTGTCCGATTGAGAGATATAGGCGTGTACCGCATTCGACATGACGACGCACGGAAATACTGGCTTCACCGGCTCGGATACGAGTGCCTGCAAGGGAAAGCTCTCGAGCGGAAGTCGAAGTCCTGCGCGCCCGAGAACAACACTCGTATGGCCTGCTGCAACGACGCCGACGCATCGCGTTTGGATCTGCCCGCGTGTCGTCTCGACGCCGCTGATGCTACCGTCCTGTGCGCGCGTAAAGCCCGTGACCTCGCAGTTCTCGATGATATCGACGCCGCGCGCATCGGCACCACGCGCGTAGCCCCACACGATGGCATCATGTCGTGCCGTGCCACCGCGCCGCTGCAGGGCGCCGCCCATCACCGGATAGCGCGCGTTCGGCGAAATACTGAGTGGCGGGCAGAACGCCTTGCACTGCTCGGGCGTCAACCATTCGTTGTCGATGCCGTTCAGGCGATTGGCATAGATGTGCCGCTTGAAACTCTGCACGTCATGAACCGAATGCGCGAGCATCAGCACGCCGCGCGCTGAGTACATCGTGTTGTAGTTGAGCTCAGTGGAGAGCGTTTCCCATAGCTTCAGCGCATGCTCATAAAGCGCGGCGCTCTCGTCATAGAGATAGTTCGATCGGATGATCGTCGTATTGCGGCCGGAGTTTCCGCCGCCGATCCAGCCCTTCTCGAGCACGGCGACATTCGTGATGCCGAACTCCTTGGCGAGGTAGTACGCGGTGCCGAGCCCGTGGCTGCCTCCGCCAACGATGACCACATCGTACTTCGGCTTCGGCTCCGGGGATCGCCATTGCCGTGGCCAGCCGCGATGTGCATTGAAAGCCTCCGCAAGAAGGCTGGATATTGAGAAGCGGCGCATAGTGATGGGATCCGGCTCCCGTCCTCTTGAATGAGACCTGGGAACATATGGCTGATGGCCGAGTCTATCTCGGATCAAGGCGACGCGCGGGTGGATAAATCCGACATTATCGCCCTCACTCCTGGAGAGCAATCCGGCAGACTGGACGGGCGACGCGCTGACGCAATGCAGATAGGCGCGACATGCTTGGCGCACCTGCATCTGCGACGGTAAACTGTTCGGGGGAGGCGCATCCGCAATTAGCAGGGCGCGCAATCCTCGGAATGAATGGGCCAAAGGAGCGCAACGCATGTTCTCGCACGTCATGGTCGGAACCGACGACGTCGCCGCGTCCAAGAAATTCTATGATGCCGTTCTCGGCACGCTCGGTATCCCCGAGGGTAAGGCCGACCCCAAGGGGCGCATCTTCTACCGCACCAAGACCGGCGTATTCGGCATCAGCAAGCCGATCGATGGCGAGGCGGCCTGCCATGCCAACGGTGGCACCATCGGCTTTGCCTGCGACACGCCCGAGAAGGTGAAGGCCTTCCACGATGCGGGCGTCGCCGCGGGTGGCAAGAGCATCGAGGATCCCCCCGGCTGGCGTGAGGGTCCGGCCAAGCTGTATCTTGCGTACGTGCGCGATCCGTACGGCAACAAGATCTGTGCGCTGCATCGCGGCACCTGACGCGCGCTCACTCATGGGCGCGACAACGCCCATGAGTGAAGCTCCACGACTTAGGCAACCACCTTGTTCTTCAGCGTGCCGAGGCCGCTCCACGAGATCTCTAGCTCGTCGCCTGGGACGAGGAAACGCTGCGGAATGCGGCTCCCGCCGGCACCGTCGGGCGAGCCGGTGGAGATGATGTCGCCCGGCTTCAGCGACGCGAAGGCCGAGACGTAGGCGATGATGGTCGGGATATCGAACACCATCTTGGAGACCGTAGTCGACTGAACCTGCTCGCCGTTAAGCTTGGTCGTCAACTGCATGGCGCCGATGTCGGCGATCTCGTCGGCGGTTGTGAACCACGGCCCGCATCCGCCCGAGGCATTGAAGTTCTTGCCGGCGCCGACCGAGTGCTTCTGCCACCCGCGCACCGAGCCATCGTTCATGATCGTGTAGCCGGCAATGTGCTCGAACGCCTTCTCCTTCGCGATGTGGCGGCCAGCCTTGCCGATCACGAGAACCAACTCGCCCTCGTAGTCGAACGTCTTGGCCGGGTCGCCCTTCGGATATTCCAGCGGCTCGTTGTGGCCGGTCAGCGCGTCGTGCGTCTTGATGAAGAGCGAGATGTCCTTCGGCGGCGGAACGTCACCGTCGACGGGATGGCGCTTCGGGTAGTTTACGCCAATGCAGATGATCTTGCCGGCATCGTGGAGCGGCGGCAGATAGCGGATTGCGTCGAGCTTGACGGTCGGTTTCTTGCCTGTTGCCCACGTCGACACCTCGGCAAGCGCGCCGGCCGCGAGCACGGCCCGGATCGTCGGATATTTCGCAGAGAGCGCCGCGTCCGCCGGGATGATGCCGCCACCCGCTGCATCGGGCTCCACGACCACGCCCCAACCCTTCCTACCGCCCTGCTTGTAGCTGATCAGCTTCATGTGGTCTCCGCCCTGTCTGGAAGATTTTGCTGGCTATTCATGCCCCAAGGCAGCCGGTGCACGCAAGGTGGCCGCCGTCATAGCGGCTTTTCGCCAGCGCGGCGCTCGAGCTCGGGAATGATGGTCGCGCGCTCTTTCAGATAGGGATTGACGGCCAGCGCCTGATTGTAGGCTTCGAGCGCCTCCTTCCAGCGCCCGGCATGGGCATGGATCATGCCGCGGCCGGCGAGTGCCCCGAAATGGCGCGGTTCCAGCGCCAATACCCTCTCGATGTCGGAAAGGGACTGTTCGTGCTCCCGCATGAGGAAAAGCACGGTCGCGCGCTTGTTCCAGGCCTCCGCAAAGTTGGGCGCCGCCTCGATGGCCTCGGAGAAGCGGTCATGAGCCGCGCCGAATTGGTGAATGGAGAGATAGCCGACGCCCTCTTCCATGATCCGGTCGATATCCGCTCGCCCCGAGCGCATCCACACCTCCCATATGCGTGCAACCAGCGCATCAGCTTCGTCGTCGCCACCCGCCGTCTTGAGGCTCTTGAAAAGTGCGTCGAGCGAACGTCCTCGATCTTCCTTTTCCATGGGCGGCGCGGACGGCGTCTGAGCTCTCGATGGCAATGCGGCCGCACCGCACGCTGCCA
>JAEZAW010000226.1 GCA_023430315.1 Pseudomonadota bacterium | reverse complement strand
GAGGCGAACATGACCCCAGGACAATCCGCCGAGGCCGTTGCGGACGGCGTGTATACGACCACCTGTTGGGAATGCTCGGCCTATTGTGGAGCGTTGGCCACCGACAAAGAAGGCAAAGTCGACAACTACGCCCCCAATCCTGAGAGCCCACATTCCGCTGGTGCATTCTGCATCAAGGGCATTCGGGGAGCGCCTGGCCTCACCTACAATCCCAACCGGCTGCTCTATCCGCACCGCCGCGTCGGCGCGCGCGGTGAAGGCAAATGGGCGCGCATTTCGTGGGATGAAGCTCTCGACGAAATTGCCGATCGCCTCGCCGAGGTCCGCCGCACATATGGACCCGAAGCCATCGTAGGTGCCACGAGTGGCGCTGCGTTCAGCCGCTCGATCGTCACGGCACTCACGCTGCGCTCCATCGGATCGCCGAACTGGATGATCAATCAGGATCTGTGCGGCGGCTGTCGGGCCGTATCGGGGAAGATCACAGGCCTGCCGATTGCGCGAGGGGAGGATATCGATAATACACGCTGCGCCTTGATCGTCGGCCGCAATGCGCAGATCGCCGATCCTGTCGAATGGGCGAAGCTGAAAGCCGCAAAAAAGCGCGGTGCGCGCATGATCGTGATCGATCCCAAGCGTACGACGGCCGCGGAGCTTGCCGACATCTGGATGAGCCCGCGGGTCGGCACGGATACCGCCATCGCGCTTGCGATGATGCACGTGTTGATCAGTGAGGGACTTTACGATCGCCAGTTCGTCGACGAGCGGTGTAACGGCTTCGAGGCGTTGGCGGAGCGTGCCGCGCAATTCCCTCCTGCGACCGCCGCGCAGCTAACGGGCGTCCCGGCGGAGGTGATCGTGGAAGCCGCCCGCATGTATGCCGACGGTCCATCGACCTTCGTATCCGGCCACGGGATCGATGCGGCCAGCAACGGCGTGCAGACATTCCGCGCCTTTCATGCGCTTGCAGCCATCTCCGGAAACATCGACCGACCCGGCGGAAATCTGCGCCAGCGCACACCCAAAGGGTTCTCCAGCTATCTCGAACTGCTCCACCGACCGGAGCATCGATTGCCCGCCGATGTCGAAGCGCGCACGATTGGCGCTGACCGTTTCCCTCTCTGGGCTGGCCCGCGCGGTTGGCAGACCGCGTGCCACAACCCTTCCGTGATCGAGGCCATGTTGACAGGCAAGCCGCATCCTGTGCGCGCGCTCTATGCCAGCGGCGTCAACATTCTCGTGACGTATCCTGATACGCGACGGACCATTGACGCCTTGCGCTCGCTCGACTTCGTCGCCGTCGCTGCTCACCAGATGACGCCCACGGCCGAGTGGGCCGACATCGTGCTTCCCAAGACGACAACGCTCGAGGAGGAAGAGGTTCTGTTCGTGCCATCGGGGCCGACGGTCGTCTTCACGCGAGCTACCGTTCCGCCGCAGGGCGAGGCACGGACGGAGATCGGCATCGCCGCGCCGCTTCTGGACCGCCTCGAGGCGCGACAGGCTGTGACAGCGCGCCTGATGCCGTGGCGCTCTCAACGTGAGCTCAACACGCACCTCCTCGGCGACAGTGGCATTACGATCGAGATGTTGGAAGCCAAGGGCTTTCATCAGGTCTCGTCCGAGCCAGTCGCCGCAAGTCGTCCGTTTCCCACGAGCACGGGCAAGATCGAGCTCTATTCACCCGTGCTCGAAGAATTGGGGCTCGATCCGCTGCCGGGTTACGCCCCGCCGGAGCGAGACGGAAAGACTGCCGACGTGCGCACGCGCTATCCGCTGGTTGTCGTCACGGGCGATCGCGAAAAGAGCTACCACCACTCGCGTTTCCGCGATCAGCCATGGGCGCTCAAGGTATCGCCCGATCCGCACCTCTTCATGCACCCGGATACGGCACGCGCCCAGGGCCTGGACGACGGCGACTGGGTACGTTTGGAAGTGGCAGAAGTGGCCGGGCACTGTCGACTGAAGCTCAAGCTTTCCGACGCCCAACAAGCGAATGTCGTCAGTACGGGCATGGGCTGGTGGCGTCCCATGGAGCCCGCGCCCGAACACGGCGCGCTCGACGTGAACATCAACGCCGCGCTCAGCTACAGCGGCCCTTACGATCCCATGTCAGGCTCGTCGGACATCCGCGGGCAGCTCTGCCGCGTCGAACGAATTGGAGCCGATTGAGCTTCCTGCGCGCAGCGCTATTGAAACTAACCCTGGACGCGCACTACCAGCCAAAGCGGCGCGAAACCTGCGATGACAATTCCCCCGCTCGATTGGCGACGCCTCGAAGCGTGCCCATATCCAATGCGCTCAACGTCGACGCTAGCGACGCCGATACGTCGGCCAAGCGATCGCTGGCAGTCGAAATCGGCCGCTGACGCCTCAACGTCTTCTCGATGGAGCGCAACTCGCGGCCAATCCTCTTCTCTGCCAGGCGGGCTCGCGATTCGGGCTTACGGCTCACCAGCACCATTGCCACGGCTGCGCCAATCGCTAGCGCACCGCCTACAACGAGAGCGGGGTTCGTCTTGGCTGTATCGCTGACCCAGTCGTAGATGGATCCGACCTCAGACCCTTTGGGTGGTTCCACCGTCTGCTCGGAAACCATTTCACCTGTGTCCGACATCCCATGCTCCTCGGCTACCTACAGAGCAAGAACACGGATGACGCCTCGAAGTTCCCCTTCGACAACACAATTGAAGAGACCCGCTCGGCGGGCGCAAATCGCTTATTGATATCGTCGATGTTAAGGGTTGTGATCTTCATTTCGGATATTTGCCGACCGCCTTTTGTACCAATCGATCCAACTGCTCGAGAAGAGCACCGTAAGCGATATCGGAACGGCGATTGCTATAGTGCGCCAGGCACCGAGCCCACAGGCCACGCCAAGGGCCGCGCTCATCCACACGGTCGCAGCAGTGGTCAAACCTTCCACAGTGCGTGCCGCGGCATTCCGCAAAATGACGCCGGCTCCAATGAAGCTCACACCCGCCATGACGCCCTGAATTATGCCCTGGACGACGCGGCTCATAGCATCCGAGTTCTCAGCCATGCCTTGCACCTGGATACCGGCAATGCTGATCGTGGCGGCGCCGAGAGAGACGAGTCCGAGGGTTCTAACGCCAATGGGCTTGTCCGCGAGATCACGGTTGAGCCCGATGAGGCCGCCAGCCGCGGTGGCGGCAAGCAAGCGCAGGAACACGTCACTGAGGTCAAGAGTCACAAGTTGCGATCCCTATCCCGGCGCGCGCCCCGCACCTTGGCAAATTCCGATCCGCCATCTACGCCTCCGAGCCCAAAGCCTCGAGCGCCAACTGAAGCGCTCGCAGAAGCACTTCGCCGCGTATGCGGCCCGATGAGTGCTCATCGATTTGCAAGCGACGATGGTATCGGCGACCGTCTCGAAGCTGCACCACGAGATGTGTAAGACCGACGGGATTGCCATCATCGTCTGGCTTGGGGCCGCCCACGCACGTCACCGCAACGGCTACCGTGGCAGAGCCGCATTTTGAGAGCGCCCCGCTCGCCATAGCGGCGGCTACCTCGGCACTGACTGCCGAGCAGGAGGTGAGAACCCCTTGAGGAATTCCCAACACCTCGGCCTTGCAGGCTTTGGCATACGTGACCAAGCCGCCGAGAAAAACATCACCGGCGCCGGGTGTATCGGCCAGGAGTGTGCACAGTGAACCAGCCGTACAGGACTCGACGGTGATGATCCTGGCGCCAGAAGCCCGCGCTGTTTCCACAACGCGGGCGGAGAGGTCAGTGATGGAAATCTCGTGCGACATGACGCTATGCCCGACGCTCTGATGCCTCCGATGCCGCGCTTTTGGCACGCGCCGCGCGATTGCTTGCCTTTAGAACCACGGTTGGTAGCAGCCAAATGCTCCGGGCGGTCATGCAGTTCCGTAAGCAGGCAAGAATCAAACGATCGCCAGCGATGGCTTTGCGATCATCAACGCATCTGCATCCCAACAACGGGAAGCCAAAAGGCGCCCGCGAAGAAATAAAGTAGGACCGAGAGAAGCCAGAAGCAGAAATCGATGCGCTTGACAGATCCGGCCGGATCGAGCGCTTTGAGATTGCGATCATGCCGTGTCACGGAGACTGTTAAATGCCTCTCTCGCGCCGTGCTGTACTTGGCTGGGGATTGGCCATGGTCTGCCTCGGCAACAGGTGGGCATTCGCGCGTGTGCCGCCTACCGATGGGCCGCTTAGCGACGCTGAAGTGGGGCATTTGCTGCGGCAGCACAACGTGCCGGGAGCCGGGCTCGCAATTCTCGACGCCGGGAAGATCGCGGCCGCCTATAGTTACGGCATTGCACACGAAACAACATCCGTGAGTGAGACGACGCGATTTCAAGCGGCATCCATCAGCAAGACACTCAACGCGCTGGTCGTCCTGACACTTGCTCGTGATGGCCTCATCGGACTTGACGATCCGGTCAACAAGAATCTGAAGACGTTCAAGCTTGACGGTCCTAATGCCGAGCGGGTGACGCCTCGGATGCTTCTAAGTCATACCGGGGGAACATCCGTCCGGGGCTTCGCCGGTTATGAGCCGGGTCAGCCCTTGCCGTCGCTGCATCAAATTCTGTCCGGACAGGCACCAGCCAACAGCGGTGCGATCAAGGTTGTCGGAGAACTTGGCCGCTATGCCTATTCGGGCGGAGGCGTCACCGTGCTCCAGCAGCTGGTCATTGATGTCACCGGCCTCCCCTACGCGAACGTCGCCTCCCATCGCGTTCTTTCACCTTTGGGCATGGTCAACTCCGGCGTCGAGCAGCCCCCACCAACAGCCCAGGCAAACGACTATGCCCACGCTCATGACATCGCCGGCCTGCCGACGCCCGGTGATTACAACATCTACCCCGAGCTTGCGGCGGCAGGTCTATGGACGACGCCTTCGGATCTCTGCCGCATGATGCATGCCATGGCTGTTTCGGTCTCTGGAGGTAGAGGAGCGCTGCTGCCACTGCCTATTGCCCAGCAGATGGTGACGCCAGCAGCTGGAAACGCCGCCTTGGGCGTCTTCGCTAGCGAAGGCGGGATGATCAGTCACGGTGGCAGAAATCGCGGTTTCAGCGCCCTCTACAGGCTATCTACGAGCGCTGGAAGAGGCGTCGCCGTTATGGTCAATCGCCACATGGCCGATCCGATCCTTGCGGAACTCGTCGAGCGCGCGTTCGGCCATCGGACATAACGTGATCGAGACTTCGGGGGCTGCACAATCGGCGACGCACTAGGCGCCGCCGACTATGGCCGGTATTAGACCCATTGTGCCATCGCTTGGTGGGAGGTGTTCAGGCGCCCCGCGCCGGATGAGCGGCCCGCCCTAGCAGCCGTGTACGCGCATGCAGCGCCGGAAGCGCCAGCCGGCTCCCCAGCGATAGCGGCACTCCGCGTACCAGCGCCGGCAGTAGTTGTAGTGCACCGGCTGCACCAGCTTGCTGTCCAATACAGGAGCGGCCGGCGTCAACGACGCGGCTCTCGCCGATGGTCCAACAAGCAGAAGGCTGCCGAGCATCATTGCGCCGGCGGCCGGCAAAGCAAGAGAGGGAAGTGTGGGTCTCATGAGATCCTCATGCATGTTGGTGAGGATCAGACGGTGCCGCGCTCATATTGCTGGCGTCGTGCGGAAGCTTTTCATTTTGTAACAGCACGTCTCTCGCGGCGTCTCTGAGGTTCGCGGGCTGCACCACAGCCTCCGCTGCGCAGTCAACAAGCAAAAGCGGGCGCTCATGCCGGAGCACCCGCTCGTCCACCTGCATTCCATATCCGGCTCTGGGCTTACCGCCCGATCGCTGCGGCCTCGTCGAGTGCGCGTGCGCAGTCCCGAGAAATCGCATCGCGCTGTCGGTTCAAACAGGAAACGATCCGGCCCCCGCCCGGCAAGGTATTGGCGCAAAGCCGCTTGGCATCTACCGCGCACGCGAACATCGTGCTTTGCGCGGACTGTGCCTCGGCGACGAAACGGCGACAGTCTGGTGAGAGCTTGTCCTGCTGGCTCATGAGGCACTGCGCCAATCGTCCTCCGCCGGGCGCGACACCATTGCATACGCGCGAGATATCGCCGCCGCACACCTCGAGCGCGGCGCGCGCGAATGCCACGCCGGGGCGTCCCTCGAGGAACTGTGCGTGAGCAACGGTCGGCACCATCAGGATAGTGGTGGCAGCGAGAACAATGCGCGCGTTGCGACGCAGGAAGTGGATGAAAAATGGCGGCCGCATATCTCATAGTCCTTGCATCGGAGGATGCGGCGGCCGCACAGCCGCCGCATCAGGTATGTGCATCCGCGGGTCTCAGTAGCGGCGGTAGACGCGGGTGCGCGTCGCCGTGCCGCCGTTAGGCCCGGTATAAGTCGCCGTTGTCCCGCACCACGCGCCACGACAGCCGGTCGTGCCCGACCGCGTGACCGTGTTGCCGGCCGGTCCGGTCCACCGCTGCGTCGAGCTGCAGTGATTTCCCGAGCATGAGCCCGAACCTTGCGCCGAGTAGACGCCGCCATTGGGGCCTGTCACCGTCTTCGAGCGGCTCCAGCCTTCCTGAGCGCTGGCGGCTGCTGCCCCGAAAACCATGAATACGACGGCAAGCGCGAGCGGAGCAAAGCGTTTCATGACATCGATCTCCTTCACCTATCCCAAACCTATCGTCGCCCCTGAGCAGCGACGGGAAGGAGCTTGCGCCGCGAGCTTTGCCCGGATTTTGCAGCGTTAAGCATCGAATGTTACGAAGTGTAACCGCCTCCTCGGATATTGTTTTCGGACAATGGACAGTGAGATACGCTGTCCAAATGAGCCGCACCCCCCGTATCCTCGTCGTCGAGGACGATCCCGAGATCCGCTCGCTGCTGAAGGACTACCTGCATCGGCAAGGCTTGCGCGTCGACGTGGCCGAAGGTGGCGCCGCGTTCGACCGCTTGATGGCGCAGTACGGCGAACCGGATCTTGTCGTACTCGACATCATGCTCCCGGGCGAGGACGGCTTCTCCATCTGCCGGCGCTTGCGCGCGACGTCGCGCGTCCCTGTCATCATGCTGACGGCACGCGGCGACGACATCGACCGTATCGTCGGCCTCGAGATGGGCGCCGACGATTATCTTCCAAAGCCGTTCAACCCGCGCGAGCTCCTGGCACGCATTCGCGCCGTGCTGCGGCGGATGGAGCAACCTCTGGATCAGCCGCGCCGACGCCTCTCCGTCGGCGTGCTCATTGTCGATCTCGACGCCCGGACCGTCTGGGATGCCGCGGGCGCGGAGATCGAGCTCACCAGTGCCGAATTCGAGCTGCTTGCCTGCTTCATTACGCGTCCCGGTCGCGTGCTGTCGCGCGATCAGCTCATGGACTGGACGCGAGGGCGGCGCGCCGACGCGCTCGACCGTACGATCGATGTCCAACTGAGCCGGCTC
>JAEZAW010000063.1 GCA_023430315.1 Pseudomonadota bacterium | reverse complement strand
TTGCCCTTGAGCTGATCCGAGATCACACCCTTGAGGGCATCCATGTCCATGGCGAGCAGCTCGACGAGCGCGCCGACATAGACCATGTTCTTGAAGAGCTGGCGCTGGCGCGCGTCCGTCCACTGCTTGGCGCAAATCTGCGCGATCGGGATGGGTAGCAGCGTGATGTCGTCGCGCGGCCAGATGCGCGGCATGGAGCTGTCGTAGAGCAGCCAGCCGCCCGGCACGACCTCGGCGAGATCCTCGACATACGTCTGCGGGTTCATGGCGACCATGAAGTCGATGCCGTCACGCCGCGCGAGATAGCCCGCTTCGGAGACGCGGACCTCGTACCACGTCGGCAGGCCCTGAATGTTCGAGGGGAAAATGTTCTTCGGGCTTACGGGGATGCCCATCCGAAACAGCGTCTTTGCGACCATCGTGTTGGCGGACGCGGAGCCCGCCCCATTGACGGTGGCGAACTTGATGACGAAATCGTTGATCCCGCTCATGGTGTCGTCGATGTCCTCATTCCAGCAGAACACCTGCAGCGTTCGTGGCCGTCAGGTGCACGCGTGACCTTCCTCCCGAAACCGGTCGGCCGATCACGCGCTGAGATAGGCATTGTGGTGCGAGAGGCAGGCCGACGCGGCCTGCGCCTCTGCGTACGCAAATTTCTGCATGTCCCAGGCGCCTGTCGGACATCGCTCTGCGCAGAGACCGCAGTGCAGGCAGACGTCCTCGTCCTTGGCCATGATGCGCCCGGTCTTGAGCGGCCCCGACACGTACAAATCCTGGGATTTGTTGAGCGCCGGGACGCGCAATTCCGTGCGCAGGTCGGCTTCGTCGTCGTTCTCGGTGAAGTTGATGCAGTCGACAGGACAGATGTCCATGCAGGCATCGCACTCGATGCAGAGATTGTCTGTGAAGACGGTCTGCACATCGCAGTTGAGGCAGCGCTCGACCTCGCGCGCGGCGATCTTGTCGTCGAAGCCGAGCTCGACCTCGAGCTTGAGGTTCTTGAGCGAGGCTTCGAGCGTCGCGTGGGGGACGGCTTGGCGGTTCCGCGGGTCGTAGTTGTTCGAGTACGACCACTCGTGAATGCCCATCTTCTGACTGACGAGCGTGTGGCCGGGTTTCGGCCGATCGACGAGGCTGCGCCCATGGACGTAGGCATCGATCGAGATCGCGGCCTGATGGCCGTGCGAGACGGCCCAGATGATGTTCTCGGGTCCCCAGGCGGCATCGCCACCGAAGAAGACGCCGGGAATGGAGCTCATGAACGTCTTGCGGTCGACGGCAGGCTGGCCCCACTCGTTGAAGGTCATGCCGATATCGCGCTCGATCCAGGGGAAGGCATTCTCCTGGCCGATCGCCATCAGGACGTCGTCGCAGTCGATCGTCACGATCTCGCCCGAGGCTTCGAGCTTAGGGCGGCCTTTGGCATCGACGCCGGTCTGAACCATCTTCTCGAAGGTCATGCCGACGAGCTTGCCGTCCTTCACGACGAAGGACTTCGGCGCGTGATTGTCGAGGATCGGAATACCCTCGTGGAGCGCGTCCTTGATCTCCCAGTCCGAGGCCTTCATGACCTTGCGCGGACTGCGCACGGTGACCGTCACGGCTTCGGCGCCGAGGCGCAGCGCCGTGCGGCAGCAGTCCATGGCCGTATTGCCGCCGCCGATGACGACGACGCGGCGGCCGATCTTCTCGACATGCCCGAAGGCGACGGACGTCAGCCAGTCGATGCCGATGTGGATGTTGGCGGCGGCCTCCTTGCGGCCCGGCAGCTCGAGGTCCTTGCCCTTGGGGGCGCCCGTACCCACGAAGATCGCGTCGTAGCCCTCGCTCAAGAGCGACTTCATGCTCGTGATCTCGGCGCCGAAACGCGCCTCGACGCCGAAGTCGAGAATGCGGCCCACTTCCTCGTCGAGCACGCTCGCGGGAAGGCGGAACGAGGGAATGTTCGTCCGCATGAGCCCGCCCGGAACAGGATCACGTTCGAAGAGCGTGATGTCGTACCCGAGCGGCATGAGATCGCGCGCGACGGCGAGTGAGGCGGGGCCTGCACCGATCAGCGCAACGCGCTTGCCGTTCTTCTGCGCGGGAATTTCGGGAAGAAGCCCGTCGATCTCGCCCTTGTAGTCGGCGGCGACGCGCTTCAGGCGGCAGATCGCGACCGGCTCGGCATTCTTCTTCGAGGGATCCTTGGCGTTGCCTTCATCGCCGACCTGAATGCGGCCGCGCCGGCAGGCGGGCTCACAAGGTCGATCGCAGACGCGACCGAGAATGCCCGGGAAGACATTCGATTCCCAATTCAACATATAGGCCGCTGAGTAGCGGCCCTGGGCGATCAGACGGATGTATTCGGGAACGGGCGTATGTGTCGGGCACGCCCACTGGCAATCGACGACTTTGTGGAAGTATTGCGGGTTCTCGATGTCGGTTGGAGGGGTACGACCTCGCTTGCGCGCTCGGGCCGCGATTTCACTCGCCTGCATCTCGCCTTCTTCCCTGGCTCGTTTCTGTGCCGGGGAGCCATCCTTACCGAACGGCGCCGCGGGCAGCATGTGCGCCCACCCAGCCCGTCACAAGGAAATCGCCCCAGCCCCTAACAGCGGCCCCGTTCGAAGCGGGGCCTGCAACTTAGACTCTCTATAGCGGCTGCAAACAGTGTTGGCCACACGGCTTCACGCATTGCTGATGGGAATGATTTACGCGCCATGCAAAACGGCCCCACCTAGACTTAAGGCGGGGCCGTCATGGCTCGGAATATTGTGGATGATGCGCGCTGCAGCGCACAAAACCTCAGAAGAGGCCTTCGAACTTCTTCTTGAAGCGCGAAACGCGGCCACCGCGGTCCATGAGCGTCTGGTTGCCGCCGGTCCATGCCGGATGCGTGCTCGGATCGATGTCGAGCTGCAGCGTGTCGCCTTCTTTACCGTAGGTCGAATAGGTCTGGTACGTGGCGCCGCTGGGAAGGGCAACGGTGATCAGGTGGTAGTCGGGGTGGAAGTCTTCGATGTTCTTCATGGCGTCTCTCACGGGCGAAAGCACGAAACGCCCGACATCGGCGCGGCAGGCGCTGGTCAGCGGGCGGTCGTGGATGAAAATCTGGGGCGGTCTATACAGAATGTGGAGCGCTGGGGCAAGCCGTCTAAGCTGCGCCGAAAGAAGGCAGCGGAGGCGATGTTCCCGGGTCTGACTATCGGGCGGACGTCAAGGAGATGAGACCGGCTCATTCACCATCCCCGCGTCGCATGGCCAGGGCGCGCTCGACATGCGCCAGGTCGTCGTCGATGAGTGGGGCATACTTCTCGCGCAGCCGGAAAAATTCCTGCTGTACGGTCTCCAGCTCTTCATCGGACATGTGATCCAGATTGACGAAGCCCGTCCGCGCGCCCTCGGCGGCCCGGATCAGCTCGTCGAGCTTCAAAGTGATAACGCGCGTCTCGCGATTCTGGGTGTTCTGGATGAGAAACACCATCAGGAACGTGACGATGGTCGTCCCGGTATTGATGAAGAGCTGCCAGGTATCCGAGTAGCCGAAGGCTGGGCCGGTGAGGCCCCAGACGCCCACGGTCAGGAGCGCGACGAGGAACGCCCATTGCGTTCCGACCACGTGCGAAGACCGCTCGGCAAATTTGCGAAACCAGTTGTTCATGGGACCACCTCTGCGCCGCCAAGCCGGTCAGCATAGGACTGTCGGGTACGCATCGGAAGCGAGCCATGCGTGGCGAGCAATTGACCAGTTGAGCGATTTTGCTAGGGTCCGCCCGAGAAGGATCCCAAATGACTGAACCCGCAGGCCCGGTTTCCCCTTTCGATGCGGAGAAAGGGCGGCCCAACGTCGAAGGCGACTTCCTCCGCGAAGAAGTGCGCCTTGCCAATCGCAACTCCGGCATACTGCTCGAGGCGCTTCGCCACGACGTGACGCCGACCGGGCTCCACTACCTGCTCAATCATTTCGACGTGCCCTACGTTGCGACGGCGGCGGACTGGACATTGAGCGTGACCGGCCGCGTGCGCACGCCGCTCAAACTGACGCTGCCCGAGATCACGGCGCTGCCGGCGAAGACGCTCCGAGTGACGCTCGAATGTGCCGGCAACGGCCGCGCCAACATCGGCCTGCGCCGCCAGAGCATGCCCTGGATGTACGAGGCGGTCGGCACGTCGGAGTGGACCGGCACGCCGCTTCGCCACGTGCTCGAACGCGCCGGCCTGCTGCCCGATGCCATGGATATTGCTTTTCTCGGCATCGACCGCGGCTACGACAAGGTGTTCCACGAGTACGGCCGCAGCCTCGCGCCGCAACTTGCCCTCAATGAAGACGTGCTGCTCGTGTGGGCGATGAACGGGGCGCCGCTACTGCCTCAGCATGGCTTTCCGCTGCGCATGATCGTGCCCGGCTGGTACGGTATGGCGAGCGTCAAGTGGCTCGATCGCATCGAAGTGCTCGACAGCCCGTACGAGGGGCACCAGCAGGTCGGCAGCTACGTATATAAGGAGAGCGCCGAGGACGCGGGCGTGCCGGTGACGCACATCCGCGTCAAGTCGCTCATGGTGCCGCCGGGCATCCCGGACTGGTACACCCGTCATCGGCTCGTCCCACCGGGGCCGGTCAAGGTGGTCGGGCGGGCCTGGAGCGGCAACGGTGTGCCGGTGGTGCGCGTCGAGTTCGGCGTCGATGGAAACTGGCAGGAAGCGGAGCTCGGGCCGGTCGACGGGAAGTACGCCTGGCGAAGCTGGCAGGCCGTATGGGACGCCAGCGAGGGCGAGCATGAAATCGCCTGCCGGGCGACCGACGAGAACGGCGATACGCAGCCGCTCGAAGAACGCTGGGACCGCAGTGGCTTCGGCAACAACATGGTGCACAGGATCGGAGTGACAGTTCGCGCATGAGCACGACAGCAGAAGCCACGATCGACGTGCGCGTATGGCGCGGTGGTGAGGAGGGCGAATACCAGTCCTTTGCCGTGCCGCGGCGCGACAGCCAAACCGTGCTCGACGTGGTCACATGGATCCAGCGCCATGCCGATCCGACGCTTGCCTACCGCTTCGCCTGCCGCGTCGGCGTGTGCGGCTCCTGCGCCATGACCGTCAACGGACGCCCGCGCTGGACGTGCCGCACGCACGTCTCGAAGGTGATCGCGGACGGCCGTCTGGAAATCGGTCCGCTCGCCAATCTACCTGTGATCCGTGACCTCGCGGCGGACCTGAGGCCGTTCTTCGAGAAGTGGCAGAAGGCCGAGGGCACGTTCGTGCCATCGCGCACGCGCCACGAGCCCCTGGAGACGATCAGCCCCGAGAGCCCGGAGCGTCAGGCGGCGAACGCGGCCATCGAATGCATCAACTGCGGCGTCTGCTACGCGGTGTGCGACACCGTGCGCTGGAGCCCGGAATACTTCGGACCGGCGGCGCTCAACCGCTCGTGGTCGCTGGTCAATGACGTGCGCGACGCGGGCAATCTGAAGCGCCTCGCGGCTGCGGCCAGCAATGGCGGTTGCCACAACTGCCACTCGCATCAGTCCTGCGAGCAGCTCTGTCCGCAGGGTCTCAATCCGACGGCATCCATTGCCGGGCTCAAGCGGCGCACCATGCAGGCCTACATCCGCGGAGAAATCTCGTG
>JAEZAW010000039.1 GCA_023430315.1 Pseudomonadota bacterium | reverse complement strand
ACATTGAACGCGCCTTGCGCGCCTCGCCGAGGGCGGCAAGCGCAGGCGCGCGCTGCGCATCGGTCGCGGCGCGCTCGAGCGCCAGGTACGCAGCACCCGAAGCGTTGACGGGGATCGAGTAGCGCTCAGCCGGACGCGCCGGATCGGGCGTCATCGCGAGCAGTGCCTTGGCAAGGCCGGTCCAAGCGGCGACGTCCTTGGGATCGGTGATGGCGGCGGTCGCGAGTTGGCGCGCCGCGATGCGGGCATCGCCGCCATCGGTGACGAGCTTGAGGCCTGCCTCGCGCTGCGTCCGCGCGGCCTGCGGCGTCACCGCCTTGAACACGCCCTTGAGGTAGGTCTCGTAGCGCTCGGCGTCCTTGGCGACGACCGGATGGGAAAATAGCTTCTGCTGGGCGGCGGCGGGCAGGCTGGCGAATAGCAGCAGGCCAAGCGAGAAGGCGATCTGGCGAAAAATGGACATGGTCACATCCTGGGTTGTCGGACCATCGCCAGTCTGAAATGCGTTTGCGCTGGCGGGTCAAAACCAAGTTCAGTCTCGGTCGGTGTCCAATTGATGGCGTTATGCTCGCCGTGTCCACAGGGCGCCGGAAAGGCCGTACCGCGCCTGTCACCCGCAAGGCAAAATCCGGCAAGTTCCGGCTAGCGGACATTCTGTTTGCGCCCGTCAGTTGACACGGACCGGCACTTCCCCCCATAAGGCCCTCATCGCAATAGGCCCTGGCATCCAGAGCCACCGGTTGCACATGCCGTCCCTTTGTGGAGCAGCGGCGGGAGGCAACGCGGTCAACGTCCGTCAGCGAAGGTTCGCTCACGGGCGCGTTTGCGTTTGGAATGCGCGGGTGCGGTCGGCGGGGTGCGGATTGGCCAGCGGCAAGGTGGGTGCGATGCTGAAGGTCTGGGGACGCAAGACGTCTGTGAATGTCCAGAAGGTCATGTGGGCCGTGGGCGAGCTCGGCCTCGCGCACCAGCGCTTCGACTATGGCGGCGAGTTCGGCAAGACGGACACGCCGGAGTACATTCAGCTCAACCCCAACCGCCTCGTGCCGACCATCGACGATCATGGCTTCGTGCTCTGGGAGTCGAGTGCGATCGTACGTCATCTCGCGCAACGCTATGGTCGTGGCACGCTCTCGCCCAGCGACGAGCAGACGTTCGCGAAGGCTGATCAGTGGATGGACTGGGCGCTTTCGACGCTCTATGGCGACATCATCTCGACGTGCTTCATTCAGCTCGTGCGCACGCCCGCGATCGAGCGCAATGACGCGGCTGTCGAGACGGCATCGCGGCGCGTCGGCGAAAAACTGGCGATCCTCAATCGCCAGCTCACGCAGCGTCCCTATATTCTGGGTGAGCAGCTCACGATCGCCGATATCGCGGTCGGGACGCAGATGTACCGCTATTTCAACCTGCCGATCGAGCGGCCGCCGCTGGCGAACGTCGAGGTCTGGTACAAGCGGCTCACGCAACGTCCGGCCTACAAGGCGCATGTCATGATCGACTTCAAGCCGATGATGGTGCCCGGAGCCTGAGAGCAAATAGATGCAAGGAAGGCGCCGCGGCGGTGTCTTTCCCGAGAGAGAACTGAGAGGCCATGTTTCAATCGCTGTCCGACCGGCTTTCCGGCGTCCTCGACCGGCTCACCCGACGCGGTGCGCTGAGCGAGAGCGATGTCAACGAGGCCATGCGCGAGGTGCGCCGGGCGCTGCTCGAGGCCGACGTGGCGCTCGATGTGGTGCGCTCGTTCACGGATAAGGTGAAGGCGAAGGCCGTCGGCGCCAACGTCGTGAAGTCGGTCACGCCCGGCCAGATGGTCGTCAAGATCGCCCACGACGAGCTGGTCGAGATGCTGGGATCCAGCGCGGATCCGATCGACCTCGCTGCAACGCCGCCCGTTCCCATCATGCTCGTCGGTCTGCAGGGCTCGGGCAAGACGACGACGTGCGCCAAGATCGGCAAGCGCCTCGCCGACCGCGACAAGAAGAAAGTGCTGATGGCTTCGCTCGATACGCGGCGGCCGGCGGCGCAGGAACAGCTCCGCGTGCTCGGCGAGCAGACGGGCGTCGCGACGCTGCCGATCATTGCCGGACAGACACCGAAGCAGATTGCTGCTCGTGCGATCGAGGCGGCCAAGCTCGGCGGCTATGACGTGGTGCTGCTCGATACGGCGGGCCGCATCCATATCGACGAGGAGTTGATGCAAGAATCGGCGGATGTGCGCGACATTGCACAGCCGCACGAGACCCTGCTCGTCGCCGACAGCCTTACCGGCCAGGACGCGGTCAACCTTGCGAAGAGCTTCAACGATCGCGTCGGCATCACCGGCATCGTGCTGACCCGCGTCGATGGTGACGGCCGCGGCGGCGCGGCGCTTTCCATGCGCGCTGTCACGGGCAAGCCCATCAAGCTGATCGGCGTCGGCGAGCGCTGGGATGCGCTCGAAGACTTCCATCCGCAGCGCATTGCAGGCCGCATTCTCGGCATGGGCGACGTGGTGAGCCTCGTCGAGAAGGCCGCGCAGACGATTGACGCCGAGAAGGCGCAGGCCATTGCGCAGAAGATGCGCAAGGGCGAGTTCGATCTCGAAGATCTCGGCGAGCAGCTCAAGCAGATGCAGAAGCTCGGCGGCATGGGCGGCCTCATGGGCATGATGCCCGGTATGGGTAAGATCAAGCAGCAGATCCCCGCCGGTGCCATGGACGACAAGGTGATCAAGCGCCAGGGCGCGATCATCTCCTCGATGACGCCCCACGAGCGCCGCCATCCGAAGATCCTCGACGGCAAGCGCAAGCGCCGGATCGCCGCCGGCTCGGGCACGCGGCCCGACGAGGTCAACCGTCTCCTCAAGATGCACCGCCAGATGGCGGACATGATGAAGATGATGGGCAAGAACAAGGGCATGATGCAGCGCATGGCCGGCGCGCTCGGTATGGGCGGTGGCGCCATGCCCAATGCGGCCGAGATCGAGAAGATGCAGGCGGAGCTGGCAACCCTCGATCCCAAGGCGCTCGAGCAGCTGCCGAAGGACGTGCGCGATCAGCTCGCGGCCGGAAAAGCGCCCGCGCCGGCATTGCCGGGTCTCGGTGGCAAAGCTGTGCCGCGCCTGCCGGGACTGCCCGGATTGGGCGGCGGCGGACCGCGCTTCACAGGTCTGCCGGGCCTTCCTGGAAAGAAGAAGTAATGCAGGCGCCCACTCTCGAAACAGAGCGCCTGCGGCTCCGGCCTTGGCGCAATGACGATCTCGACGTGTTCGCCGCCTTCATGGCGGACGGCGCGCGCACGCAATTCATCGGCGGGCCGCTCTCGCGCGGAGACACGTGGCGGCGGATCGCGATGTTCATCGGTCACTGGCAGCTCAGAGGCTTCGGCAACTGGGTGATCGAGGAAAAGGCGAGCGGCGCGCTGGCCGGCTACACCGGCCTTTGGAAGCCCGAGGGGTGGCCGGAACCGGAAGTCATGTGGGGATTGCTGCCGGCTTATGGGGGGCGTGGATTTGCGACCGAGGCGGCGGCGCGGGCGCGCGCCTATGCCTTCGAGGACCTGAAGTGGCCGACGGCCGTCAGCTATATCGCGTCGAAGAATACGCCTTCGCAGCGCGTCGCCGAGCGTCTCGGTGCGCGATACGAGGGCGTTGCTGAATTGAAGGGTGTCACCGTCGACGTCTGGCGGCACCCCTCACCATCGAACTGAACCTGACGTTGAACCAACGACTGAGATCCTAACCAGGAGAACTAACATGTCCGTGAAGATCCGCCTTTCGCGCGGTGGCGCCAAGAAGCGCCCGTACTACTACATCGTCGTAGCCGAGGCTGCCGCTCCGCGCGACGGCCGTTATATCGAGCAGATCGGTACCCACAACCCGATGCTGCCGAAGGATCACGCCGACCGCGTGAAGCTGGACCTCGATCGCGCCAAGCACTGGCTCTCCGTCGGCGCCCAGCCGACCGACCGTGTGGCTCGCTTCCTCGATGCGGCCGGGCTCATGAAGCGCACGCCGCGCAACAATCCCGAGAAGGCGAAGCCCGGCAAGAAGCGTCTCGAGCGCGAGGCCGCTGCAGCCGAAGCCGCGGCGAAGGCGGCTGAGAGCAGCGGCGAGGCCGCGGCTTAAGACTGATACGGGAGATTGCGCATGCCAAGCGGTGAAGATCGGGGCGGGCGCATCCTGCTCGGCCGGATCGTCGCTGCCCATGGCGTGCGCGGCGAGGTGCTCGTGCGCTCCTACGCTGACGCGCCCGAGGCGATCGGCGCCTATGGTCCGCTTTCGGCGGCCACAGGCGGCAGAAAGTTCGAGCTGCGGGTCTTGCGCGTGACGGCCAAGGGCGTCGTCGCGCGGATAGCCGGCATTGCCGATCGCAACGCGGCCGAGGCGCTGGCAGGCACCGATCTCTACGTCGATCGTGCGCAACTGCCGGCGGCTGGCGAGCGAGAGTTCTACTATGCCGACCTGATCGGGCTTGCTGCCGTCGCGCCGGACGGTAGCGAGGTCGGCCGCGTCGTCGCCGTTCACAATTTCGGTGCCGGCGATTTGATCGAGATCGCTCTTGCGGCCTCGCGGCAAACCGAACACATACCCTTCAATGATCGCTTCGTGCCGGAGGTCGACGTAGCCGCCGGCAGGATCGTGGTCAGCTTGCCGGAGTCGTCCGACGAGGACGAGCCTCCGCCGCAAGGGTAGTTCCAGCTTCACGCGTTAACCTGACAACCCGCTCCGATCCGGAGGCGGCGACACCTGTCGTTTGCGCCACCGAATAATGACGAACGGAACGGATTGATTAGTCGCGCGTTAAGCCCCCGCTCTTACATTCTGCCATCTGAACAAAGCTCCCGGACCCCCACCAATGCTCGCGCGCGCCGACGATCTTCTCCTTAACGCTTCAAATGATGATGTCTGCCTCGTGCGGGTCGAGCGGTCCAAGGCGCGCTGGAGCAGGATGCTCGGCCTTGTCGCCGCCGGTGTGATGGTTCTGTCGCTCTTCGGGGGCATGTTCCTCCTCACGAACGAGGCCCTGAGCAAGCCGGAGGCTTTGAGCCTTGCCATGGCGCAGCCGATGGCAGCGTTCCAGGTGGTTGCCGGCATCGTGATGCTCTCTGCGCTGCTGCTTGTGCCCGTGCGCCGGCTGGTCGCCGACATCGGCCGCAGGGGTGTCGTCGAGATCGAGGGGAATGTCGTCAGCGTCGCGGAGAAGGGCCTCTTCTCGGCGCGTGCCTTCCGTGAGCCGCTCGATGCCTATCGCGGCATTTCCCACCGCGTTCGCACGACGCTGTCCGGCGTCCGTCATGAGATCGTTCTCGTCCATCCCGATATGCGCCGCGACGTCGTCATCGCGCTCGATCGCATGGAGCCGCCCGTCACGCCGGCCTCGATGATCGCGCGCCTCGGGCTTCCGGAGATCACGGCCGGTGAGATGGCTCGCCGCAGGTAAGATCTGTTGGTGTCGTCCCGCTCGCCGCGCTAGATACGCGGCATGGCCATCGAACTCATCCGCCTTTCCGACATCCATCTGACCTTCGGCTCGACGGCGCTGCTTTCCGGTGCCGAGCTGAGCGTGCGCGCGGGCGACCGCATCGGGCTTGTCGGGCGCAATGGCTCCGGCAAGTCGACGCTGCTCAAGATCGTGGCGGGTCTCGTCGTGCCCGATCAGGGCGAGCGTTTCGTCCATCCCGGTGCGCGCGTCGCCTATCTGCCGCAGGAGGCGGATCTCTCGGGATTCGCCAGCGTCGCCGCTTATGTCGAGGCGGGGCTCGCGGAGGGTGAGGGCGCGTATCTCGCCCAATCGGCGCTCGAAATGCTCGGGCTCAGCGGCCACGAGGATCCGGCCCAGCTCTCCGGCGGCGAGGCGCGGCGCGCCGCAATTGCGCGGGTGCTCGCCGCCAGTCCGGATGTCCTGCTGCTCGACGAGCCGACGAACCATCTCGACTTGCCGGCCATCGAATGGCTCGAAAAGGAGCTCGGGAGCCAGCGTGCCGCGATCGTCCTGATCAGCCATGATCGCCGCTTTCTCGATACCCTGACGCGCGCGACCGTCTGGATCGATCGCGGCATCGCGCGCCGACTAGATAGAGGATTCGCTGCGTTCGAGGGTTGGCGTGACGAGGTTCTCGAGCAGGAAGAACTCGAGCGTCACAAGCTCGATCGCAAGATCGCGCGCGAGGAAAGCTGGATGCACGGTGGCGTCACCGGACGCCGCAAGCGCAACGTGCGCCGTGTGGCCGAGCTGCACAAGCTGCGTGCCGAGCGCAGGGACGCGCGCGGCCCCGTCGGCAATGTCCAACTGTCGGTCAGCGAGGGTGGGACGTCCGGCAAGATCGTGATTGAAGCTCAGCACGTCTCCAAAGCTTATGACGGTCGTCCGATCGTGGATGATCTCTCGATCCGTATCGCGCGTGGCGATCGGCTCGGCATCATCGGACCCAACGGCGCTGGCAAGACGACGCTGCTGGCTCTCCTCACCGGTGCGCTTGCACCGGACAGTGGCACGGTGAAGCTCGGCACGAATCTCGAGATGGTGACGCTCGACCAGCGCCGCGAGCAACTGAAGCCGAGCTGGACCCTCGCCGAGGCGCTGACCGGTGGGCGCGGCGATCAGGTGATCGTCAATGGCGCCGCGCGCCACGTGATCGGCTACATGAAGGACTTCCTGTTCGCGCCGGAGCAGGCACGCACACCCTTGAGCGTGCTTTCGGGCGGCGAGCGAGGACGGCTGATGTTGGCGCGGGCCCTGGCGCGGCCGTCGAACCTCCTCGTGCTCGACGAGCCGACCAACGATCTCGACCTCGAGACGCTGGACTTGCTGCAGGAGCTGCTCGCGGACTACGCCGGCACGGTGCTCCTGGTGAGCCATGATCGCGATTTCCTCGACCGCGTCGCAACGGGCGTGATCGCAGCGGAAGGTGACGGGCGCTGGCTCGAATATGCGGGTGGCTATTCCGACATGCTGGCGCAGCGTGGGGCAAGACCGGAAGCCGCCGCCAAGCCTCGGTCCGGCGCGCGTTCGGCCGATACAACTGAAGTGCAGGCTCCCGAGTCGGCGGCGCCGTCACCTCAGCGCAAGCTCAGCTACAAGCAGACTCAGGCGCTCGAAGCCCTGCCGAAGCAAATGGCGGCGCTCGAAAAGGAAATTGCCGAGCTTGGTCGCCGGTTGTCGGACGCCGATCTGTTCACGCGCGACCCAGCGGCGTTCAATTCCGCCACGACACGCCTCGCCGAGGCCGAGGCCGAGCTTGCCGAGGCGGAGACCGCTTGGCTGGAGCTCGAGATCCTGCGTGATGAGATTGCGCAACACCGCGCACCATCAAAGCGCTGAAACGCCGTTCCGCAGCCTTATTCCTGGTGGCAGTCCGGGCCTGTGGATTGCGAATCGTCCACAGGCCGAGAAAGACTCGTCGTGGGTCGAATCACTGGAGGCGGGGTTGCGGCATGACACATACCGCAGCATACGACGCCGACGCTCTCGAAGAACCGGCAGACGCTGGCTCGGGTGGCTGGTTGCGTGAAATCGTAGTGCACATATCGATGATGATCGTGATTGCGGCGCTGGGCATGGCGCTGCGCACGAGTTTTGGCTTTGGCATGATTGCGGCGGTCATCGTCGCGCTCAGCACCTACTGGTGCCTGCTGGTGCTGCATGCGCTGGTGCGGCGGGGACAGGTCGCAGCTGCGCTCAGCGACGAACTCGACCAGCTGGCAGGCGAGAACGCTGCGCTGCGCCGGCTCGTTGGCGGGGGCCGCGGAATGGGCGGGGAGCGCGAGCCGCCGCGGCTCGCGGGCTTCAACGGGGATCGCCCGCCGCCACGCGTTCTGGATCGCGCGAGACCTGCCGAACCGCCACGGCCGCGGAGTGCGGAGCCGCCGAAGGCCGAAGTCGGCAGAGGCGTGCCTGCGCCGCGTCCGCCTGAGAATGGTCCGCGCGAGCCGTTGAAAGCCAAGCCTGCTGCACCCGCCGCCGCGCCGAAGCCGGCTGTAACGGCCGGGCCGCCGCGACAAGGGCGCGAGGAAATTGCTCCGCCAGCAAAGAAGCCCGTGGCTCCGCCATCTGCGACGCGTGCGCCGGCGCCACCACCATTGCCGGCACGTCCGCGCCCGCACGGGCTTGCGGCACTCGCCGTCGACAAGCCGGCAGTCAAGTTGCCCGCCGAAAAGCCGCCCGTCGAATTGCCGCGCGAGGAAAGCGAGGCCGAGGATCCGCGGGCACAAGACATCGCGATCATGCAGTCCCTCATCAAGGGGCTTGCCGATCAGATCAATGCACCCGCGGCCAAAGCCGAAGTTCCGCGTGCCCCCGTTGCGCCTGAGCGTACGCCACCCCCGGCTGCGACGACCTTCGCGCCACCCATGGCGCAGCCGCTCGATACCGTAGACGAGCAGGTCGATGCGCTACGCGACATGGCCGACGACATGCGCGAGACGATCGCCGAGCTGGCCGACAGCATCCCGGCAAGCGGTGGCCTCAGTCTGCATGCCGAGCTGACGCGGGCGATCGATGCCGCGCGCATCGATGTCTGCCTCGATCCCATTCTCGGCCTCGACGATCGCAGGGCCCGGCATTTCGAGGTCTCCGTGCGCTTGCACAGCGAGGAGGGCGAGATCCTCGATCCGCGCGAGCTTACGGGTGTGATTGCCGGCACTGGCCTGACGCCGCGCATCGAGGCGCTGACGTTCAGCGAGACAATCCGGCTCGCCGGCGAGTTCGCTGCGCGCGGGGCGGCGGCGGATCTGTTCTCGACGGCGTCAGGCGAGTCGCTGCGCGATGGTGGATTCCATGCAGCGCTGAGCGACGCGCTTGCTCCTGATTTCCGGCTCGGTGCACGTCTCGTCATGTCGATCAGTCAGGCAGAGGTGCGAGCCTTCGGTCCGGCGCATTGGCAGGCGCTGGCCGCGCTCTCTGACGCGGGTTTGCGCTACGCGCTCGTCGACGTAGTCGATCTCGACATGGACTTCGAGGTTCTCGAGGCCGAGGGCTTCGAGTTCGTGCGGCTCGATGCCCAGGTCTTCCTGCAGGGCCTCCCGGCGCCACACGGTATCGTGCCGGCTGCCGACCTCTGCCGGCACCTTTCGGGCCTCGGCTTCACGCTCATCGTCAGCCGCATTGGCGAGGAGCGGGAACTCGCCAAGGTGCTGGGCTTCGGTGCCCTGCTCGGCCAGGGCCGCCTCTTCGGCGGGCCGCGGCCCATCCGCCAGGAGCGCCCACAAGAGCGCTCGGCGCATCGCTCGAGCGCGGCATAGTCCGGTGCCGCGTTTCCACCCCTTGAACCGTATGGGCCGCCCGGCTAAGGCTGTGGCGGCCTACAGCTTATTTGCGCACCGCGCCGCTGCGGCCAGCAACATCATCCACATCGTCCATCGCGGAGGCGGGATGCAGAGCAAGGCCGGCCCGCACATTCCCGTGCTGCGCTCAATCGCGCCGCTGGCGGACACGGCGGATGCCTGGATCAGCGACGTGTGGGGCGTGCTTCACGATGGCGCGCATCCACATCCCGCCGCGAGCGAGGCTTGCGTTAGGTTCCGCGCGGGTGGTGGCACGATCGTGCTCGTGAGCAATGCGCCATCGACCGGTGAGGAAGTGAGCGCGCATCTGGATTCCATGGGCGTGCCGCGCACGGCCTACGATGCCATTGTCACGTCAGGCGATGTCACGCGCGTGCTCATCTCGAGCTGGGCTGGGCGGCCTGTCCACCATCTTGGTCCCGACCGCTACCTCGGCACGTTTGCGGGCCTCGATGTCGCCTTCGCGCCGATCGACAAGGCGGCCGTCGTCGTCTGCACGGGACTGATCGAGGACGAGCAGGAGACGCCCGACGATTACCGCGACCTGCTGGCGGCCATGCGCGCGCGCCGTCAGCCGATGATCTGCGTGAACCCGGATATCGTCGTCGAGCGAGGTGACCGTCTCATTTATTGCGCCGGCGCACTCGCCGCGGCTTACGAGACGCTCGGCGGCGAGGTGGCCTACGCCGGCAAGCCGCATCCGCCCATCTATGCGCGCGCCCGCGAGCTGATCACCGCTGTGCGCGGAGCATCCGTCGAAACCTCGCGCATTCTCGCAATCGGGGACGGCATCAAGACCGATATTGCCGGGGCTGCTGCGGCCGGGCTGCGCGCGGTTTTCATTGCCAGCGCGCTTCATGTGGACGGCCAGGAAAGTCTCGACGACGCAATGCTCGCCCGGCTCTTTGCCGGCCATGCCGCTCCGCCGATCGCCGCGCTCGAAGCCCTGAGGTGGTAAAGGGGCTGATTACTCATTCCTGCGGCAAAATTGCTGCACCTGCGAAAGCAATTGACGTCAGCAGGCAAATCACCCATATGACGGCTGTCGTTC
Organism: Pseudomonadota bacterium; assembly: GCA_023430315.1. GTDB lineage: Bacteria > Pseudomonadota > Alphaproteobacteria > Rhizobiales > Hyphomicrobiaceae. The sequence continues at coordinate 3,049 of JAEZAW010000039.1, read as the reverse complement.
CGCGAGCGCGCCAAGCGCTCTGCTGCTTCGCATTCGGCTCCCGTAAGAGATTGCCGGCGAAGCGTACAGTGTTCTCTCCGGGACGTTCATCACATGATCCGGCCTTAGCTGCGGTGCGCAGCCCAGGGCCAACAGCGCCCTAGAAAAACCGACCCGGCAGGCTGCGTGCCCCCGGCGGTCGGCGCAGAAAGCCATACGTTTCGTGACTACAGAGACTTTTGACGCGCTCGGCCTCGCCGAGCCACTGCTGCGTGCATTGAACGACGCAGACTACACCCACCCGACGCCCATCCAGGCCAAGTCCATTCCAGCCCTGCTCGAAGGCCGTGACTTGCTCGGCCTCGCCGAGACCGGTACGGGCAAGACGGCAGCGTTCGTGCTCCCATTGCTCCAGCGTCTGACCGCCGAGGGTGGTCGCCCGCAGCCCGGTGCACCGCGCGCGCTGATCCTTGCGCCAACGCGTGAGCTCGCCATCCAGATCGGCGAGAGCATTCATGCCTATGGCCGCCATGTGCGCATCTCTCACACCGTCATCTTCGGCGGCGTGGGCCAGCGTCCGCAAGTGAACGCCATTGCGCGCGGTGTCGATATCCTCGTTGCAACGCCGGGCCGTCTTCTCGACCTGATCGACCAGCGCCACCTGCGCCTCAATCAGGTGCGTACGTTCATCCTCGATGAAGCCGATCGCATGCTCGACATGGGCTTCGTGCGCGATGTGCGGCGCATCCTCAAGCTCGTGCCGACCGAGCGCCATTCGTTGCTCTTTTCGGCGACCATGCCGAGCGATATCGCTCAGCTTGCCGCCGAGATCCTCAAGAACCCCGTGCGCGGCGAGATCGCGCGCGCCGGCAAGACTGTCGATCGCATCGATCAGCAGGTGATCTTCGTTCCCGCAGCCGCCAAGCGCGAAGTTCTTGCGCGCCTGCTCAAGGATCCGGAGATGCGGCGCGTGATCGTTTTCACGCGCACGAAGCGCGGGGCCGATCGCGTCTCGACGGCGATCGAGCACATGGGTGTCGGCGTCCACGCGATCCACGGCAACAAGAGCCAGGGCCAGCGTCAGTCCGCGCTCGACAGCTTCCGTAAGGGTTTCACGCGCGTGCTCGTTGCGACGGACATCGCGGCGCGCGGTATCGACATCGATGAGATCACGCACGTCATCAACTACGAGCTGCCGAATATTCCGGAGAGCTACGTGCATCGGATCGGCCGCACGGCGCGCGCCGGTGCAAGCGGCGTCGCCATCGCGCTCTGCGCGCCCGATGAGCGCGAGTACCTGCGCGATATCGAGAAGCTGACCGGTCGCAGGCTGACGGTTGTGTCCTCGAACGCAAGCAGCGAGCCTGCTTCGGTGGTCGAAGAGGCCGCCGCGACGCCGGTGAACGGCTCGGCGCCGGAGAGCGGCGAACGCCGCGAGCGGAATGCACACCCGCGACGGGAGCACGCCGATAGGGCGCGCCCAACACATGGCAGGCCGCGTCGCGATGAGCGCAGTGGTGCGCCGCGTGGCGATCGCCGCGATGAGCGTCGCGGTGGAGAGCATCGCAGTGGAGATGGGCGCCCACCACGGGATGGCGAGCATCATCATCGTGCCCGGGATGGTGCGCCGCATGGTGATCGCCGGAACGGCGACGGTCATGCACCGCGCAGTGGCGAGCATCATCATCGTGCCCGAGACGGCGCGCCGCGTGGTGATCGCCGGACCGGCGAGGGCCATGCACCGCGCAGCGGTGAGCATCATCATCATCGTGCCCGAGACGGTGCGCCACGTGGCGATCGCCGGAATGGCGAGGGGCATTCGCCCCGCAATAGCGAGCATCTTCACCGCGCCCGAGACGGCGCGCCGCGGAGCGATCGTCGGAACGGCGAAGGTCATGCGCCCCGCAATGGCGAAGGTCGTCACGCTGGCGAGGCGCCGCGCAATGGTGAGCCCCGGAAGGATGCGCCGCAGCCTTGGCGCAACTGGACGAAGGGCAGCGGTGTTTCTCACGGAGAGGCGCGTCGTGACGGCGGACACGGTCGTCCCACGCGCAAGCGCGGCGAGCATCGCCAGCGCCAAGGCGGTCAGGGCCAAGGGCAGCGAGGCCGCGACGCGCGCTGAGCGCGTCTAGCAAGAGTAGTTCTTCACGAGTACGTTCATGTGGTCGCGTAAGAGTATCTGGCCGCGGCGTGCCAAAAAGCCGATAGTTGTGCAGCAGGTCCTCGCTGCGCGTGGCAAGCCCGGTCGTCCGGTGCGTGCCTGCGCGGCGTGCTGGCCGAAGCCTGGGAGCACGCTGATGCGCGATGAACTCAACACCGCCATGAAAGCTGCCATGCGCGCGCAGGACAAGGCGCGCCTTGGCACGATCCGTCTCATCCTTGCTGCGATCAAGGATCGCGATCTCGGCATCCAGGGCAAGCCCGGCGCTGCTCCCGAAGATGGTCGGATCAGCGATGCCGATATCGCTCAGTTGCTTGCGACCATGATCAAGCAGCGCCGCGAGAGCATCCGCATCTACGAGGAGGCCGGACGCACCGAGCTTGCGCAGAAAGAAGCCGACGAGATCACGGTGATCTCCGAGTTTCTGCCGCGCCAGCTCGATGATGACGAGGCAAAGGCCGCGATCAAAGCTGTGATCGCCGAGATCGGCGCGACGACTGTCAAGGACATGGGGCGCGTCATGGCAGTGCTGCGCGACCGCTATCGCGGGCAGATGGATTTCGGCAAGGCGAGCGTCCTCGTCAAGGAGCTTCTCTGAGCGCTCCGCTTGGCCTTCAATTGTAAGCGATGTAGCGACCGAGGCCGACGACTCCGATCCAGACCAGCATCGAGAGCGCGCCGGAGACGCGCGCGAAGCTCGGCATGGGAGCTTGAGGCCCAAGGGTATCGAGCGCCCTGACGGCGCGATTGCCGAGAAAGACCGCGTGCACGAGCCCGAACGCGATAAGCCCCATCTTGATCTGGAAGACGGGATTGAGCGCGACGTGACTCGCCTCTGCCACGAATAGCACGCTTCCCGAGAGCAGCACCGCGAGGAGGGCCAGGATCGCCGCGCGCCGCGCCCCGCGC
>JAEZAW010000375.1 GCA_023430315.1 Pseudomonadota bacterium | reverse complement strand
CCCTTTGGGAGACCGGGGCGCGCGCGCCGGGCACGGCGGCCCGGCGCGCGTTGTCCTGTCGCTATTCGGCTGGGGCGGGACGGGCGCCGGAGGCGGCTGCGCCGGCAGGCTTCGGCGCCTCGCCCGGCCGCAGGGCCGGCCCGTGATGCGGCTCGTGGATCGGCTGCATCTCGGGCAGTTCCGGCAGGCTCTTCAGGCTCTCGGCCGTGGCACGCCGCTCCATCACCAGGATCGAGACGTGCATCCAGACGAAGGCGATCGCGACGAGCAGGAAGAGCACCATGAAGCAGCTCGTCCAGATACCCGTGAGGTCGTTCATCAGGCCGAAGGCGATCGGCAACACGAAGCCGCCAAGCCCACCGATCATCCCGACTAGGCCGCCGACCGCGCCGACATCCTTAGGGTAGTAGACGGGGATGTGCTTAAACACGGCCGCCTTGCCGAGGCTCATGAAGAAGCCAAGCACGAAGACGATTGCTGTAAAGCCGGCGAGACCGATCTCGAAGCGGAAGGCGATGGGGCCACGAATGCCGTCGATGACGTAGCTGGTTGGCGGATAGGACAGCAGGAACGTCGCCGCCACGGATACCAGGAAGGTCCAGTACATCACTTTGCGCGCACCGACGCTGTCCGCGAGCCTGCCGCCGTAAATGCGGAAGAGCGAACCCGGAATCGAATAGGCGGCGGCGATCATGCCAGCTGTGGTGATGTCGAGTTCATAGACGCCGACCAGATAACGCGGCAGCCAAAGCGAGAGCGCGACGAAGGCGCCGAAGACAAAGAAGTAATAAAGTGCAAAGCGCCACACCTGGATGTTCTTCAGCGGTTCGAATTGCTGCGCGAAACTGCGCGGCTTAGCGCCGGCCTTGCGCCGTACGGCAAGATCGGGATCGTCGCGCGTGACCATGAAGGTGATGATGCCGATTAGCGCGAGCGCTGCAGCCCAGACTTGAGCAACCGTCTCCCAGCCGAACGCGACGAGTACGAAAGGCGCAGCAAACTTGGTGACCGCAGCGCCGACATTGCCGGCGCCGAAGATGCCTAACGCCGTTCCCTGCTGTGCGGGCGGATAGAACTTCGAAACATACGTGACCCCGACGGCAAAGGCGCCGCCGGCGATGCCGACGCCGAGCGCCGCGAGCAGAAATTGAGGGTAGGTCTCAGCGTACGAGAGCAGGAACGTGGCGGCCGCCGCAGCCAGCAGCACGATCAGGTTGACGATGCGGCCGCCGTATTGATCGGCCAGCACACCGAGAAACAAACGGATGAGAGAGCCCGTCAGAATGGGCGTGCCGACGAGCAGGCCGAACTGCGTTTCGGTCAGCCCGAGATCCGATTTGATCTGGATGCCGATGATCGAGAAGATGGTCCACACGGCGAAGCAAGCCGTGAACGCCAGGGTGCTCATCCAAAGCGCGGCGTGCGCGCCAGGAGCGGGTTTGGGCATTTCGGTGGGCATAAAGGGTCGATCCCTATTGAGGCCGCTGCTCACTACCCCAGAGTGAGATCAAGGCATTTGACGCTTATCAACTGTAAGGTCCGCACGTGGCGCTGAACACGCGCGGAGACGTACCAGACTGCCAACACATCTCCTGCCATCGGGTCGCAGGCGCTCCGGACTTGACCATCATCAAATCGGCGCGAAGGTGATGTGTTAGACCCCTCTCACAAATGCGGCGCATAGGAGGGCCAATGCGGAGCTATGACGCGGACCGGGTGAAGGGCTTGCGCCTGTTCGAGAATGTGTCGTCGGACACGTTCCGGAGCGTTTTGGCCGGCGCCCACCTTCAGCGTTTCCCGGCTGGCACATTCCTGTTGTTAGAAGGCGACCCGGTCGATTTTCTATACGTCCTGCTCGATGGCCAGGTGGAACTCCATGGTACCTGGAATGACAAGGACACCACGCTGACGATCCTGCGTCCGGTTTCGACCTTCATTCTGGCCGCCGTGGTGCTCGAGACCCACGCACTGATGACGGCGCGCACGCTCGATCGCTGCGAGATTCTGATGATCTCCGGCGATTCCTTGCGCAGGGCGATGGCCGCCGACCCACATTTCGCCGTGGCAGTAGCGCGCGATCTGGCTGGTTGCTACCGCGGCCTCGTGCGGACCATCAAGAACCAGAAGCTTCGCGGCGGCGCCGAGCGATTGGCGAACTACCTGTTGACCTTGCGCGCCGCACAACAGAGCGAACGCCGGGTGCGCCTGCCGCACGAGAAGCGCGTGCTCGCCTCGCTCCTCGGCATGACGGCGGAGAATCTGTCCCGAGCCTTTGCCGCGCTACAGAAACATGGCGTCGTTGTGCATGGCGCCGAAGTTGTGCTTCAGGACGTCCGCGAACTGGAACGCCTAGCCAAGCCCGATCCGCTGATCGATAATCACGCGCCGCGTGGAGCGGGCCTCATGGCCGAGTCCGACGCGGAAATCTGGTCGAGCGAAAATAACCCGCTCGACGCCGTGCGCTGAACCGTGGGGAACTTTGGACCACTCACCTGCACTTGCTGGTCTTGTTCT
>JAEZAW010000364.1 GCA_023430315.1 Pseudomonadota bacterium | reverse complement strand
GACATGGAGTGGCCGCGATAGCGGTAGGTCTTCATCTCGAGCAGCATTGGGCCCTGCCCCGAGCGTACGTGCTCGACAGCACGCTTTCCCGCCTCGCGCACGGCGATGACGTCCATGCCGTCAACCTCTTCGCCCGGAATGCCGAAGGCGGCGCCGCGCTTGTAGAGATGCGTCTCGGCCGACGAGCGCTGCACGCTCGTGCCCATGGCGTACTGATTGTTCTCGATGATGTAGACGACGGGCAGCTTCCATAGCGAAGCCATGTTGAAGCTCTCGTACACCTGCCCCTGGTTGGCGGCGCCGTCGCCGAAATAGGTGAGGCAGACTTTGCCGTCTTTGCGATACTTGTTGGCGAAGGCGATGCCAGTGCCGAGCGAGACTTGCGCGCCGACAATGCCGTGGCCGCCATAGAAGGCCTTCTCGATGCTGAACATGTGCATCGAGCCGCCCTTGCCTTTGGAATAGCCGTCGCGCCGGCCCGTGAGTTCGGCCATGACGCCGTTCGCGGTCATGCCGGCCGCCAGCATGTGGCCGTGGTCGCGGTAGGCCGTGATGACTTGATCACCCTCTTTGAGCGCGGCCTGCATACCGACGACGACGGCTTCCTGTCCGATATAGAGGTGGCAGAAGCCGCCGATCAGGCCCATGCCGTAGAGCTGGCCCGCGCGCTCCTCGAAGCGGCGGATCAGCAGCATGTCGCGGTAATACTGAAGCAGCTCGTCCTTCGTCGCCTGAACGCTCTGCTGCTTACCGTTGCCTTTAGCCATCTATCAGTATCCTCCGCGGGAAAGGAGATGACGCACGCGCGCGGGAAGTCCACGCCGCGGTGCGCGCCTCTCTTATGCGGGAATGACTTAGCTCGCTAGGAAGCTTTGCGATGCTGCATTGCAGCAGGATCAGTCGAGGACGAAAACCAACTCGTCGGGATCGCCGGCGGCCAGGGTGATACGGGCGCGTTCGTCGAGGTAGTCGAGATCGAGCGTCTCGGGGCGAAGCCGCGCGGCGCGGGCTTCGAGCGCCGTACGCTCGCCGTCGAGGCTGTCCAGACGCTGTTCCAGCGCACGCTCCTGCGCCTGCAGATCGACGTACGCGACGAGCCCCTGGCGGCCCGTGACGGCGTGCGCGCCGAGATAGAGGATCGCCGCCCCTAGCCCGATGCTCAGCGTTGTTGAACCATGTTTCGTCATCGTACCGACCTCGAAGAGGTGGGCAAAATGAGTCTCGATACTTAATGAAATCTTTACGGAATCAGGAGCTTGCGGAACAAAACGAGTCCAAAGACTCGCGCGGAATCAGTCACTTAGCTCACGCGGCGCAAGATGTGGTGGAGGCGCGGCTAGCCGGACTCCAGATGGAGTCACTGAGGTCGTCGAAAAATATTTTTGCAGTTGGTCGCGCTGTTGACGGCTTCAGGCGACGATTCGCGCGGTTTGCATGAGTGTGGCGAAGGCGCCGGGCACGAACGAGACCAGCGCGAGCATCAGGCAGCTGAAGCGGATCAACATGGGCGGCTCCTCAACATCGCGAGTGGCGATGGCTGCGAATCTAGGGGCCGCCAGAGCCAGCCGCCGTGACGATCGTCACCGGCCCTTCCTATTCGTCGTGCGCGCCGGCGCGCGAGATCGCGAGCGAGAGGATGCGGTTGATGAGGTCCAGGTACTCCAGGCCGTCATACTTGGCCGACTGGGCGAACTCTTCGCTGCGGGCGATTTCCGGATTCGGGTTGGCCTCGATGAAGTACGGCACATCATCGCGCCCGAGCCTGAAATCGATCCGGGCATAGCCGTCGAGCTCAAGCACGCGGCAGATGCGCTTGGCGGTGTCGCGGATGCGCAGCTCCAGCGCCGGTGAAAGCCCTTCGGCCGGGCCTTGGATGATGCCGCGAGCTTCCTGGTATTGCGGATTGCGCTTGATGCGCTCGGTCGCGATCGGCAGCGCGCCGGGGGGCAGGTTTTCGAATTCGAGCTCCCACACCGGCAGCGCGCGCAGGCGCTCATTGCCGAGCACGCCGACATAGATCTCGCGCCCGTCGACATATTCTTCAGCGATCGCGGGCGTGCCGACATTCTCATGGATGAAGCGTACGCGGTCGGCGAGTTTCTCATCGCTATCGACCACGGACGCCTGCGAGATGCCCATCGACGCATCTTCGATCGTGCTTTTGACGATGAGCGGAAAACCGAGCTTGGCCGGGCGGCGTACTTTGCGGCCAAACGGAAACACCGCGAACGCCGGCGTCGGGATGCGGTGATACTTGAGCAGCTTCTTGGACAGATCCTTGCCTTGCGCCAGCACCTGGCCGCGCGGATTGCAGCCGGTGTAGGCAACACGCATCAGTTCAAGGAAGCTGGCGATGTTTTGGCCGTAAACGGCCTCGCCATGAAACTCGATCAGCAGGTTGAAGACGACGTCCGGGCGCCAATCTTCGATCGCGTCGCGAATGGGCTTGAGATCGTATTGAACGCCGAGCGGACGCACGTCGTGGCCGAGTTCACGCAGCGCGTGGACAACATCGTACTCGGTTTTGATGTGATAGGCCTCTTTCTCGGAGAGACCGTCCAGCGTATCGGGCGGAAGCCCATCGGGATGGCAGAGGACGAGAACGCGCAAACTCATACCGCGAATGTTTGCCGACGGCCTGAACTGTAGAGCGAAGTCACCGTGTTGGTGGTCAGCAACGCCGTCAATTCGAGCCGAATGCGCTGTTCGCTGCCGGGCGCACGGAGTTTCAGCGTGCGGGCGCGATCAATGATGTCGTCGATGGCGGCGTCGAGCGCGAGCGGATACTCGCCGGTGATACGCGCGACAGAGCGCATGATCTTGCTGCGATGCCGGCGGATCACGAGCGCTGCGGCGGGCGCGTTACGGTGGCGCTCGTCGCTGCTGAAGATGCGCAAGAGATCGCGGTCGAACACGGTCGGGGAATCGACCGCGAAGCGCTCGCGCTTTTCGCGGTAATGCTCTTCCAGCGTTGTATCGAGCGTGCGCAGCGGCTCCATCTGCGTGCGCGCCTTGGCTGGCGGCTTGACGCCGGCAAGCTCGCCCATGAGCTCGTCGATATATTCAAGCTTCCGCAGCGCCGGCCAATCGGCGTAGCGCTTGCGCCAGTTCGAGCGCGGCGCGAGCCACACAGCGAAGGTCTCGGCGAAATCCTCGTCCGGATGGCATTGCGCGTACCAGCGCCGCAGGTGCTGGACGTAGCGGCGACTGGTTGGGTTGGGCCGGTAATATTCGGGATAAGGCCGCGCCGCGCTGCCGAACAATTCGCGCCAGCGCTTGCGCCGGTGCAATGCAAAGGCGCGCTGCATCACATGCCCTGCCTCGTGACGTAGAATGCGCATGCACTCGCGCTCAGAGCCGCCTTCCACCTCAAGCACCATCTTGCGCTCGAGCCGCATCAGACGCGCGTGGGCGAGATAGAACGGGATGGCGATCCCAGGCGTGTCGTGCGGGCTGAACCATTCCGTGGAGAGCCAGGCGTGCGCCCGGACCTTAAGCGCTCGGCTCTCCAGCTCTTCATGCAAGTTTTCCAGCTGCTGCTCGAGCCAAGTGCCGGCGATGGAGAGCTTCAGGTCCTTGAACCGCAGCGCGAGCAGCTCTGCGTCACTGAGCGTGGCCCAGGCCGGATCTCGCTTGCGCGAGCGGGAGGATCGTCGCGGCAGACTCATCGGAGATGATGTTAGCCAAGACGTCGCCGCCGGCACAATGTTCCGGCAGTCGTTGCGCGCACGAACTCAGTTATGTGGGCCGCGGCGCTCGCCGGCCGCCGCTAGCGTCCGACCATGGTTGTCGCGCCCGCGTACTCGGCCTGATCGTCCAGCATCTCCGCGATGCGGATGAGCTGATTGTACTTGGCGGTCCGGTCCGAGCGCGAAAGCGAGCCGGTTTTGATCTGGCCGCAGTTCGTGGCGACCGCGAGATCGGCGATCGTATAATCCTCGGTCTCGCCGGAGCGGTGGCTCATGACAGCCGAATAACCGGCGCGCTGGGCCATATCGACCACGTCCAGCGTCTCGGTCAGCGTGCCGATCTGGTTGACCTTGATCAGGATGGCGTTGCCGAGGCC
>JAEZAW010000347.1 GCA_023430315.1 Pseudomonadota bacterium | reverse complement strand
GTCGCCATCATCGACCTGAGCGAGCCCGAGGACTAGGATCGAAAACCGTCAGCCATGTCCTCGTACATGTGCAAACCATCTCTCCGGTCTGGACAGCGGGTGCAGGGCGGCAGCCCTGCTCGCGAAGCTACCGCTCGCACCTCGCAGCCCACGGCACTCAAATCAAGGCCACTTCACCACAGGCGGCATCGACGAGAGGATCGAATCCACGTTGCCGCCGGTTTTGAGGCCGAACACCGTGCCGCGATCATGCAGCAGGTTGAACTCGACGTAGCGACCACGCCGTACGAGTTGCTCGTCGCGCTCGGCATCGCTCCATGACTTGGCGAAGTTGCGCCGTACGAGCTCGGGATAGATGGCCTTGAAGGCGCGGCCGACACTCTGCGTGAAGGCGAATGCGGCATCCCATCCGCCGACCGCCTCATCGGGCGTCAGGTAGTCGTAGAAGATGCCGCCGACGCCTCGTGGCTCCTTGCGGTGCGGCAGGTAGAAGTACTCGTCGCACCACGCCTTGAGGCGGGGATAGTCCACGATCGGGTGCAGTGCGCAGGCTTCCTGCATGGCCGCATGAAAGGCGCGCGTGTCCGGATCCTCCTGCGTGCGGCGCGTGCCGAGGACGGGCGTCAGGTCCGCGCCGCCACCGAACCACCATTTCGAGGTCACGACGAAGCGCGTGTTCATGTGCACGGCCGGCACATGCGGGTTCTGAGGGTGCGCAATCAGCGAGATGCCCGAGGCCCAGAAGCGAGGGTCTTCCAAGGCGCCGGGGATCTGGCTCCGGAACTCGGGCGCGAACTCGCCGTGGACGGTCGACGTGTGCACGCCGACCTTCTCGAAAACCCGGCCTCGCATCAGGCTCATCAGCCCGCCGCCGCCGTCGCCTCCGGCATGGTCCGTGCGTCGCCACTGCTGGCGCGCGAAGCGGCCAGCCGGCCGGTCCGAAAACTGCACGCCCGCCGGGAGTTCATCCTCGACCTGTTCAAATGTGGCGCAGATTTCTTCCCTGAGCTGCTCAAACCAAGCGCGCGCTGTGGTTTTGCGATGCTGCAATTCATCAGGCGGCATGCTAATTCACTCGCTCAGTTCGGCGCGAACGCCGTTTCCTCCGGGCCGGCCAGACGGCGTTTCTCTTCTGGACATGATATCGTCACGACTGGCACGTAAAGAGCCCCGCCCGCGCCGCAGCCGATCCCTTGGTATGGGGGCATTCTCAGCCCTACCTTTGATACGTCAAGGGAGCCGGTCGTCACATTGACCGGGATCAATCCCCGACAGGTCGGGAATGTGCAGGCGGCGTGAGGAATTCTGTCCGTGAGCGCGGTGTTGCCGGCCGAAGTAGCTGAGCATGAACGCGCCCGGCCTTTTGCAGTAGTAACCAAGAGCCCAGGTCATGTACCGCTGGTTCGAGACCCGCATCGACGCCTATCCCGAGCGAGCGCCCGAGCGCCCGCCGGTGACGCTTGGCGCATTCTATCTCTATTTCATCCGGCCCGTGTGGCCGGTATTCATCGTGCTGCTCGTCGTCGGGTTCATCGGCTCGGTGATCGAGGTGTCGCTGATGGCGTTCATCGGCAGCATCGTCGACCTGATGCGGACATCGGGATCGCCCGAGACGTTCCTGTCTGACCACGCGTCCTGGCTGTTGTTCATGGCCTTCGTCGCGCTGATTGCGCGGCCGCTCGTCTCGACACTGCACGACCTGATCAAAAACCAGGTGATCGCGGGGCCGGTGACGACACGCGTGCGCTGGCTGACGCATCGCTATGTGCTGCGCCAGAGCCTGTCGTTCTACCAGAATGACTTTGCCGGCCGCGTCGCCAACAAGATCATGCAGACGGCGCCGGCATTGCGCGAGTCGGTAGTCCAGGTCATCGACGCGATCTGGTTCGCCGGCATCCAGTGGGTGGGCGCGGTCATACTGTTCGCGAGCGCCGACATATGGCTGCTGGTGCCGCTGTTCGTGTGGCTCGCGGCGTACATCCTTGCGATGATCTACTTCGTGCCGAAGATCCGCGAGCGGTCGACGGCAGCGGCGGAGGCACGCTCGATGCTGACGGGCCGCATCGTCGACAGCTACACGAACATCCTGACGGTCAAGCTGTTCGCCCACGCCGATCGCGAGGATTCCTACGCCAAGGCCGCAATCGACGAGCAGATGTCGAAGTGGCAGGCGTCGCTGCGTCTGCTGACCAGCATGGAGTTCACGCTCTACACGCTGAACGGCTTTCTCATCGTCGGCGCCAGTGGGCTCGCGATATGGCTGTGGAGCCTCGGCCTGGTCACGATCGGCGATATCGCCGTTGTGACGGGACTGGTGATCCGCATCGTCGCCATGTCCGGCTGGGTGCTGTTCACGGTTGCCGGCATCTTCGAGAACATCGGTGTCGTGCAGGAAGGCATGGAGACGATCTCGCGGGATCAGGAGGTCGTCGATGCGCCGGATGCGAAGCCTCTCGCCGTGCGTCGGGGCGAGATTCGCTTCGAAGGTATCCGTTTCCACTACGGCCGGAAGTCGGGGATCATCGACAATCTGTCGCTGACCGTCGCGCCAGGCGAAAAAGTCGGGCTCGTCGGCCGGTCGGGCGCGGGCAAGTCGACGCTCGTCAATCTGCTGCTGCGCTTCTACGACCTCGAGCGCGGCCGCATTCTCATCGATGGCCAGGACATCGCGCACGTCACGCAGGACAGTCTGCGCGCCAACATCGGCATGGTGACGCAGGATACATCGCTCCTGCATCGCTCGGTGCTCGACAACATCCTCTACGGGCGGCCCGATGCTGGTCGCGACGCGGCGATCGCGGCTGCACGCATGGCGGCGGCGCACGAGTTCATTCCGCAACTCAGGGATCTGCGCGAGCGGGCGGGTTACGATGCGCACGTGGGCGAGCGGGGCGTGAAGCTCTCCGGCGGCCAGCGCCAGCGGGTTGCGATCGCGCGCGTGCTTTTGAAGAACGCGCCGATCCTGATCCTCGACGAGGCAACGAGTGCGCTCGACAGCGAGGTCGAAGCTGCCATCCAGGAGCAGCTCAACAACCTCATGCAGGGCAAGACGGTGATCGCCATCGCGCATCGCCTCTCGACCATCGCGGCCATGGATCGGCTCGTGATCATGGACGAGGGACGGATTGTCGAGGAAGGGCCGCATCAGGCGTTGCTCGAGCGGGGCGGGCTATATGCCGAGCTCTGGGCGCGCCAGTCCGGCGGCTTCCTCGCCAAGGAGGCGGCGGAGTAGGTCGGCGTGGGGGCCGATCGCTTCGCGAGCGGGGCTTTCGCCCCGCACCCCAATCGGGAGGGACCCCCTCCCGAACCCTCCCGCCTTTTATTTGTTTGCTCAACACTGCCGCGCGCTTTCAGCCAAAATAGAAAAAACGGGGTGCGGGGTGTCCCCCGCGC
>JAEZAW010000326.1 GCA_023430315.1 Pseudomonadota bacterium | reverse complement strand
CCTCCATGTCGCCCGCGCTCGGCGCCGGTTGCGCGAAACGCGCGGGTTTCGCATCGGCCGCTTCGCCCGTGCTCGAAAGCATGTCTTCGGGCAGACCCAGCACCACCGGGCCGGGGCGCCCGTTCTTTGCCGCGTGATAGGCGTGGCTGATGTATTCGGGTATGCGCGCCGTCGACCGGATCACGGCTGCCCACTTCACGAATGAAGAGAAGAGCTGCTTCGTCTCGATCTCCTGAAAGGCCTCACGATCTTCGTGCTTCTCGCCTGGCAGGCCGAGAAACATGATCATCGGCGTCGAGTCCTGCTGCGCGACATGCAGGCCGCTCATGGCGTTGGCGGCGCCGGGGCCGCGCGTGACGAAGCAGATGCCGGGCTCGCCTGTGACCTTCCCCCAGGCTTCCGCCATCATGGCCGCGCCACCTTCCTGGCGACAGATGATGGTCTTGATACGGTTCGAGTCGTGCAGACCGTCGAGGGCGGCAAGAAAACTCTCGCCTGGCACTGTGAACGCCGCTGTCGCGCCCTGGGATTCAAGCTGGTCGATCAGGATTTTGCCGCCGTGACGCATGTCTCGTCTCGCTCCCTCGCCTGTCGCGTGATGTTGGATGGGCCGCGCCGCAGGATGCACGCGCGCCACGGATCTTTGAGGCGCAATCTAGGATGCTACGGATGTGCGGGGTAGTCCTTTAGTGCGGGGCTCCCATTGCGAGACGCCCAGCAAGGAAGCCGCCCATTGACAGATCGAAGCCGGATTGGCGATACCTCGCGATATGAGCTCCGCAAAGCCTCCTAAATCGCGCCGGGCCGACCGCGGCATGAAGCTGGCCAAGTTCCAGCTTGGACAGGTCGTGCGCCATCGAATCTACCCGTTTCGAGGCATCATCTTCGACGTCGATCCGGTCTTCAACTCGACCGAGGAATGGTGGGAGTCGATCCCCGAGGAGATCCGGCCGAAGAAGGAGCAGCCCTTCTATCACCTGCTCGCCGAGAATGCGGATACCGAATACGTCGCGTATGTCTCGGAGCAGAACCTGCTGCCGGATACGACCGGCACGCCGCTGCGCCATCCGCAGGTAAAGGAGCTGTTCGTCGCCGGTGCAGACGGACGCTACCGCGCGAAGTTCCTGCAGCCCCACTAATCTGTTTCCGCCGGCTGCCGGAAAGGGGTCTTCCGCCGCTATCGTGGTGCTATGCCGGCGGGACCGCCTGCTGGATGGACTCGCCTAGGAGCTGGGTCGCTCCTCGCACGTCGCCGTCGCATCGTCACGCCACATGCGGCCATTCCAGCTCGCCCCGACCTGCGGGCCGGGAGCCGCAAGCTCGCCGGGGTTTACGGCGTAGAGCTCGTAACAGTTCGTGCCGATGCGCACGACGCGGAAGCAGCCACCGGAAAGCGGCAGGTCATAACGGAAGCAGAAGTCATTGCTGTGAAACCACCAGCTGCCCTCGCGCCGGTTTCCGCCTTCGCGATAATCGCTCGAGCCATCGGAGCGGATCAGCTCGCTCCAAGGCGTGCCACTCGGATAGACCCCGGAGAGCTGCTGGTCGACAAAAGCCGCGATGATCTCATCGCGGCTCATGGCATTGCGCTCGATGAAGTCTTGGGGCCTGACGTCTTGAGCCGCGGCAGCGAACGCGGCGCAGAAAGCCAGGAGCATCGCGAGCGATGCGGCTGAGGTCCAATGCCTTTCCCGCATCGTTCGCAGGTCCCCCGTCGAAGTGCCGGCTTACGCGACGGCTTTCTCCTGCTTCTCGCTCCACTTTCCGGCTGAAGCGAGGCCATTCATCTTCGCGCGATGGCTGAATGCCCGCTGGCCGGCCGCGAAATTCTCAGGTCTACCGCTCCACGCTTTGAGCGCGGCCGCCTGCAGTGCGCGGCCATACGAGAACGAGAGCTTCCACGGCAGTCCGCCCATGGCGTTCATGAGATGGAGGTGCGCCGTCGCGTCCTCGTCGGACTGTCCGCCGGAGAGGAAGGCGATGCCCGGCACGGCCGATGGCACGCAGCGCTTCAGCACCTTGATGGTCTTCTCCGCCACTTCCTCGCGGCTCGCCTGGCGCGCCGACTTCTTGCCGGCGATGACCATGTTCGGCTTGAGGATCGTCTGCTCGAGCACCACGCGATTGTAGTAGAGGTCCTGGTAGACCTCCTTGAGCACCCACTCCGTGACTTCGGCGCAGCGGTCGATGTCGTGCGCGCCGTCCATGAGCACTTCAGGCTCGACGATCGGCACGAGCCCGCCCTCGAGGCAGATCGCGGCATAGCGCGCCAGCAGGTGCGTGTTCGCCTTGATGCAGGTGTAGGAGGGCATGCCCTGCCCGATATCGATCACGGCACGCCACTTGGCGAACTTCGCGCCGAGGCCGATATATTCCTTCACGCGGCCGGGCAGCCCGTCGAGGCCTTCGGTGACGACCTCGCCGGGGCAGAACTGAAGCGGCTTGGTGCTGCCGTCGACCTTGATGCCGGGCAGCGCACCCGTGTCGGCGATGATCTTTGC
>JAEZAW010000291.1 GCA_023430315.1 Pseudomonadota bacterium | reverse complement strand
AACATGGCGCCTGCCGCCAGTCCGAGGAGTGCCGGTTGCCAGCCGCCGTCCGCGACGGCGGCGGCCAGATCCTTCGGCCAGGACAAGATGACCACGCCGGCACAGGCAATGAGGATCGCCAGGAGCAGGGGAATGCTCAGCGCGTCACCTAGAAAGATAAGGCCGAACAGCGCGACGTGCACCGGCTCGATCTTGATCAGCGCCGTCGTTACCACGAACGACTTCTGCTTGAGGGCAGCGAGCAGCATGGCCGTTGCCGCGATCTGCGTGCCCGCGCCGAGGATCGTCCAGAGGATCATCCGGCTGTTGAGGGCGGGGAACGAGTAGCCGGTTGCTGTCAGCACGACAGCGAGAAAGAGGAGCGCGAAGGGCAGCCCGAACAGGAAGCGCACGTGCGTCGCGCCGACCGTGCCGAGCGTCGCCGTCAGCTCCTTCTGCATGGCATTACGGAGCGTTTGGCCAAACGCCGCCACCACGGTGAAAACCGCCCATAGCCCGATCGACACCGCTGCCTCGCTTTAGATTTTCCGCCCTTGCCCGTGGGAAGAGAACGCAGTCACCACCGGTCCGCTATGGCTCGGGCTGCCACGCGGATTGCCGCATCGGTCAAGTTGTCAGCCGGTTATCCTGCCACCCCTTCCGACGGAAGCGACAATAGCAGT
The DNA here is from genome assembly GCA_023430315.1 of Pseudomonadota bacterium. GTDB lineage: Bacteria > Pseudomonadota > Alphaproteobacteria > Rhizobiales > Hyphomicrobiaceae. Next base: position 4,693 of record JAEZAW010000291.1, on the reverse strand, counting down.
GCCGGACTGCGGCACCAGCCGCAGGGGATGCAGGGCAGGTAGATCACTAGCGAGATCGCATTGAAAGGCGCTAGCCCCGGGTTAGCCCTCGAGGCGCCAGGACCTGTCCGCCATGCGGCAGGCAATCCCCTCGGTGCGCGCCGAAGCCGGACCGGCGGTGAGGGTCATGACGATGTGGCGGCAGACGCGGCCTTCGGCGTCCTTGAAGGAGGTTGTGGGGTTGATGACGCCGGATATGCGGCCATTGCGCCCGTGCCAGATATAAGATGTGCCATCGCCGATCTCGCTGAGAGCGAGGTGGACAGCCTCGAGGGCGGCGATCTCGTCGCCGGTATCGAGGCGCGGGCCGGGCTTCATCGGGGTGGCGTCCGCAAACTTGGGCCGCGGCCAGGGCCTTGCGTTCTCGGTGTCGGGGCAGGTGCAGGTCGCCGCGTCGGGCTGCTTGGGCGGCGCCTTGTCCGTCGCGTGGACGAGGGCAGGGGCAAGGATCAGAAAGGTCCCGAGCAGGATGCTGGACAAGAACGCCAGCGCAATCGCCAGCGGGCCGGGGAATGGACGCATGATACGAAACTCGACTAGAGGTTACGCAGGCGAACCGTGACAACGGAACAGACGGTGACACCTTGGCGTGTCTTGGTTAAGGCGGCGTTGACGTACGTGTCACACGTGCTGTGGAAAATTTACTCGCGAAGCGAGCAGAACAGGTTGGGCCATGTCGGGACCTGATGAGCATAAGCCGGCTGCGGCCGGAGACTTCACGGCGGCGGACGAGCCGTTTGCGCTCTTTGCGCGATGGCTTGCCGATGCGGAGGCCAGCGAGCCGAACGATCCCAATGCCATGGCACTCGCGACCGTCGATTCCGACGGCCTGCCGAATGTCCGCATGGTGCTGCTCAAGGGCGTGGACGGCGCTGATGCAACTCCACGGGGTTTCGTCTTCTACACGAACCTCGAAAGCGCCAAAGGCCGCGAGCTCATCGCGGCGCAGAAGGCAGCGCTCTGCTTTCACTGGAAGAGCCTGAGGCGTCAGGTACGGGTGCGCGGTCTCGTGTCGGCGGTCAGTGGTGCCGAGGCCGATGCCTACTTCGCATCGCGGGCGCGCGGCAGTCGGCTTGGCGCGTGGGCGAGTGCCCAGTCACGCCCGCTCGAAAGTCGCTTCGCGCTCGAGAAGGCTGTCGCTGCGGTCACGGCGCGCTATCCGATCGGGGAGATCCCGCGGCCGCCGCACTGGTCGGGCTTCCGCATCACGCCCATCGAGATCGAGTTCTGGCACGACCGGCCTTTCCGCCTGCACGACCGTCTGGTGTTTCGGCGCAAGGACGCCGCTACGTCCTGGCAGACGCAGCGTCTTTATCCCTAAAAAAACGGGGGTTCCGGGGGTGTCCCCCGGGCGGGTGCAGGGCCTGCGGCCCTGCTCGCGCCGGAGGCGCGATCTAGCTCATCGCTCAGTACCGCAACTTCAGCTTCGAGCGGAACGGCCCGATGATATCCGAGAAGTCATCGGTCCATGGCCTGAGGCCGCGCGGATCGAGATCGATGTTGGTCTCGAGCTTGCGGAAAGGCTCGAGCGCCTCATCGCTCTTCCCGACGATGACAACGGTCGAACTCGTCTCGGCATAGCTGCCGTCGGCGGCATCGTCGGACACGATCACGGCCTTGGCGCCCTTCACGAGCGGGAGGGTCGCGGCGGCGACACCGTCGAGGTCGAGATAGCGGTTCGAGACGTGCAGCACGAAGACCCCGGTCGGCTTGATCTTCGCGAGGAAGAGGGTCAGCGCCTCGGCCGTCATCAAGTGCACAGGCACGGCATCCGACGAGAAAGCATCGACGATGATGACGTCGAAGCTGTTGTCAGGTTCCTTGCTCATGGTGAGGCGCGCGTCACCGAGCATGATGTCGGGCTTGGGTTGGCAGCGCGAGAGGAACGAGAAATTTTCGGGGTTGGTGGCAATCGAGACCATGAGCGGATCGATCTCGAAGATGCGCCACTGCTCGCCCGGCTCCGAGTGGCAAGCCATCGAGCCCGAGCCGAGGCCGATCACGCCGTAGCGGCCCTTCGGAGCTTCCGTACCTTCCGGCACTGACTTGGCAAGCCCCTCCCGGATGATGCGTACGGACTGCGCCATCGGGCTCTTCGGGTAGTAGTACGTGCCGGGGACCGGCCGCTCCTTGATCTCCTCGCCCTTGTCGTCGCGCACGCGCTGAGCGCCGTGCAGCGTCGTGCCGTGCATGAGAATATTGAAATCCCCCGCCGAGCCGACGCGATAGACGCCGAAGTAGCTGCGCTGAGCATCGCCGCGTTTGACGCCTGAGGGATAGGCGACGATGGCCGCGAACATCATGAGGGCCATCACGAGCTGGCGCGGCGGCCATTTCCAGAACAGCAGCACGCCGACGCCGAACAGAGCGACGATGGCCGCCGTCATTCCATATTCGCCGTAGCTCAGGTCGAATGTCGTCGCCAGCCACGGAATCCAGATCAGCGCCAGGATGCCCGTGGCGATCAGCAGCCACATGACGAGCAGCTCGTCGCGATCCTTGAACGAGATCGAGAGTGCGCCCGGCCGGCAGGCCATGGAGAGCGCGAGCAGCAGCGGATACTCGAAGACCTCCGAGAAGAGTTTCGGCGCGATCAATGCCGCGAAGAGGCCGCCGAGCACGCCGCCGAGCGACATCCAGAGATAGAACTCCGTGAGATAGGCGGCGCTCGGGCGCGCTTCATAGAGCGTGCGGTGCGCGACCATGGCGGACGTGAAGAAGACGGCAACGCCGGCGCCGGCGGTGAGGAACCAGCCTTCCTTGACGGTTTGTGAGAGGACAAGCAGCGCGAAGATTACCGAGGCGAGATGCGCCGCCAGCAGGATCGGCATCGGAATGAGCGAACGCTCTCGGAAGACGAGCACGAACGTCAGCAGATAGAGCGCGAGTGGCAGCACCCAGATGAGCGGCGCCGACGCGACGTCGGTCGAGACATGCGTCGTGAAGGCGGTGAGAAGCGCCGAAGGGACGAGCGCAAGGCCGACCCAGGAAAGTCGTGCGGGCCAGCTCGGCGCCGGACCGGCATCGGCGACGGATACCTCAGCGGCTGCCGCGACCGGCGCTGTGCGCACCGCCACATAGGATACTGCCAAGAGCGCGACGAGCACGCCGAAGCCGATCGTCCAGATACCGCTCAGCGCCTTGAGGCCAAACGCCGGCTCGAGCAGGAGGGGATAGCTCAAGAGCGCGATGAGGCTGCCGAGATTGCTCGCGGCATAAAGAAAGTAAGGATCGCGTCCGTGCGGATGGCCGGTCGCTGCAAACCATGCCTGCAGCAGCGGCGCATTCGCTGCGACGGCGAAAAACGGGAGCCCGACGGCAACGGTGAAGAGCCCGAGCTGCCAGAAGTACGGCTCGCCCGTCGGTGGCTCAGACCATCCTGCAGGAAGGCCGATTGGCAGCACGACGAACGCGAGCAGACATACCGCAAGATGAACGAAGCCGCTCGCCCGCGCGCCGATCAGGCGGATGATGAGATGCGCGTAGCAGTAGCCCGCGAGCAGCGCGCCCTGGAAGAAGCAAAGCGCCACTGCCCATACGGATGGCGAGCCGCCGAGAACCGGCAGCACCATCTTCGCGAACATGGGTTGGATCGAGAACAGCAACAGCGCCGAGACGAATGTCGTCAGTGTGAAGAGCCAAAGCGTTCCCGGTCCTCCCGGGGCAGCCGCAGCTGCAAGGCTCGGCGCGGGTGTTGCCGCCGGTCCTTCGGCGATCTCGGGACCGCTGCCTTGCCCGCCCCTATCCTGCATCGTCGCTCGCTCCAACATGCCCGCGGCGCGACCGGCCCTCGACCGCTTCGCGCCGCTTTATTCGTGATCTCACATAAATGGCTTTCGTCAGGCCGTCACGGCCTCGCCGACCTTCGGGACCTTGACATTATGTCCCGCCATGGCCTCCACGAACTTCGAGGCATCGGGGTCGAGCATCCCCGGGAACGTGCCGTAGTGCGCCGGCAGGATCGTCTTGAACGAAAAGAACTTCTTGCACGCGAAGGCCGCCCGCTTGCCGCCCATGGTGAAGCGATCGCCGATCGGGACAATGCCGATATCCGGCTTGTGGAACTCCGCGATCAGGCTCATGCCGCCGAACATCTCGGTATCGCCCATGTGATAGACGGTCTTGCCTTCCTTGGCGGTTACGACGATGCCGTTCGGGTTACCGAGATAGACGCCGCCGCTCGACGAGGAATGCAGCGCATCGACGAGCGTCAGCTCGAAATCATCAACGGCAACAGTGCCGCCCGTATTCATGGGCTGAAGTTTCTCGGCGCCTTTCGAACCCACATGCAGCGCAAGCTCGTAGTTGGCAAAGATCGGCGCATTGTTACGTTTGCTGATCTCGGCGGCATCGCCGACGTGGTCGTCATGGCCGTGCGAGAGCGCGACGTGCGTCACGCCGTCGACTGCCTTCTCCCAGGCGATGCCCGATTTCTCGAATGTCGGATTGCCCTTCAGGAATGGATCGATCAGAAGCACGCTGCTCCCGGTCTCGATGCGGAAGCAGGAATGTCCGAACCAGGTGATCTTCATGGGGGTGCAAACTCCTTTGGGGATCTTCTATCGGGTGCGGGCCGGCATCGGATCCCGGGCGGGGGCCTGTCGCGCCGCTCGAAGTGAAGGTATAAGGCCCGAATGACGAGCGATAAACCCCC
>JAEZAW010000290.1 GCA_023430315.1 Pseudomonadota bacterium | reverse complement strand
ATGCGCTGATTGGCCTGGTGCGGGACGAAAAGGTCGATCTCCTCGGCAGCGTAGCCCGTCTCCACGAGCGTCTCTTCGATCACCCCTGAGATTTTCTGTACCGCGTGGCGGAACACCTCGCGGCCGTTCATGCGCAGATGGCCGGTGGTCTTGGTCGAGCCGGGCCCGCCGTCGACGTACAGCAAATCCTCATAGCGGCCGTCGGAGCGGATGCGGGTGGCGAGGATGCCGCGATCGTCCCTGGTGCCCTTCTGCGGCTGCGCTTCGAGCACGACGGCGCCGGCGCCGTCGCCGAAGAGCACGCACGTCGTGCGGTCGGTGAAGTCGAGAATGCGCGAGAAGGTCTCTGCGCCGACGACGATGGCGCGCTTGAAGAGGCCGGTTTTGAGGAAGTTGTCGGCGGTCGTCATGGCATAGACGAAGCCCGAGCAGACGGCCTGGACGTCGAAGGCCGCGCCGTTCGTGATGCCGAGGCCTGCCTGAATGCGCACGGCCGTAGCAGGGAACGTGCGATCGGGCGTGGCCGTCGCGCAGATGATCAAATCGATATCCTGAGCCGAAATACCGGAGCGCACGAGAGCCTGTTTGGCGGCGGCAATTCCGAGATCGGACGTCATTTCGTCATCTGCCGCGAAATGGCGCTGCCTGATGCCGGTGCGCTGCGTGATCCATTCGTCGGACGTGTCGAGGACCTTCGCGAAATCATCATTGGTCATGATGCGCTTCGGAAGATAGGCGCCCACGCCACGAATTACCGATCTGTTGACGGCCACTTTGCTGTTCCTTGCGAGAAGTCTTCGTGTCCCGGCCGATGCCACGGACGTGCGTTCCCTGTGCCTCAGTTCTCCGGGATCGCGGCCAACTTGCCGTTGAAGGTGTCGAGATCCGATGCGATCCGCCCTTTGAGGTCGCCCGCGGCCATCTCGTAGCCGACATTGATTGCGCTCGCAAAGCCGAAAGCGTCCGTGCCGCCGTGGCTTTTGACCGCGATTCCCTCAAGTCCGAGGAACACCCCGCCATTCACGCGGCGCGGGTCCATTTTGTGCCGGAGCGTGCGGAAACCGGGCCGGGCGAGCAGGGCGCCGATCTTGGTTACCCAGGATTGTGCCATGGCTTCACGGAGATAGACCCCGATCTGGCGCGCCGTACCCTCCGCCGTCTTGAGGGCGATATTGCCGGCAAAGCCCTCGACCACGACCACGTCCACGGTGCCCTGGCCGATCTGGTCGCCCTCGACAAAACCCCGATAGTCGATCGGTAGCCCGAGCTCCGGGAGCTTCAGCCAGGCGTGCGCCTGCTTGACCTCATCGGCGCCCTTGATCTCCTCAACGCCGACATTCAGCAGGCCGACGCTCGGCCGTTCGATCTTGAGGTAGGCGCGCGCCATGGCGGCGCCCATGAGGGCGTACTCTGCGAGCTGGCGCGCCGAGGCGCCGATATTGGCGCCGACGTCGAGGACGATGCAGACACCCTTCACCGTCGGCCAGAAAGCCGCGATCGCGGGCCGTTCGATGCCGGCCATGGGCCGCAGCACCAGCTTCGACATGGCCATGAGAGCGCCGGTGTTGCCGGCCGAGATGGCCGCGTGCGCTGCGCCCTCCCTCACCTGCTCGAGCGCGAGCCACATGCTTGTGCCCTTGCCGCGGCGGACGGCCTGGCTCGGCTTGTCCTCCATGGAGATGGCGGTGTCGGTGTGGACAATGCGCGATGCCGCGGCAAGGCGCGGAAAGGCCTTCAGCTCCGCTTCGATCGAAACGCTATTGCCGCACAGAATGAAGCCGGTCGCCGGATGCGATTCGAGGGCCATGGCAGCGCCCGGCACGACGACCGGGACTCCATGGTCGCCCCCCATCGCATCGATGGCGATTATGCGAGGCTCTGCCATTTTGGTTCGTACTGTTCTTTTAGGAAGACGGCGAAGCTGCTACGCGGCGACGTGTCCCTGATTCCCCCAAGGCCGCCCCGAGTGCGATTTGCCTCTCACTTGGACGTCCAAGCAAGATGCGAATCGCCCTCCTATTCATGCTCGGGCCGTCAAAACCGCCCGAACATAGCGCTTTACAAAGGCGGCACAACTGATTTTGCAGCAAGCTCGAACATCGTCCGTCCGTGTGGCAACTGAGTCGGGGAACACCGGCAGCCGTGTGCGATCGCAGCTCGCGTTGGTGCGGCAAATCATGTTAAGAGCGCGGAACGAATGCGAAACGCAGCGCACGCGAGCGCCTTGCGAACGGGGTTGGTTCGATGAGCGACGCCGAGCGGGACCGACTGGTCTCGAGCGTCAGGAAAGAGGTCGATGCCTTCGAGGCGTCGATCCGCCCGCAGTCGCTCGACGAGTTCGTCGGCCAGGAAGCCGCGCGCAGCAATCTCCGCGTTTTCATCCAGGCGGCCAGAGGGCGCGGCGATGCGCTCGATCATGTGCTCTTTGCCGGCCCTCCGGGTCTCGGCAAGACGACGCTTGCGCAGATCATGGCCAAGGAGATGGGCGTCGGCTTCCGTTCGACGTCCGGCCCGGTGATCGCCAAGGCCGGCGACCTCGCGGCCCTGCTCACCAATCTCGAGGATCGCGACGTCCTCTTCATCGACGAGATCCATCGGCTGAGTCCGGCGGTGGAGGAAATCCTCTATCCGGCTATGGAGGACTACCAGCTCGATCTCATCATTGGCGAAGGCCCCGCGGCGCGCTCGGTGAAGATCGACCTCGCCAAGTTCACGCTGGTCGGCGCGACGACTCGCGCGGGCCTGCTGACGAACCCGCTGCGCGACCGCTTCGGCATTCCCATACGGCTCAATTTCTACACGATCGACGAGCTGGAGAAGGTCGTGAGTCGTGGTGCGCGCGTGCTCGGCGCACGAATGTCGAGCGATGGCGCACGCGAGATCGCTCGTCGCTCGCGAGGAACGCCGCGCATTGCCGGCCGGCTGCTCAGGCGTGTGCGCGATTTTGCTGCCGTCGACTGTGTCGCCATTATCGATGCGGCGGCTGCGGATCGCGCGCTCAATCTGCTCGAGGTCGACAACGAGGGGCTCGATGCTCTCGACCATCGCTATCTGAACTGCATTGCCCGGAACTACGATGGCGGACCGGTCGGCATCGAGACCATTGCCGCGGCGCTCTCGGAGGCGCGCGATGCCTTGGAGGAGGTGGTCGAGCCGTTCCTTCTTCAGCAGGGGTTCA
>JAEZAW010000180.1 GCA_023430315.1 Pseudomonadota bacterium | reverse complement strand
GGGTACGGTCAAGGCGCAGCATGGCGACTGGCAGATCGTGTGCCGTCCGCCGCCGCCGGGTGCGAAGAACGAGACGTGCGCGCTCGTCCAGAGCGTCGCCGCCGAGGACCGCAACAACGTCGGCCTGCCCGTTTACTTCCAGCGCTTCTCTAATGGCCAGCAGGTGCTGCGCGTGTTTTCGCCGCTCGGCGTGCTGCTACCGCCGGGCCTCGGACTCAGGATCGACGATAAGGATGTCGGCAGTGCGCCTTTCCTGCGTTGTCACAACTTCGCCTGCTACGCGCAGGTCGTCGCAGATGCAACGCTGATCGAGCGGCTGTCGAACGGCAAGTCGGCAGTGTTCATCATCTACCAGACCGAGGAGGCCGGCATCGGTATCCCGGTCTCGCTCAAGGGCTTCGCCGAAGGGCTGAAGGGCCTCGGGCAGTAGAAGTTCACGCAGCCAGCCAGGGCTTCTCGCTGTTCAGGCGGCTCTCGTAGTCGCTGATCTGCTTCTCGTGCTGCAGCGTCAGGCCGATGTCATCGAGCCCGTTGAGCAGGCAATGCTTGCGGAAGGGATCGATGTCGAACGTGATCACGCCGCCATCCGGTCGGCGGATCTCCTGCTTCTCGAGGTCGATCGTCAGCTTCGCGTTGGCGCCGTTCTCGGCATCCTTCATCAGCTTGTCGACGTCCTCCTTCGGCAGCTTGATGGGCAGGATGCCGTTCTTGAAGCTGTTGTTGAAGAAGATGTCGGCGAACGACGTCGAGATCACGCAGCGAATGCCGAAGTCCAGGAGCGCCCACGGCGCGTGCTCGCGGCTCGAGCCGCAGCCGAAATTGTCACCCGCGACAATGATCTCGGCCTTGCGGTAGGCCGGCTTGTTGAGGACGAAGTCCGGGTTTTCCTTGCCGCTGTCGTCGTAGCGCATCTCCGCGAACAGTGCCGTGCCGAGACCGGTCCGCTTGATGGTCTTCAGGTAGTTTTTCGGAATGATCCGATCAGTGTCGATGTTGATTTCCGGCATCGGTGCAGCGACGCCGGTCAATTGAGTGAACTTGTCCATGGAGGGCCTGCTCTCGAAATGCGGCTCGTTTCGGTTGAACCGTCGATAGCGCGCAAGCTCAACGGCGTCAACGCGTCGCAGGGCTGCGCGGCTCTGGAACGCGCGTCGCCGCCAGCACTTAGACAGTAGGCGCCTAGTGCTCCAAATGACTGAAATTCCGTCTTGTTCGGCCGTCAGGGGTATCCGAGACTGACCTCCTGTCGGCTTGGAAAGCGCGTGGGCCTTGTCTATAGTGCGGGCAGAACGGGACTTCCTACGGGGGCCGCCTTCGTCTGATCTGAAGGTCCATGGCCGCGCAGCACTTCGCAGCGTGGCCTCGCGCCGCGTGAAGGGATGCGGTGCGGATGTGCGGGGCCGGGTGGGCGAAAGGCCGGCAAAGGGGAGCTGTCGACGTCGAGGGGCGGAATGCCGGCCCGAGACGGCGCTGAGGCTCGGAGTGGGGACGGTATGAAGTGTAATCCGTTACGTTGGCTGCTCGGGCTGCTCCCGATCCTGCTGTTCGCAAGCGTGGTCGCGTTGGTCGAGCGGGAGCGCGTCGAGAAGGATTTGTCCGGGCGCGCGGAGAAGACGCTCAATGATGCGGGGCTCGGGTGGGCAAGCGCGACGTTCAATGGCCGGGATGCGGTGCTCTCCGGTCTTGCTGCCGACGATGCCGATCCGCTCCGCGCGTTTGCGACGGTGGCGCAGACCTATGGCGTGCGCGTCGTGCGCAACGAGGCCGGCCTGATCGATCGGGCCGAGCGCTATGACTGGAGCGCTGCAAGACGCGAGGGTCGCGTGCGCCTCAGCGGCCTCGCACCGAACGAGAAGACGCGCCGTGAGATCATCGGTCTCGCCCGCGGGACATTCCCAAGCAGCGAGATCCAGGACCGGCTGACATTGGCGCGGGGCGCGCCTGCGCTCGACATCTGGCTCGGCGGCGTCGGCTTTGCCTTGAAGCAGCTCACCCTTCTGCGGTCCGGAACCATACGCCTCGAAGGGACCGAGCTCACCATAAGCGGCGAAGCGAATGATTCCGGCAGCTACCGGACCTTGAAGGCATCGCTCGCCGGCGGCCTGCCGCCCGGCATCAGCCTCAAGGCGGATCGGGTGGAACCGCCCGTCGCCAACCCCTACGTCTGGACGGCGCGGCTCGCGGACGGCCAGCTCGATCTGCGCGGATCCGTTCCGAGCGAACATGTGCGCGAAGCCTTGTTGGCGATCGCCAGGCAGGATGCGCCGCAAGTGCGTGCGACGGATTCTATGGCGGCGGCGCGTGGCGAGCCTGATGGCTGGCTGGGCGTGGTGCAGGCCACGCTCCGCGAGCTGTTGCGACTCGAGGAGGGGACCCTCGAGGTGCGCGATCAGGTGGTCTCGCTCAATGGCGTCGCGCAGCGCGAGGCGACCGCGGAGGATGTCCGCGCGAAGCTCAAGGACGGCGCCCCGGCGGCCTTCCGCGTTACGGATCGCATTACTTTCCGCGAGCCCACGCTCAAGCCGATCGCCGCGTACCGGACCGCGATGAGCCTCGAGAATGGCACCATCACACTGGTGGGCTTCGTGCCGAGCGAGGTTGCGCGCGCCGCGCTGGTGAGCCTCGTGCAGGCGCGGATTTCGGGCGTGCGCATCGTCGATCAGCTCGAGCTCGGCGGCGGTGCGCCTCCGGGCTGGCAGCGGTGTCTGGATGTCGGGATTGCCGCGCTGGCGAAGGTCGGTGGCGGGCGTCTCGATCTCACCATCCGGCGCCTCCTCATTGAGGGCGTCACCGACAACGACGCGGTCGCGCGCGCGCTTCCAGGGGAGCTGCAGAACGCCGCCGGTCGCGATTGCGATACCGACGTGCGCCTTTCAGTAAAGGCGGTGACGTCGGAGCCTAATCTGCGCTGGTCCGCCGATGCAGGTCTTCAGGGCGACATCGTTCTCGAAGGACAGGTGCCGGGGGCGGCCGTACGCGACCAGTTGATGTCGGCGGCGGCACAGCTCTTCGACGGCCGCACGATCGTCGACCGCATGGAGATCGTCAGCGGCTCCTCCGAGAAGTGGACGCGCACGGCATTGGCCGGGCTGACGCAGCTCGCGCGCCTGCGGCTCGGGCGCGTGGAGATCGCCAACCATTCCCTGCGCCTCGAAGGCGATGCGCGTGACGTGGCCGTGCAGGCAGCCATCCGCGATGCGCTCGCCCGGGACGTGCCGGAGGGTTATACGACGCGCGACGCGATTGCCGTTCGCTCCGACGCAGTGATTGCTTCGGAGGAGCTTGCGCGGCGCACGGCCGAGGAAAGCGCGAGGAAGCGCGCGGCGGCGGCTGAGGCCGAAGCCCGCCGGCAGGCGGAGGAAGAGGCGCGAAAGGCTGCGGAAGCCGCCGCAGCGCAGACCCGTGCCGATCTCGAAGCTCGTCAGCGCGCCGAGGAGGAACGTCGCAAGCGTGCGGTCGAGGAAGCGCAGCGCGCGGCGGATATCGCGGCGCGCGAGCGGGCTGAAGCTGAAGCCCGGCAGCGTGCCGAGTCTGAGACGCGGCGGCAGGCCGAGGAGGCCGCGCGCAAGGCGCGTCAGGCCCAGGCGCTCAAGGAAGTCGAAGAGCAGCAGCGCAAGGATGCCGAAGCCGAAGCGTGCCAGAAGGCCCTACGCACGGTTTCGAACGAAGGCGTGATCCTGTTTTCGCGTGCAAGCGCCGTGCTCGACCGGCGCAGTCTGCCGACGCTGCGTCGCCTCGCGCAGGCTGCGGAGGCCTGTCCCGATGTCTCGATCGAGATCGAGGGCCATACGGACTCCGAGGGCGCCGATGAGCGCAACCAGCCGCTGTCCGAGCGTCGCGCCCAGGCTGTTGCCGACTATCTCGCCGAGCGGGGCGTGCCGGTGAGCCGCATGAAGGCCGTCGGCTACGGTGCTTCGCAGCCCGTCGTGCCCAATGACACGCCGGAGAACATGGCCCGCAATCGCCGCATCGAGTTCACCGTCAAGCCGAAGTGATTTCGCAACGAGGATCCGCAGATGGAGTACCTGCTGCAGCACATGGTCTTCTACGTCACCTGTGCCTTTCTGTTCGGTGTTCTCGTCGGCTGGGGTAGCTGCCGTCGGCGCGAGGACCGCTGACGTCATGAGCCGATCGTGGATCGTGGTTCGGAGTGCATTTGAATGATCGCGCTGACCTGGCAGACGATGCTCCTTCTGGCGATCGCGTATTTCGCGGGCTGCATCGTTGGATGTCTGGCCCGCAAGCTGGTCGGTGCGGGCCGCGCCATCGCTCCGGAGCCAGCTTTCGAGGCCGCTGTACCGGTTCCCGTGGCGCCGCCGCCCCCGCGTGGCGTCGTCCGTGCGGCTGCCGCGCCGGTCGTTGATGTCGAGCCTCCCGCGCCGGTGTCGCGGCCGGTGCCCGGTGCCGCCCCGCCGAAAGCCTTCCGCCGCGCCGACGTTGATACGCCGGACGATGCTGCGCCCGCCGAGGTGCCTGCCGAACCGCCTGTCGAGCCCGCGCCTCCGCCCGCGCCACGCGAGCCGCTGCCAGTGCGGGAAGTGCCGCCGGCAACCACTGTGGAGCCGCCTCTCTCCGCTGCAGAGGCCGTTGCCGCTGCCGTGGCCGAGCGCATGGCTGTGCCGACGCCGCCCGTTGCGCCCGAGCTGGCGCCTGTCGCCGGTGACGATCTCACGCGCATCCGCGCAATTGATGCGGAGCTGGCCGCGAAGCTCAACGAACTCGGCGTGAGCCAGTATGCCGACATCGCTGGCTGGACAAGCGACGATGTCCGCACGGCCAGCGAGCTGCTCGGCTTCAGCGGGCGCATCGAGAACGAGAACTGGATCGAGCAGGCGCAGATTCTCGCTCGCGGCGGCGCGACGTCCTATGCCACCGGTCTTGCGAGCGCCATCCGAACGGAGGCGCCATATACTGCACCGCCACCGCCCGAGCGCGGCCCCGAGGTTGCTGCGCGGGCCGCTTTTGCCGAGCCGCGACCCGCGGCGGCACCGCCTGCCGCCGTACCCGCCAAGGTCAGCGACCGGGACAATCTCCAGCGCATTGGCGGCATCAGCGCCGAGATCGAGGACGTGCTCAACGCGCATGAGATCGCGCGCTATTCGCAGATTGCCGGTTGGAGCGCCGAGGACGTCCAGCGCGTCGAAGGATTGTTCGGCTTCAGCGGTCGAGTGAGTCGCGAGAACTGGATCGAGCAGGCGCAAATCCTCGCCAAGGGCGGGGCTACAGCCTATTCGCGCACCTTCGATGAGCGTGGCGGGCCGCCGCCGCCAATGACCGTGATGCCCGTCGCGGCAGCGCTACCCACGCACGAGAGCCCGCCCGCGATCGTCGTCGCAGAGGCTGCACCCGAGCCTCCTCCACCGCCTGCGCCAGCTCCGGAGCCTGAGCCCGCGGTTACAGAAGGGGAGGCCGTCGAGCGCGCGCCGGATCTTTCAGGCATGCGCTCCGTGCGCTCGGAAGCCTTCCGCGCGCCGGACAGCATGGCGGCTGCGCCATCTGCGGAGCCGGACGACCTCAAGCGCATTCGCGGCATTGGCCTGCTGATCGAGCGCAAGCTCAACGCCATGGGCGTCTCCACGTACGAGCAGATCGCCAACTGGACGGCCGATGACGTGAGCACGGTCAATGCCAAGCTCGAGTTCAAGGGACGTATCGAGCGCGAGAACTGGATCGAGCAGGCGCGTATTCTCGCCTCGGGCGGTCAGACGGATTTCTCGAAGCGGTTCGAGCGCGGCGAAGTCTAAAGCGTCGGACCTTAGATGCGACCCACGCCTGGGCCGGTCTCAAAGTCGCATCTAAGGTCCAAAGACGCTTTAGAGACATTGTGTTCTAAAGCAACTTTGGACTTGAAATTCACTCCCCGACTAGCCGCGAGTTGAGGTGAATTTCAAGTCCGTTGCTTTAGTTGCCGCTCGCGTGTTTCTAAGCCCGCGCGTCCGCACGGGTCCGTTCGATATTTTTAAGCAGAGGCATTTCGAAATGCGCTCATTGCTGCACGCATGGCTTTCTCTCATCGTGGCCGTCTTCTGTTTGACCGAGGCGGCCAGTGCGCAAAAGCGCGTTGCCCTCGTGATCGGCAATTCCGCCTATACCCACACGGCGGCGCTCGCCAATCCGAAGAACGATGCTGGCGATGTTGCGGCCGCTCTCGCGAGTTTCGGATTCGAGATCGTCGAAGGCTATGACCTCGACAAGCCTGCGTTCGATCGCACGGTCCGGGCTTTCGCGACGGCGCTGCAGAATGCCGAGGTCGGTGTGTTCTTCTACGCCGGCCACGCGCTTCAGGTTCAGGGACAGAATTACCTCGTTCCCGTCGATGCCGAGCTTACTGCCGCTGCAGCGCTCGACTTCGAGATGGTGCGCCTCGATCTCATCCAGCGGACCATGGAGAGCCAAGCGCGCACCAACATACTGTTCCTCGATGCGTGCCGCGACAATCCGCTCGCGCGGAACCTCGCGCGCTCCATGGGCACGCGCTCCACAAGCATCGGCCACGGTCTCGCGAGCGTGGAAGCGGGCATCGGCACGTTGATCAGCTTCTCTACGCAGCCCGGCAATGTCGCGCTCGACGGTGGCGGACGGAATTCGCCTTTTGCGGGGGCGCTCGTGCGCAACATGCGCGCGTCGAGCGATGATCTCGGCACGCTGCTCATTGGCGTGCGCAATGACGTCATGAAGGCGACGGGCAACAAACAGGTTCCTTGGGAGCACTCCTCGCTGACAGGCCGCTTCTACTTCAATCCGGCATCGCAGGCGCCGTCTGCTTCGCCGGCAGCCGCCGCAGCGCCACGCGATGACGCCGCCGAAGCATGGGCCGCTGCCAAGGACATCACGAGTCCCGCAGTGCTCCAGGCCTTCGTCAATCGCTATGCCGGCTCCTTCTACGCCGAACTCGCCCGCGAGCGGTTGCAGGCGCTGGGAAGCAAGTCCGCCGCAGCCGAGCCAACGCCAGCACCAACACCACCTGCTTCCGATAGGGGCAGCGGCGCGCCCTCGCAGAGTGACCCGTGGACGCTTTCCGGAGGCAAGTCCCTCGATCTGCTCGGCGGCCGCGTCCTCTTCTCGATGATCGGAACAGGATATACGGGCCGCAGGGAGCGCGTTGGCATCCGCGTGAACGGCGAGGAGACGGGCCTCTCGGTCGGCGAATTTGTCCATCTCAGCCGGCAAGGAGAGGCGTGCGGCATCTTTCTTCGAGAGATCAACCTGAAGACGCGGGAGGCCGACTTTCAGGTGCTATGCGGCAAAGCATTCGGCAATCCACCGCAGGAAAGGGCGCGCCTTGTCGCTGAGCTCCCTGCCGCAGCGCCGACAGCCGAGGTGCTCTCCTTGGATCAGGGGACAGGCAAGCAGTTCGAGGCCGGGAGCGCGAGCGTCCTGATCACATTCTTCAGAGCTCCCTACAAAGGACGAAGAGAACTCGTCGGCGTGCGCGTTCATGGGGAGGAGAAACCCCTCGCGATCGGGCAGCGGATCGACGTGCAAGTCGGCGATCGCGCGTGCAAGTTCGTGCTGCGTGAGATTCATACGGGCTATAAGACCGCCGAGTTTCAATGGCAGTGCTGAGCGGCGATGCGAGGCTCGCCTAGAACAGCGTATCTCGATAAGGCACGATAAGATCGGCTCCCTCGTTGCGCGCATTGTTGAGGCGCGGATCGACGGGCACGTGCTCGAGCATGTCCGCTGGCGCAGGGCGCAGCATCTCTGCGGCCATCTCGGCATTGAAGCCGCGCGTATCGAGCCACGCATCGAAGTGCTCGGGGCTAAGGATCGCCGGCATCCGGTCGTGAATGGGCGAAGTGCTCTCGTTGGCGGCGACTGTCAGGATCGCCATGGTGTCGATCTCGCTGCCGTCGGCGCCGAGCCAGCTTTCCCATAGCCCCGCAAGTGCGATGAGCCCGCTGTCCGGCCGCCGAATGAGATGCGGCTGGCGCGCGCCGGCTTTGCCCGTCCATTCGTAGTAGCCGTTGGCCGGCACGAGACACCGGCGGTGGCGCATGGCGCCGCGGAAGGAGGCCTTCTCGGTGGCGCTCTCGGCCCGGGCGTTGATCATGAGGGAGAGGCGGGCCGGGTCCTTGGCCCAGGAGGGAATGAGCCCCCAGCGGACGAGCGTCAGCTCGCGGGCCCGGACCTCGTTCAGGCGGACGATCAGGACCGGCTGGGTTGGTGCGATGTTGTATCGGGGAGGGTAAGGCTCGCCGTTGGTAACACTAAAATGCTCTCGTACTGCCTCGACGAGCGTAGTCAAATTATAACGTGAGCACATAGACTTACTACTCCTGGCCCGTGCGGCTGCCGGCTCGCCCCAGCCATGCATGCCACGCCCCTTGGGGTTGGCCCCTTCTTGCTCTAACGTCCCGCACAAATCAAACAGCGCCCGCGCATTCACCCGGCCCGGGCCAGGGGATTGATCATGACACGAGAAACGGCTGTCACCCGCGCCCTCGACTATTTCGATGATCAGCCGAACGGCTATTTCGCCGATCTCGCGCGCTGGGTGGCCGTGCCGACCGAGAGCCAGAATCCGGATCGCCTCGGCGTGCTTGCCGCGTACCTCGAGACGGTGATCAGCCCCGAGCTCGAAGCTCTCGGCTATACGATCAAGATCTACTCCAATCCGCTCCCTGGCTGCGGACCGGTGCTCCTCGCGACGCGCATCGAGGACCCGAGCCTCCCGACCTTCATCGCTTATGGACACGGCGATGTCGTGCTCGGCATGGAAGGGCGCTGGGCGAATGGTCGCGATCCCTGGAAGCTCTCCTTCGAGGGCGAGCGCGTGTACGGTCGTGGCGTCGCCGACAACAAGGGCCAGACGCTGGTCCATGTCGCGGCGCTGCGAGAGGTCATGAAGGCGCGCGGCGGCAAGCTCGGCTTCAATCACAAGTTCCTCATCGAGACGGGCGAGGAGAATGGCTCGAAGGGTCTCAAGGAGATCATCGAGGCCAACAAGGCGGACTTCGCCGCGGATGGCTTTCTCGCTTCCGACGGGCCGCGCACGGAGATCGGCAAGCCGAACGTCACGCTCGGCAACCGCGGGTGCTGCAATTTCACTTTGAGCGTCGATCTGCGCGAAGGCGGTCATCACTCCGGCAACTGGGGCGGGCTGCTCGCCAATCCGGGCGTCATCCTTGCTCATGCCATTGCGAGCATCATCGATGCGAACGGCCGCATCCAGGTTGAGGGGTGGCGGCCGGAAATTCCCGGGCACGTGCGTGAAGTGCTGACAGGCATCGACCGCGATGGTGGGCCACGCTCGCCAAAAGTGGATGACTATTGGGGCGAGCCGGGCCTCACGCGCATCGAGAAGATCTCGGCTTTTAACTCCTTCGAGGTGCTGGCCTTCGAGACCGGCAATCCGGCGAAACCCGTCAATGCCGTGCCGCCCAAGGCGCGTGCCGTCTGCGCGCTGCGCTATGTCGTCGGCACGGACGAGAACGCGATCGAGAGCAATCTCCGGCGCCATCTCGATGCGAAGGGCTTCACCAACGTCAAGGTCGAGCCGCCGCCCGCGAGCAACAACGGCCGCTTCTATGCGAGCCGCACGGATCACCGTCATGCCTGGCCGCAGTGGGTCAAAGGCGCGGTCGAGCGCAACTCGAACCAGCCTTGCGGCATCCTGCCGAACGGTGGCGGCTCCAACATGACGTACATGCTGCAATACATCATCGGCATGCCGTGCGTATGGCTGCCGTTGAGCTATGCCGGCTGCTCGCAGCACGCGCCCGACGAGCACATCCTGATGCCACTCATGCGCGAAGGAATGCGGCACGTGACGGGCATCTACTGGGATCTCGGCGACAAACAGACAGGTTATCGGCCATGACGGAGCTATGTGATCTTTCGGCGGTGGAATTGCGCCGCCTCATCGGCCGCAAGAAGATCTCGCCGCTGGAGCTGCTGGACAGTTGTCTCATGCGCATCCGCGCGACCGACGGCGCGATCAACGCCATGGTTGCGCTTGACGAGAAGGCAGCGCGGAAGGCCGCACGCGATGCCGAGAAGGCCGTCATGCGTGGCGACGATCTCGGGCTGCTGCACGGACTGCCACTCGGCGTGAAGGACCTCTCGGACACGGCCGGACTCAAGACCACGTACGGCAGCCTGATCTACAAGGACAACGTGCCGAAGAAGGACAGCGCGATGGTGGCGCGCGTCCGCGCGGAAGGTGCCATCGTTGTCGGCAAGACCAACACGCCCGAGTTCGGCGCCGGTGCCAACACCAAGAACAAGGTCTACGGTGCGACGGGCAATCCCTTCGATCCGGAGAAGACATCCGCGGGCTCGTCCGGCGGCTCCGCGGCAGCGCTCGCGGTGGGGCAGGTGCGGATCGCGACAGGCTCCGACTACGGTGGCAGTCTCAGGACGCCCGCGGCTTTCTGCGGCGTTGCTGGATTCCGACCCTCGCCCGGCCTCGTGCCGTCGGAGCGACCGATGTCGCTTAATCCGTTCTCGGTTATCGGCCCCATGGGCCGTACCATCGAGGACCTGCACCTTCTGCTCAAGGCACAAGTCGACAGCGACAAGATCGATCCTTTTGCGGGGAGTGACAGCCAGGATCTGCCGGAAGCGCTCGGCAATATTGATCTCGGCTCGATCCGCGCGGCCTTCTCGACTGATCTCGGCTGCGCGCCGGTGGATGCGGATATTGCCGCGCTCTTCGAGCAGCGTACGCGCACCTTCCGCTCGGTTTTCGCCGAGACGAGCAACCGCCATCCCGATTTCACAAACGTGCACGAGGCCTTCGAGATCCTGCGTGGCGTCGTGTTCGTCGGCGCGCATCGCGAGCGCTTGGAGAAGCATCGCGATCTGCTCGGCCCGAATGTCATCGACAACACCGAGCGCGGCCTGAAGTACTCGCTCGGTGATGTCTCCTGGGCCAATGTCGAGCAGACCAAGATCTACAAACGCTATCTCGAATTCTTCGACGAGGTCGATGTCCTGATCTGCCCGGCAGCGGCGGTGTCGCCTTTCCCGCACGCGCAGCTCTATGTGGACACGATCAACGGCGAGAAGATGCCGACCTACATGCGCTGGCTTGCGATCGCCTATGCCCTGACGACCGCGCTTCCTGCCGTTGCTGTCATTCCCTGCGGCCTCGATCATCTGGGCATGCCGTTCGGAATTCAGGTGGCGGGACCGAACGGCTCGGATGCGATGGTGCTCGAAGTCGCGCACGCGCTGGAGCAGGTGCTGGCCGGAAATCCGGACACGGCGCGGCCCATTCCCGATCTGGCGAGGCTCGCCCCGACCTGAGGGGAGACGACGGAAATCGCGATGAGCGCCGAAAATTCATCGGTCACACAGCTTCTGGCCGCGGCGACGTTCTCCGCCGAGCGTCATCGCGATCAGCGGCGTAAGGGCGAGCGCGTGACGCCCTACATCAATCACCCTCTCGAAGTCGCGGAGCGCATCGCGCGCATCGGTGGCGTGCATGACATCGAGGTGCTGGTCGCCGCCATCCTGCACGATACGATCGAGGATACCGAGACGACCGCCGAGGAGATCGAGCAGCAATTCGGTCCGATGGTCGCGTCGCTGGTGCTCGAAGTGACGGATGATCGCTCGCTCACGTCCATGGAGAGAAACCGCATGGAGATCGAGCACGCGCCTCTGCTCACGCCGCGCGCCAAGCTCATCAAGCTCGCCGACAAGATCTGCAATGTCGCCGACACCGAGGCCAATCCGCCGACGAGCTGGACGCGCCAGCGCCGCCGCGACTATCTCGATTTCGCCGAGCAGATCGCGCTCGGATGCCGAGGGACGAATGCTGCGCTCGATGCCGAGTTCGAGCGTGTGCTGGCCAGTGCGCGGGCGCATCTGAGCTGAGACGCCGAGAGAGCCCTATTTGTCCCACCGGCCGCTGGTGATCCGCGGCAAGTGTGTCGCGGGCGCGACGTAGAGATAAACCCAGGTCTCCAGCGTCTCGCCGCTCTCCAGTCGTACGGTCCGCCGCACGCGCTCGTACTCGCCCTGGCGTCGATGGCCGGGCGTGATGCCCTCGTAAGGATCGAGCCAGGCGAAAGTGCTCTCGGGATCATCGAGCCGCAGAACTTCACCATGGACGATGTCCGATGGTTCGGCGGCCGCGATCATGACCGGGAATGTGCCCATGTCGAAGAGGCGACCGGGAATTGTCGCCTCGCCGAGGCTGGTGCTCACCTTCTTGAGGCGGGCCCGCATGTCCGCCCCGAGTTCACCGCGTGCCCGCGTCAGGAGAGTGCCGTAGACGAAAAGGAGGTTTGTCGCCTCGCTCATTCGCGGACCTGGTGGACCTCGATGATGTTGCCGGCCGGGTCGTAGAAGAAGATCTGCTCCCAACCCTTCATGGCCCAGGCGCCGAAGTCCGAATAGGGAATGCCCTTCGCTTCCAGGCGCTTCTTGAAGGCCGCGATGTCGTCCGTGCGAAAGGCGAGATGGCCCCTCTCCAGCGGATTGACGGCCTGCCCGGTCTTGAAGCCGATCTTGAGATCCTGCTCGGCGAGGTGGAACTGGGTGGCCTCATTGCGCCCATCCGAGAGGAAAGACACGTTGCCGGCGTAACCCTGCTCCTTGTCCCGGTTCCCCGCGAGTCCGGGCTCGGTCTTCATCTCCATCACATCCCGATAGAACGCATCGAGACCAGGGACGTCCTTGGTGCACAGATTTACGTGGTGGAACTTGATCAGCATGCTCGTCTCCTGGTTGTTTCCTCGTTGTTCCGGTTCACCCCGCCAGTGCCGGCGGTTGGGGCGGCCCGTCCGGGACTGATATTGCACGTCACATGGGAGCGCGGTCAGGGCCGCACCGTCAAGGCTGATGAGCCGCCGGCGGGCGCCTTTGCGGTGCGCGGAGGGCACGGCCGCAAACGCCTCCGGCAGCCTCTCCCCGCCTCTTTGCCGCGGCCTATAGCCAAGCGTGAGCAGCTGCAATAGAAAGCGGCCTCATGCCCAAGCGTACAGACATCAAATCGATTCTCATCATTGGTGCCGGCCCGATCGTCATCGGCCAGGCCTGCGAATTCGATTACTCGGGGACCCAGGCGTGCAAGGCGCTCCGGGCCGAGGGCTACCGCATCATCCTCGTCAATTCCAATCCGGCGACGATCATGACGGACCCGGAGCTGGCGGACGCGACCTACATCGAGCCGATTACGCCCGAGATCGTCGCCATGATCATCGAGAAGGAGCGGCCCGACGCGCTGCTTCCGACCATGGGTGGGCAGACGGCACTCAATACCGCGCTGGCACTCGAGCGCATGGGTGTGCTCGAAAAGTTCGGCGTCGAGATGATCGGCGCGCGCGCGGAGGCCATCGACAAGGCAGAGGACCGCAAGCTTTTCCGCGAGGCCATGGAGCGCATTGGCCTCGAAAGCCCGCGCGCAGCTATTGCCTCCTCGCCGCCGATCCGTGACGCGGAAGGCAATATCGTCCGCTACGACACGGCGACGGGCTACGCCGAGGCTATGCGGCTTCTGGACACCGTGGGCTTGCCGGCCATCATCCGTCCAGCCTTCACGCTCGGCGGCACGGGCGGCGGCGTCGCCTACAACCGGGAAGAGTTCGAGCAGATCGCCCGCTCGGGCATCGATGCCTCGCCGGTTGGACAGATCCTCATCGACGAGAGCCTGCTCGGTTGGAAGGAGTATGAGATGGAGGTCGTCCGCGACAAGGCGGACAACTGCATCATCATCTGCTCCATCGAGAACGTCGATCCCATGGGTGTACACACGGGCGACTCGATCACGGTCGCGCCGGCGCTCACGCTCACGGACAAAGAATACCAGATCATGCGCAACGCCTCGATCGCGGTGCTGCGCGAGATCGGGGTGGAGACGGGCGGCTCGAACGTGCAGTTCGCCGTGAACCCGGACGACGGGCGCCTCGTCGTCATCGAGATGAACCCGCGCGTGTCGCGCTCGTCGGCGCTGGCGTCGAAGGCGACGGGTTTCCCGATCGCGAAAGTCGCGGCGAAGCTGGCCGTTGGCTACACGCTCGACGAGCTGGAGAACGATATTACCGGTGGAGCCACGCCCGCTTCATTCGAGCCGACCATCGACTACGTGGTCACGAAGATTCCGCGCTTCGCCTTCGAGAAGTTCCCGGGCGCCGATCCCACACTGACGACCGCGATGAAATCCGTAGGCGAGGTCATGGCCATCGGCCGCACGTTCGGCGAGAGCTTGCAGAAGGCGCTGCGTGGCCTCGAAACGGGCCTCACAGGTCTCGATGACGTCACATTCGAGGGGCTGGGCGGCAGCGACGATAAGAACGTCGTACGCGCTGCGCTTGCCCATCCGACACCGGATCGCCTGCTGAAAGTTGCGCAGGCCATGCGCATGGGCGTCGACCACGAGCAGATTTATGCCTCGTGCCGCATCGACCCGTGGTTCCTGGCGCGTATGCAGGAGATCATTGACGAGGAGGCGCGCGTCATCGCGCACGGCCTTCCGGAGAACGTCGAGGCACTGCGTGACCTGAAGGCCATGGGCTTTTCGGACGCGCGGCTTGCGAAGCTCGCCCGCAAGAAGGAAGCGGACGTGCGCGCACTGAGGAAGAAGCTCGGCCTCGCGCCAGTCTTCAAGCGCATCGACACCTGCGCCGCCGAGTTCGCCTCGCCGACGCCGTACATGTACTCGACCTACGAGCGCGGGCTCTTCGATGCGCCCGTTTGCGAAGCTTATCCGACGGACAAGAAGAAGGTCGTGATCCTCGGCGGCGGACCGAACCGTATTGGCCAGGGCATCGAGTTCGACTACTGCTGCTGTCACGCCTGCTTCGCGCTGACGGATGCCGGGTTCGAGACCATCATGGTCAACTGCAACCCGGAGACAGTCTCGACGGACTACGACACCTCGGACCGCCTCTACTTCGAGCCGCTGACGGCCGAGGACGTGCTCGAGATCATCCGCGTCGAGCAGTCGAACGGCACGCTCGCGGGCGTGATCGTGCAGTTCGGTGGCCAGACGCCGCTGAAGCTCGCGCAGGCGCTCGAAGATGCCGGCGTGCCGATCCTCGGCACCTCGCCCGATGCCATCGACCTCGCCGAGGACCGTGATCGCTTCAAGGCCCTCATCGACAAGCTCGGGCTCAAGCAGCCGGAGAGCGGCATTGCGCGCTCGCCCTCCGAGGCCCGTGCTGTCGCCGACGGGATCGGCTATCCGATCGTGATCCGGCCGTCCTACGTGCTCGGTGGCCGCGCCATGGAGATCGTCGCCGATGGCGGTGAGGTGGACCGGTATATCCAGCGCCTCTCCGCGACACTCGACCGGCCCTCCGAGCTCGTCGTCTCCGAGAGCCGGCCGCTGCTCATCGACCGCTACCTCTCCGGCGCGATAGAAGTTGATGTGGATTGCCTGAGCGACGGCAAGGACACGTTCGTTGCCGGCATCATGGAACATATCGAGGAGGCGGGCGTTCACTCCGGCGATTCCGCCTGCTCGCTTCCGGTCCACTCGCTCGACAGCGCCATCGTCATCCGCCTCGAGAAGCAGACCCGCGACCTGGCGCTGGCGCTTAACGTGGTCGGGCTCATGAACGTCCAGTACGCGATCAAAGGCAAAGAGATCTACGTCATCGAGGTGAACCCGCGGGCGAGCCGCACGGTGCCGTTCGTCGCCAAGGCCATCGGGCTTCCGGTCGCGAGCATCGCCGCGCGGATCATGGGCGGGGCATCGCTCAAGAGCTTCGGCCTCAAGCCGCGCAAGCTCGATCACATCGCGGTCAAGGAGGCCGTATTCCCCTTCGCCCGCTTCCCTGGCGTGGACCCCATCCTCGGACCGGAGATGCGCTCGACGGGCGAGGTCATGGGCATCGATACGGATTTTGGGCTCGCCTTTGCCAAGAGCCAGCTCGGTGCTGGCCAGTCGCTTCCTGACAAGGGCACGGTCTTCGTGTCGCTCAAGGAAGCGGACAAGGACGGCATTCTGGGCGCCATGCGGGAGCTGGTCGACATGGGCTTCCGCATTCTCGCGACGCGGGGGACGAAGCGTCACTTGGAACAGCACGGCATCCCCTGCGAGCATGTGAACAAGGTTCTGGAAGGGCGCCCGCACATCGTGGACGCCATGAAGAATGGGGACGTGGACCTCGTTTTTAATACAACCGAGGGTGCCAAGGCGCTGGCCGACTCCAAGGACATCCGGCGCACGGCCTTGCTCAACCGCATTCCCTATTGTACGACTCTCGCAGGAGCGATCGCCGTAACCGGTGCCATTAAGGCCCTGCGACGCGGTCACCTTAAAGTAGCGCCACTTCAGGCCTATGTTAGCCGCACCGCCTGAGGCCCTTGCCAAGGGGGTCCGGACGGGGGAAGCTGGCGTTATTCCCGTGGATTGTTGCGACTGATTCGGCGGTATCGGCCAGGTGGCCGAGCCGGTTGGGAGACTTGGATATGGCGATGGAAAAGGTTCCGATGACGACCGAGGGCTTTCAGAAGCTCGAGACGGAGCTGCACCGCCTCAAAGCCGTGGAACGTCCACGGATTATCCAGGCTATTGCCGAAGCTCGCGCGCACGGAGACCTGAGCGAGAACGCCGAGTACCACGCGGCCAAGGAGGCCCAGGGTCTGAACGAGTCCAAGGTCGCTGACCTCGAGGACAAGCTCTCGCGCGCCGAGGTCATCGATACGACCAAGATGTCCGGTGACAAGATCAAGTTCGGCGCCACCGTCAGCCTCATCGACGAGGACACCGACGAGAAGGTCAAATACAAGATCGTCGGCGAGATGGAGGCCGATGTGCGCGAGGGCAAGATCTCGATCAGCTCGCCGATCGCGCGCGCTCTCATCGGCAAGGGCAAGGGCGACACCGCCGAGGTGACGACGCCCAAGGGCTCGAAGTCCTACGAGATCGTCAAGGTCGAGTGGAAGTAGCGCCAGGCGCGGGATGCCCGCGGCATATCGACGATCAGCCGGTCGCTCTTCGGACAGAAGGGCGGCCGCGATCGTTTCAGCGCCCCTCCGGCGGGCGGATCCCGGCCAGCATTTCTGCTGATTTTCTCGGCACATCCGGCCGTTTCGGCGCTTGATTTCAGAAAAGTAACTTGAACGCAGATTACTGCTTGGTTTTAAGGGCTGTTGTCCGTTAGACAGCCCAACGGCCTTTTGTTCAGAGCGGCACGAACGTGGAAGGGCGGCGTGCCGGGCGAGCTGAGGTGCCTCGAAGACTAGTCTCTTGGGAGGAAGGATCTAAATGAAGCGTCTACTTGCGCTCACGGCAGGTGTGGCCGTGGCATTCAGCGTGGCGGCGGCTGTTGCGCAGACCAAGCAGCTTTCGATTACCACGGGCGGAACGGGCGGCGTTTACTATCCGCTCGGCGGCGGGTTCGCCAGCATCATCGGCAAGAACATCCCGAACACGACGGCTGCCGCGGAAGTGACGGGCGGCTCGGTCGCCAACCTGCAGCTTATCGGCTCGGGCCGTGCGGACATCGCCTTCGCCCAGGTGGACGCGTCATGGGATGCCATCAACGGCACCGACAAGTTCACGAGTGGCAAGTTGCCGATCCAGGCGCTCACCGTCATGTACCCGAACCATATGCACGTCGTGACCATCGACGGCACCGGCATCACCAAGATCGAGGACATCAAGGGCAAGCGCGTTTCGACCGGTTCGCCGGGCAGCGCCACCGAGGTGTTCGCCTTCCGTGTCATCGAGGCGGCCGGCCTCGACAAGGACAAGGACATGAAGCGTGAGCGTCTCGGCGTCGCCGAGAGCGTCAACGCGATCAAGGACAAGAAGATCGACGCCTTCTTCTGGGTCGGCGGCCTGCCGACGGCGGCCGTGACCGACCTCGGCGCGACGCCAGGCGTGAAAATCCGCATGCTCGACATCGCGCAGAACGTCGACAAGATGGTCGCCAAGTACGGCAACATCTATTCGGCGACCGTCATCCCGAAGGGGACTTATGGCGGGCAGGAGACCGACAACAAGAACGTGGCCGTCTGGAACATCATGGCGGTCAATGCGAGCATGCCGGCTGATCTCGCTTATCAGCTCACCAAGCTGATGCTGGAGAAGCGCGAGGAGCTGGCGCTTACGCACAAGGAAGCCTTGAACATCAAGGCCGAGAACCAGACCAAGGCCAAGGCGGGCGTCCCGTTCCATCCCGGCGCGCTCAAGTACTTCGCCGAAAAAGGCATCAAGGTCGACTGATCTCGTCTCGTCCAGAATCGAAAAGCCGCCGGAGCGTGAAGCGCCGGCGGCTTTGCCTGTAAGAGCCGGGCGCACGACGACGCCTCTGAGCTGGGAAGGAGCACTCAATGAGCCAGGAGCAGGGGAGCGTCGCAGCGGCGCAAGGACCGGCATCTGCAGAGATGAGCGAAGACGCCCGCAAGGCCGTTGAGAAGTTCATCGAGGAGGAGGAGGGGGCATTCAATCGCGTTGGCGGCTGGGTCGGCTACTTCATCACCGGCATCGCCATTGCCTCGACGCTGTTCCATCTCTATGCGGCTTACGACATCGTTCCGACGCACATCCTGCGCCCCGGCCACGTCGGCATCGTGCTCGTCCTCGTCTTCCTGCTGTTTCCGATCGCCGCCCGCTATCGCGACCAGATCCGCTGGTGGGACTGGATCTTCGCCGCTGCCGCTGCCGGGACCGTAATTTACATTCTCGCGCAAGGCGCGGATTTCGGCGACTACGCCACGGCGCCAACGCCCGTCCAAGTCTGGGTCGGTGTCCTCTTCATTGCACTCGTGCTCGAGGCCACGCGGCGGACGACTGGCATCATCATGCCCATCGTCGCCATCGCCTTTGTGCTCTATGCCATCTACGGCAAGTATCTGCCGGCGCCCTGGACGCACCGCGGCTACGACGTCGACCGCCTCGTCGCGCACCTCTACATGACGCTCGAAGGCATCTTCGGCTCCGCCGTCGACGTCTCGTCGAGTCTGATCATTCTCTTCACGATCTTCGGCGCCATCCTGCAGGCCTCGGGCGCCGGCAAGTTCTTCATCGACTTCTCGTTCGCGGCCATGGGCGGACGGCGCAACTCCGCCGGGCGTGCCGTGGTGCTGTCGTCCTTCCTCATGGGCGGACCATCGGGCTCCGGCGTCGCAACGACCGTCACGATCGGCACGGTCGCGCATCCCATGCTCGCCAAGGCCGGCTATGAGAAGAACGCGGCCGGCGGCCTGCTGGCAGCGGGCGGTCTCGGCGCGATCATATCGCCGCCCGTGCTCGGTGCCGCGGCCTTCCTGATCGCCGAGTACCTCAAGATCTCGTACATCGACGTCATCTGGATGGCGATCCTTCCGACGCTGCTCTACTACTTCGGCATCTTCGTCATGGTCGAGCTCGATGCCAAGAAGTACGGCGCGAGCGGCAGCGATCTCATGATCGAAGAGGGGACGCTCTGGCGGCTCACCAAGAGCTACTGGTTCCACTTCGGCTCGCTGATCTCGATCGTCGTGTTCATGCTCATGGGCTTCTCGCCCGTGCTCTCCGTCTTTTGGGCGACCATGATGGCGATCCTGGTCAGCTATTTCCGCTGGGATACGGCGCTCTGGCCGCGCAAGCTCGCCAAGGCGCTGCAGGAAGGGACGACCGGCGTCCTGAACGTCGCGCCGACATGCGCGGCCGCCGGCATCATCGTCGGCAGCGTCACGCTCACCGGTCTCGCGCAGAAGTTCGCCGACATCATCATCACGTATGCTGGCGGCAGTCTGATCCTCACCGCGATCTACACGTCGTTGATCGTCTGGATTGTCGGTCTAGCCGTGCCGGTGACGGCGTCCTACATCCTCTGCGCGGTGATCGCCGCGCCGGCCCTCATCAAGCTCGGCGTTCCCGATTTCGCCGCGCACATGTTCATCTTCTACTACGCCGTGCTCTCGGAGGTTTCGCCGCCGACGGCGCTGTCGCCCTTCGCGGCCGCGGCGATCACCGGCGGCAATCCCTATAAGACGACGCTGCAGTCATGGAAGTACACGATGCCGGCATTCCTCGTGCCGTTCGTATTCGTGCTCGATCCGCTCGGAATCGGGCTGCTGATGAAGATGCCGAAAGACGGGAACTGGTTCGATATTCTCGAGATCACACTCGAGACCGGCGCCGGCATCGCACTGCTCGCCTTCGCCTTCCAGCGCTACTATCGCACGCGCACAAACGGGACTGAGACGGCACTGTTTGCGATTGCGGGCGTCTTGATGGTTCTACCGACTGTCGTCGCGGCAATCGTGAAGCCGATCATCGGCATCGACGTTGCGGGCTACGTGCCGCTGCTACCCGCACTTGGGCTGCACGTCGGATACAACGTCATCCTCGCGGCGTTGCTCTTCGTTGCAGCACACTCGATGCAGCGCATGCGCGGGCCCGTGCCGGTGACGGGCTGAGATCTGAAAGAACTTGGAGGGACGGGAGCTACGGGCTCAGCTCCGCCAGAATTCCGGCCGGAAGAGCACGAGCACGGTGAACAGCTCGAGGCGTCCGAGCAGCATCGCGGCCGAGAGTACCCACTTCGCGCCTGTCGGCAACGTCGCGAACGTGCCCGACGGACCGACGATTTCTCCGAGGCCCGGGCCGACATTGGACACAGCCGTCGCGGCGCTCGAAAGCGCGGTCACGAGGTCTAGTCCCATGGCCGTGAGTACGACGGTAAACAGGCCGATCGTCGTCATGTAGAGCGCGAGGAACGCAACGACGGAGAAAGGGACGTCCTCGGGCAGTCGCCGGCCGTTGTAGAGGAGTGTTACGATCCGGTGCGGGCTGATGAGGTGTAGCAAGTGGCTGCGGGTGAGCAGAGAAGCTACCTGCAGGCGGTAGATCTTGATGCCGCCTGACGTCGAGCCCGAGCAGCCGCCGACGAACAACAGGATGAAGAATACGCCGACGGCAAAGGGACCCCAGCTCGCATAGTCAGCGCTCGTGAACCCCGTTGTCGTGACCACCGATACGACATTGAATGTGGCCAGGCGCATGGCATCGGAAAAATGCAGATGCTTGGTGAGCGTCAGCCAGATCGCCAGGACCATAGAGGCCGTGAACAGCAATGTCAGGATGCCGCGCACCTGTTGGTCCCGCCATAGGCACCACGCATCACCGCGGCTGGTCTTGATAAATAGTACGAAGGGCAGGGCGCCGCAGATCATGAAGAAGATGGCGGCCCAATGAAGGGCAGCGGACTCGAAGTGGCCAAAGCTCTGATCATGGGTCGAGAAGCCTCCCGTAGATATGGTGGGCAGTGCATGGCAGATGGCGTCGAATGGCGTCATGCCCAAAATCATGAAAACGGTGGCGCACGCGAGAACCAAACCAATGAAGACACCGCAAATGGAGGCTACAAGCTGACGCGCGCGCGGGACGATCTTCTCCGAGCGGTCCGAGCTTTCCGTCTGGAAGAGCTGCATGCCGCCGATCCTTAGGAAGGGCAGGATGAGGATGGCGACGACGATAATGCCCAGTCCTCCAATGCCCTGCAGCAAAGCGCGCCAGAGCAGAATACCGCGAGGCTGGTTATCGAGATTGGTGATCACGGTGGCGCCGGTCGTGGTGAGCCCGGAGACCGTCTCGAAGAATGCATCCGCCGGCGGCAATCCCAGGCCGACGAACGGCACGGCGCCAAACACTGGCACGACGGTCCAGCACAGAGTCGTGAGAAGAAATGCTTCGCGAAGGCCCGTACGTGGAGGACGGGGGGTGTAGGCGAAGAGCACCATGAGCACGCCGATGAAGAGCGTGACGAGTGCCGATATGGCGAACACGAGTCCGCTCGAGTGGCCGTCCGCGTAGTCGACGGCCATGGGAAGCAGCATCGCCACAGCCACGAGACAGACCATCAGGCCGAGGGCCAGAAGGATGGGGCGAAACTGGATCAACGGGGTCCCCGTCGACGGACGACGTCAGGGCTTTGCAGGCGGCTTGGCCTTAGCCTTGCGAACTGCAACGCTTCTGCTGCTTTTGCACGGCCGACTGTTCACATGGCAACTGAAGTCGGAGGTCGTCGTCTTATCACAGTTAACGACCTTGCCTACCGACTCGCTGTAGCGACCCCAGGGCGAGCCGTATTCCCAGGCTGTGAACGACTCCCAGTTCTGGATGGCCGCCTTTTCGGCATCCTTCTTGGTCTTGCCGGTGCCGTTCCCGTCGTGGGTGTGCGTTTCCATGCACGTCTTGCGTCCGACAGCTACCCAGGAATGGATCGAGGCAAGCCCGGTCTCCTGAGCCTGAACAAGCGCCGGCGTTCCGGCGAGCCCAATCAGCACGGCCGTTCCCGCGGCCACCAAGCACATACGCTTCATGATGTTTCCCAGCCCATTGCGAGTTGCCCGCAACGGCCGATGCGTGCGGACCGACTCCATCTGCCCGCTGAGAACATGCCTGATTTGGTCAAGACGATGCTATGGCGCGGAAGCTACAGTGCACCGCATTCCGTTGGAATGCTTCCAGGATCAGGCCGCCGGACTTGACCCGTTCGGACGGGTATCAGGCGACCACGAGGCGCTCCAGCGCCGCGCGGATGCCGGCCGGAATCGGCACGGGCTTGTTGGTCGCCCGCTCGACGAAAACATGCACGAGATGGCCTTCCACGCGGGCCTCATCCTCGCCCTCGCCGAATAGTCCGACCTCGTAGCGGACGGACGATTTCCCGAGCCGGCCGACCCTCAGGCCGGCGTCGATCGCCTCCGGATAGGCGAACGAGCGGTGGAAGCGACACATCGTCTCGGCCATGATGCCGACGATCGGCGCGGTATGGAAATCGAGGCCGCCGGGATCGATCAGATACCGGTTCACGACCGTGTCGAAATACGAGTAGTACTCGACGTTATTCACGTGGCCGTAGACGTCATTGTCCTTCCAGCGCGTCTGCACCGGCATGAACTGCGCGTACTGGTTGCGCCGCCCGGGCTCAGGCCGGCCTTCAGAAGGGACATTGCTCATGCGGGTGCCTTCTTGCTCGCGCCGCTCTTGACGGCAATCGCCGCGATCTCGACGAGACAGCCGGGCGTCGCCATGCGCGCTTCGACGCAAGCGCGCGCCGGCAGGTTCTTGCCGCCGGTCCACTCGTTCCAGATGACGTTCATGTCATCCCGAAAGCGGATGTCCGATAGCCAGATCACGACCTGAAGAATGTGCGACTTGTCGCTGCCGCAGAGGGACAGGTAGCGATCGAGATCGCCGAGCGCCTGCCGCGTCTGCCCGCCGACGTCGAGGCTCTCGTCGTCGGCGATGCAGCCGGCCGTGAAGATCATGTCCCCTGCCTCCACCACATTGGCGAGGAGAGGCTCAAGCTCGCGACGGATGATCATGAGTTACTTGGTCGCGATGACGCCGATCTCGACCAGCAGCTTCGGATCGGCGAGGCGCGCTTCGATGCAGGCGCGGCCGGGCAGGTTCTTGCCGCCGGTCCACTCGTTCCAGACGACGTTCATGGCATCGCGGTTGCGGATGTCGGTGACCCAGATGGTGGCCGACACGACTTTCGACTTGTCGGAGCCGGCGAGCGCGAGGATGCGATCGATCTCGGCAAGGATTTCCTTGGTCTGGCCGCCGATGTCCTTGTTGCGGTCGTTCGCCGTGATGCCGGCAGTGAAGACGAAACCGTTCGCCTCGACGGCCTTGGAGAGAATGCCGGCGGACTCGTGTCTGATAAGGGCCATGGTGACGCGCTTCCTCACGCTGAATGTTGATGATGGCGGGACTGTCTTAGCATGGACGCTGGCAGGCGCCAGCCTCAGAACGCGCCTGACGGCGCTGGGCCTCAGAACACGTTCGTGCCCTGCAGCGAGCCGACCATGAGGACGAGGCCGAGCCCGAGGACGAGGCCTGCGCCGCCGATGCCGGCCGCCGTGCGTACGCGTGCGCCCCACACGCTCTCCTTGCCCCCGCCGAGCCGCATGGCGAGCTCGCGCGAGCCGACCGCGAGCGCCGCCAGGAACGAGACGGTGATGGCTGTGCCGATGGCCATGGCGAACGTTGCGAAGACACCGGCCCACATCAGACCCTGGCTGATCGCGAAGACGAGCACGAGGATCGCGCCCGTGCAGGGACGAATGCCGACGGCGAAGGCGATCGCGAAGGCCTGCCGCCATGACCACGGGCCCTGAAGCTGGCTCGGATCGGGCATGTGAGCGTGACTACAGCAGCTCCCGTCGGCGGCGTGCACGTGGTCATGATCATGATGGTGGTGCGCGTGCGAATGACCGTGACCGTGCGCGTGCCCGTGATCGTGGCTGCGGGCGTGAGCGTGGCCATGGTGATCGTGCCCATCATGATGATGATGATGGCCGTGGTCATGGCCATGCGCGTGCGTATGGCCGGCCGCCGCCGGCTTCGGCCATGCAGCCTTGATCTGCGTGTAGAGCAGCCATGCGCCGACCACGGCCACGAGCCCCCAGCTCAGGGTCTCGAGCCAGGCTTCGGTCGATTTCATGGTCATGCCGGTCGCGCTCAGGATCACGACCAGAATGCCGACGACGATCAGTGCCGAAAGTCCCTGAAAAGCCGCTGCGAGAAACGACAGCGCGATGCCGCGGCGGACGGTCTGCTCGTTGGCGAGCACATAGGATGAGATGACCGCTTTGCCGTGCCCAGGACCGGCAGCATGGATCACACCATAAGCGAAGCTCAGACCTGCCAGCACGAGCGTCGCGAACCATGGATCACCCGTGCGGATCTCGCGCACGGCAGTCGCGAGGCGGCGGTTGATCTCGGATTGCTTGGTCATCAGCCAAGCGTACGCGCGCCCGGCGATGCCGGTTGGCTGCTCAGCGGCCTTGGTGGGTGGCAGGAAGCTCTTCGGCGCGGTCGCTGGCGGCGCACTCGGCGTCTGCGCGAGCGCACCCACACCCGGCACGATGAGAGCGATGAAGAGGAACGCGCACGCCAATGTGCGCCACATCGCGGTGGAAGGTTGGAGAGCGGATGCGATCATGAGGGTGGTCCGCAGGTGATCTTGGCTGCCATCGCCGAGCCGAAGCCGACCGACTGGCTGCCGAACTGCTGGGCAAAAGCATCGCCGAGCTTACTCACGTCGGCGGCGGGATTGGGCTGAGCTGCGGATTTTGCGACGTCCTCGGCCGTCGGCGGCGTCGGGGCGGCAACCTCACCGATCGTCGCCCGGCAGCCTGTCGGCGCACCGGCGCCCAGGACAACAGGATCCTTCTCCGCCATCTGGAAGGCGATATAGAAGCTCGGATCGGCGACCGTGAAATCGAAGCCCGGAGCGTCAGCCAGAACGGGCTGGGCGAGCGGCAGCGTGAAATGGAGGCTCAGCACTTTTTCTCGCTCTGCCGGCTTCTCGGTAGTTGCTGCGGGAGCATCCTTTGAGCTTCCGAAAAGCCAGTTCCAGATGCGCGCGAAAAAGCCTGGCTGCTCGGCTTCCTTCTTGGGCATCGCGACGCCCGTGCCCTCGAAGGCCGCATCGCCGGTCTTCATGGTGACTTCGACCGCGCCCTCTGGGGCATCGGCGTGCTCGAGCCAAAAATCCTTTGGCGCTTCGAACTTCAGCTTCTCGCCCGAGAGCCGCGCCGTCGTGAAGTATTCGAACTCCTTGAGGCCTTCCATGTTGACCTTGGCAAGCTCTTCGAGCTCGCTGCGGTCATAGGTGCCGTCATTGTTCGTATCGAGGCCCTGGATGGCCATGGACGTGTAGAAATCGTCGAACGACCATTTCTGCCTGAGCCCGATGATCGTACCGTTCTCGTAGAGCACGGTCGTTTCTGTCGTCACGAAGACGTGCGGGTGGGCGTTGGCGCCATCGACGCCAAACAACGCCGAGGCAGCGACGAGCGCGGCGCCGATCTGACGTTTCCTCGGGGATCGCAAATGGACCATGAGATCTCCAGCCTCCCGGAGGTGCGGATGGCGGCAGCCGTCCATGGGGCGCCGACAGAATAGCTGCTTCGAGGGCGCGCGCAAAATCCGTGTGACGCCCGATTGTTAGAGCAGCCGTGGCGCCGGCCGCCACTGGTATGGAGGATTTAGCCCATATTGTGGTCAGCGAACGCCGATCAGGTCTCGCGTGGCGGATAGCCCGCCCAGGGCCGCACGGCGCGGATCGACAGGTGGCTTTGAATCCGTGCGACGTGCGGGAGGCGGGCCAGGCGCTCGCGATGAATGCGCTCGAAATCGGCGGCATCCACTGCGACGACGCGCAGCAGGTAGTCCGTTCCGCCCGCCATGAGATGGCATTCGAGGATTTCGGGCGTGGCTTCGACCGCGCGCTCGAAGGCTTCCAGCGCCTTGTCGCTCTGCGAGCGCAGCGCCACCTCGACTAAGAACTCCATGGCATAGCCGAGTGCGCGGCGGTCGAGCCGGGCCGTATATCCGGCAATCACGCCCGCCTGCTCGAGGCTGCGGATCCGCCGGTGACAGGCCGACGGCGAAAGCCCCGCGATCGCACCGATCTCGGCGACTGTCTGACGGCTGTCCGTCTGTAAGGCGCGTAGGATGCGCCGATCGATCGGGTCCACGTTCATTCGAAGATTATCCCGGAACTTGTCTCGTAGCCCGGAAATTATTGCATGAAGTGGGTGAATAACAGCTCGATTTCGTGCCGTTTTGCTCATCCTGAGGCTCAAAATTCAATCGTGGTGAGCGGCTGAGCGGGAGGACCCCATGCGGATCGGCGTTCCGAAGGAAATCAAGGTTCACGAGTATCGCGTCGGCATGACGCCGGTTTCGGTGCGAGAGGCGGTCGCGCGCGGCCACGAGGTCGTGGTCGAGACCAATGCGGCCCTGCGCCAGGGCATCACCGACGACGACTACCGCAAGGCCGGCGCGACGATCCTGCCGTCGGCTGCCGAAGTCTTCGCCAAGGCCGACATGATCGTGAAGGTGAAGGAGCCGCAGCCCGCTGAATGCAAGATGCTGCGCGCGGGGCAGACGCTCTTCACGTATCTCCATCTCGCTCCTGACCCTGAGCAGGCCAAGGCCCTCATGGCGTCGGGCGCGACCGCCATCGCCTATGAGACGGTAACCAACGCGCGCGGCGGTCTGCCGCTGCTCGCGCCGATGAGCGAGGTCGCAGGCCGCATGGCCATCCAGGCCGGCGCGCACTGCCTGGAGATGGAACAGGGCGGGCGCGGGATGTTGCTCGGCGGAACGGCAGGTGTCCCGCCGGCCAAGGTCGTGGTGCTCGGCGGCGGCGTATCGGGTGCAAACGCGGCGCGCATGGCCCTCGGTCTCGAAGCGCAGGTCGCCATCCTCGACATCAACATCGACCGCCTCGCAGATCTGAAGAACCAGATGGGTGCCGGGCTGACGACGGTCTTCTCCACCAAGCAGGCGGTCGAAGACTACGTGCTCGACGCGGATCTCGTGATCGGTGCGGTGCTCGTGCCGGGTGCCGAGGCGCCGAAGCTCATCACGCGCGACATGGTGAAGGCCATGAAGCGCGGCTCGGTCATCGTCGACATCTCCATCGACCAGGGCGGCTGCGCCGAGACCTCGCGGGCGACCACGCACGCGGCGCCGACCTTCATCATCGATGACGTCGTGCACTACTGTGTCGCCAACATGCCGGGAGCGGTTGCGCGCACCTCCACCTTCGCCCTCAACAACGCGACGCTGCCCTTCATCCTGGCGCTCGCCGACAAGGGGCCAAAGCGCGCCATGGCCGAAAATCCCCACCTCCTCGCGGGCCTCAATGTCCATGCCGGGCGGATCACCTACCCCGCCGTGGCTGAGGCTTTGGGGGTCGAGGCGGTTCCTGCAAGTCGGGCCATCGCATAGATCGGGGCCTCTGCAACTTAACCGCTCTCCCGGTTCGGCTTTCGCCGCGGTGCGCAAAGGGATATAAGGCGGCCCAATTGCTGCCATCCCGTGAGGCACCGCGGCCCGCCGTTATGCAGAAAACGAAGAAAGATCAGCGCCCTGAGGCGCGCCTGCCGAAGGGATTCCAGGATACGGGTCCGGCGGATGCCCGCGCGCTCGCCCGCATGCTGGCGACCATTCGCGGGGTGTACGAGTCCTACGGCTTCGAGCCGCTGGAGACGAGCGCCATCGAGTACACCGACGCGCTCGGCAAATTCCTGCCCGATCAGGACCGGCCCAATGCCGGTGTCTTCTCCTTCCAGGACGAGGACGAGCAGTGGCTTTCGCTGCGCTATGATCTGACGGCGCCGCTCGCGCGCTATGTCGCCGAGAACTACGACCACCTGCCGAAGCCCTATCGCCGCTATGCGACCGGACCCGTCTGGCGCAACGAGAAGCCGGGGCCGGGACGGTTCCGCCAGTTCACGCAGTTCGATGCGGATACGGTCGGCTCCGAGAGTGTCGCGGCCGATGCCGAGATCTGCATGCTCGCGGCCGACACAATGGAGCGCCTCGGCATCAAGCGCGGCGACTACGTGATCAAGGTCAACAACCGCAAGGTGCTCGATGGCGTGATGGAGGCCATCGGCCTCGCAGGCGAGGAGCACGCGTCGGGCCGCCTCACAGTCCTGCGCGCCATCGATAAGCTCGACCGCCTCGGCATCGAGGGTGTGCGCGCTTTGCTCGGCAAGGGCCGCAAGGACGAGAGCGGCGACTTCACGCCGGGCGCGGGTCTTGGCGAGGCGCAGATTGCCAAGGTCATCGGTTATGTGTCGGTCGAGGCGGCTGCCAGCGGACGCGAGACCGTCGCGCGATTGCGCAGTGTGCTCGACGACACTGCGATCGGTCGGCAGGGTCTCGACGAGCTCGATGAGATCGCGGCGCTCGCTGAAGGTTCGGGCTATGCGGCCGACCGGATCCGCATCGACCCTTCAGTCGTCCGCGGCCTCGAGTACTACACCGGCCCCGTCTTCGAAGCCGAGCTGACCTTCAAGGTCACGGGCGATGACGGCCAGCCCGTGCGCTTCGGCTCGGTCGGCGGCGGTGGTCGCTATGACGATCTCGTCGCGCGCTTCACCGGCCAGCGCGTGCCGGCGACCGGCTTCTCGATGGGCGTCTCGCGCCTGCTCTCGGCACTCAAATATCTCCAGAAGGGCGTATCCGCGGCCGGCACCGGCCCCGTCGTCGTCCTCGTCATGGACCGCAAGGATCTGCCGCGTTATCAGCGCCTTGCGCAGCGTTTGCGACAGGCCGGCATCGCCGCCGAGATGTACCTCGGCACATCCGGCATGAAGGCGCAGATGAAATATGCGGATCGTCGTGGCGCGCCGTGCGTTGTCATTCAAGGTGGCGACGAGATTGCCAAGGGCGAAGTTCAGATCAAGGACCTGATCGAAGGCGCGAAAGCCGCCGAGACGATCAAGGACTCCAAGGAATGGCGCGAAGGGCGTCCGGCGCAATTCTCCGTTCCCGAAGACCAGCTCGTTTCCGCCGTGAAGGGCGTGCTGAGCCGACATTCAGA
This sequence comes from Pseudomonadota bacterium, assembly GCA_023430315.1. Classification (GTDB taxonomy): domain Bacteria; phylum Pseudomonadota; class Alphaproteobacteria; order Rhizobiales; family Hyphomicrobiaceae. Next base: position 14,821 of record JAEZAW010000180.1, on the reverse strand, counting down.
CGATCCAACATGATGCCTCACGAAGTAGTCACCGCCGGCACGGCACATCGCGCTCGATAGAGAGCTTCTTTCCGGCAGCCGGCGGCAAGCAAAGACTAGGACACCATGGCAGTCGAAACATCCGACAGCTTCGAGGCACTCGAGGCGCAGGCCGCGGTCATCATGGCGGTCTTCAACGAGGCCTCCTACGAGCGCGTCGCGCCATCGATCATCCAGCCCGCTGATATCTTCCTCGATGCGGTCGGCGAGCGGTTGCGTGCGCGCACGTACGTCTTCACGGACCAGGACGGCGAGACGCTGTGCCTGCGTCCCGACATCACCGTGCCGACCGCGCGCATCTATCTGCAGCGTCATCCCGATGCGGATACGCCTGCGCGCTACTGCTACAACGGCTCGGTTTTCCGCTATCAGCCGGGCGGCGGTTCGCCGGCGCATCCGCGCGAGTTCCGCCAAGCCGGCATCGAGCTTTACGCGCAGCCGGACGACGCCAAGGCCGACGCGGAAGTGCTGTTGCGCACGCTCGAAGCCGTGAAGACGGCAGGGCTCATGGCGCCGAAGATCCGCATCGGCGATCTCGGACTGTTCGACGCGCTGCTCGACGCCGTGGATATTCCCGAGCGCTGGCGCCATCGCCTGCTTGCGCAGTTCTGGCGCCCTGACGCGTTCCGTGCCGAGTTGAAGCGTCTCAGCACCATGCCGGGTTCTGCCGTCGAGGGCCTGCCGGCTGATCTCATTGCCAAGCTCGATCTGGAGAAGCCCAAGCAGGCCGAAGCGCTGGTCCAGGAGTATTTGGACGCCCATGGCATCGAGGCGATCGGCACGCGTTCGGTCGGCGAAATCGCTGCGCGCCTTCTCGCCATCTCCCTCGATGCGCATTCGGCGCCGCTGCCCAAATCCATTGCCGATCTGATCGAGAACTATTTGGCCATTTCCGCGCCGGTCCGCGCCGCCGGTGCGCGCATCAAGGACCTCTTCCAGCGGAACGACATCGATATCGGCGAGGCACTCGACGCCTTCGAGCGGCGCCTCTCGCTGCTTACCAAGGGTGGTGCCAACATCGCGCAGGCGACCTTCGATGCCGAGTTCGGCCGTCAATTCGAGTACTACACCGGCTTCGTCTTCGAGATCTGCTCCGACGAGTTCGGCCCAGCGAGCCCCATTGCGGGCGGTGGACGCTACGACGAGCTGCTGAAGGTAGTCGGTGCGCCGCGCCCCATTCCTGCCGTCGGCGCCGCCATCTACACCGACCGCCTCTTGCTCGCAGCCGGAGGAGCCGCGCCATGAACGATCCGCTGATCATCGCCGTGCCCTCCAAAGGCCGTCTCATGGAGCAGACGGCCGAGGTTTTCGCGCGGGCCGGCATGGTGCTGAAGAAAGTCGGCTCGGAGCGCGGCTATCGCGGCGCGATCGAAGGGCTCGACGGCGCCGAGGTTATTTTCGTATCGGCTTCCGAGATCGTGGAGCAGCTCAAGGCCGGCCGCGCCCACATCGGCGTTACCGGCGAGGATCTGGTGCACGAGCAGGTCGTGGACATGGACAAGCGCTTCCAGATCATGCGCAAGCTCGGCTTCGGCCATGCCGATGTCGTGGCCGCAGTGCCGGCGGCTTGGATCGACGTGCGCGTCATGAGCGATATCGAGGCCGTCGGGCGTGACTTTCGCCGTGTGCACGGCCGTCACCTGCGCGTCGCGACGAAGTACATCAACATCACGCGGCGCCACTTCCAGGCCAACGGCATCGCCAGCTATCGCATTGTCGAGAGCCTCGGCGCGACAGAGGGTACGCCGGCTGCCGGCACGGCCGAGCTGATCGTCGACATCACGACGACCGGCACGACGCTCAAGGCCAATGGCCTCAAGGTGCTCGATGACGGCGTGCTGCTGAAGTCCGAGGCAACGCTCTTTTCCTCGCGCGCAGCCGAGTGGACGCCCGAGACGCGCGCGACGCTTGCCGAGATCGCGCGGCGCATCGCGACGCTTTGAGAGCCCGCGGCTGCGTCGTTTCTCGGCCTTGCCGTGGGCTCCTGATGGTGCTTATTCGCAGCCATGAACGACGCCGCCCCATCCGTTCCGGCAATCAAGGCCGCTTTGCAGGCGCGCTGCCCGCGCTGTGGTGAAGGCGCGCTCTTCAGCGGACCATTGGCACTCCGCGAGCGCTGCGAAAAGTGCGGGCTCGATTACAAGTTCATCGACACGGGCGACGGCCCCGCCATCTTCGCCATCATGATCCTCGGGTTCCTAGTTCTCGGCGGCGCGCTGATCCTCGAATTCAAGGTCGGACCGCCGCTCTGGGTGCACCTGCTGCTCTGGGGCGTCGGCACGCCGCTCCTCGCGCTCGGCCTGCTGCGCTTCCTCAAGGCCCTGCTGATTGCACTGCAGTTCAAGCACAAGGCCGAGGAAGGCCGATTGGCCGGGGATTAGCGCATGAGTGTCGGGCGGTCGAAAGCGGCAGGCCTCTTCTGGCCCTTGGCGCTGGCGTTACCGGCGTTTGCCATCCTGCTCGCGCTCGGCACCTGGCAGATACAGCGCAAGGAGTGGAAGGAAGATCTCATCGCCAAGATCACGGCGCGCACGCATCAGCCGCCGGTGTCGCTCGCCGAGATCGAAAAGTCGTCTGCTGCTGACGCCGAATACGCCCGCGTGCGCGTGCGCGGCACGTTCCTCCACGAGAGCGAGCAACTCATCTGGGAGCCTGATCCCAAGCAGGGGCCCGGCTATCACGTCTATACGCCGCTGCGACTCGCCGATGGTCGCTTCATCCTCGTTAATCGCGGCTATGTCACCGAAGCGCTCAAGTCGCCGTCCTCGCGTGCTCAGGGTCAGCTTCCCGGCGAAGTCGAAATCGTCGGCCTTCTGCGTGCGCCGCCGCAGCGCGGCACGTTCGATCCCGATCGCGACGCGAAGGGCGTCTGGTACTGGCGCGACTTCGATGGCATGGCGCGCGCAGCACTCGGCGCAGACGCGGGCAAGGCCGTCCGGCTCTTTCTCGATGCCGAGGCCACGCCTGCCAATCCCGGCGGCTGGCCGCAGGGTGGCACGACGCGCCTGACGCTGCCCAATCGCCATCTCGAATATGCGCTTACGTGGTACGGGCTCGCCGCCACCCTGGTTGCGGTCCTGATCGCGTTCATCATCAGCCGTTCGCGTGCCCGCCCGTCCTGACAGGGTGATATGTACGGACAGTGCTTCCGGCCCGCTGTGCCTCGTGTAGACTTCCTCGCCATGCAACGAGCGCGGCACCAACAGCCAGCCGCCAGTCGAGGAGGACCGTCCATGTCAGCAGGCCAATCCGAACTTGCTCCTACCCGCGACCTCGCGCGCTGGGCGAGTGCACTCGCGGCAGCACAGGTTTCCGACAGCGCCACGACATGGGCGAAGCACGCGCTGCTCGATTGGTTCGGCGTGACGATCGCGGGATCGCGCGAGGATCTGGCGCCGCTGCTGCTCGATGAGTTCGGCGGCAAGGACGGCCCGGTGACGCTCGTCGCGCTCGGTGCCCGCGCCAAGGCGCATGACGCCGCGCTCATCAACGGCACGCTCTCGCACGCGCTCGACTACGACGATGTGAATGCCGACATGGGCGGCCATCCGACGGCGCCGGTCGCGGCTGCAGCGCTGGCGCTCGGCGAGTCCTTAGGCAAGAGCGGGCGCGATGTCCTGCTTGCCTTCATCGCGGGCTACGAGGTCGAGTGCCAGATCGGCGCCATGGCGGGGCAGAGCCACTATGTGAAGGGTTTTCACGCGACAGGCACGTTCGGCACGTTCGGCGCGACCGCCGCCTCAGCGCGGCTCATGGGTCTCGATGCGCAGCAGACGGCTGTCGCTCTCGGCATTGCGGCCTCGGAAGCGGCGGGCCTCAAGTACAACTTCGGCACCATGACCAAGCCGCTGCACGTCGGCAAGGCGGCCATGAACGGCGTCATCGCGGCGCGGCTCGCAGCGCGTGGCTTCACGGCGCGCGATGATGCGATCGAAGGCCCGCAGGGCTTTGCCTATACGCAGGTGCCGGAGTTCGTGCCGCGCGCGATCCGGCCGGATGCCGCCGCACCCTTCGAGGTCGAGGCGAACCTCTTCAAGTATCACGCCGCCTGCTACCTCACGCACTCGACCATCGAGGCCATCCGCGACCTCAAGCGCCGCCACAACATCGGCCTCGGCGATGTCGAGAAGATCACGCTCAAGGTCGATCCCGGCCATCTCAAGGTGTGCGACATTCCGGAGCCGAAGACGGGGCTCGAGATCAAGTTCTCGATCCGCCATCTCGCTGCGATGGCGCTCGGTGGTGAGGATACGGCCGCGCTCGGCACGTACTCCGACGAGATGGCGAACCGCGCCGACTATCGTGCGGGCTCGCGTCGCGTGACGCTGGATACGGTGCCGCTGCCGCAGGAGCATCGCCACGGCGCCGCTGTTGCTCTCGTGCTCAAGGATGGTCGCGAGCTGCTTGCTGAGACGAACGTCGGCATTCCCGCGAGCGATGTGGCTGCCCAGGGCGAGAAGCTGCGCGCGAAGTTCCATTCGCTCGCCGAGCCGGTGATCGGACGCGCCCGCACGGGCGAGGCCCTGCGCCTGATCGAGCGCTTCGAGACGCTCGACAGCCTCAAGCCGCTGATGACAGCGGTGGCCTGAGCGGCAAAACGCTGGCGGCTCAGCCCGCCAGCGCCTTCTCGATGGCGCTCAGCGCATCCGCGGCCTTGGAGCCATCGGGGCCGCCGGCCTGCGCCATGTCCGGCCGGCCGCCACCGCCCTTGCCGCCGAGCGCCGCAGCACCGACCTTCACGAGATCGACAGCGCTGTGCGACTTCGTGAGGTCGTCGGTGACGCCGACCGCGAGACCGGCCTTACCGTCTTCGGTGACGCCGACGATCGCGACGATCCCCGAGCCGACCTGCTTTTTGCCGTCATCGACGAGCCCGCGCAGATCTTTCGGGTTGAGCCCCTGCACCGTGCGCGCGAGCATCTTCACCTGACCAATCGTGCGGATCGCTTGACCGCCGTCCGTCGCCGCCACGCCATTACCGCCGCCGCCGAGCGCGATTTGCCGCTTTGCATCGGAGAGCTGACGCTCGAGCTGACGCCACTCCTCGACGATCTGCTTGACGCGATCCACGACATCCTCGGGCTTCGCGCGCAGGAGACCGGCAAGCTCGCGCACGCGCGCTTCCTGCGCGACGAGATACGCCCGCGCGCCATCGCCGGTCAGCGCCTCGATGCGGCGCACGCCGGCCGCGCTCGCGCTCTCGGCAATGACATGGACGAGGCCGATGTCGCCGGTGCGCTTTACGTGCGTGCCGCCGCAGAGTTCCACCGACCAAGCCTTGTTCGAGCCCTCCAGCGGCAGTCCCATGGAAACGACGCGTACCTCATCGCCGTACTTCTCGCCGAATAGGGCCATTGCGCCGGACTGCATGGCATCCTCGAGCCCCATGAGGCGTGTCTCGACGGCCGTGTTCTGCGCGATGATGCCGTTCGCGATATCCTCGACCTTCGCCACTTCCTCCGCCGACATGGGCTTCGTGTGCGAGAAGTCGAAGCGCAGGCGGTCGGGCGAGACCAAAGAACCCTTCTGTGCGACGTGCGTGCCGAGCACTTCGCGCAAGGCCTCGTGCAGCAAGTGCGTCGCGGAGTGATTGGACCGCGTCGCCGAGCGGCGCGCATGATCGACCACAAGCTCTACCGCATCGCCCGCCGCGAACGCGCTGTTCTCGACGACACCCATGTGCACGAAGAGATCGCCGAGCTTCTTCTGCGTGTCGGTCACGCGAAAAAGGGCGCCCTTAGGCCCCTTGATCAGGCCTTCGTCGCCGACCTGGCCGCCGGACTCGCCATAGAACGGCGTCTGGTTGAGGATGAGCGCGCCCTCATCGCCCTTCTTCAGCTCCTTCGCGGTTTTGCCGCCGGCGATCACCGCCTTGACGATGCCTTCCGCCGTCTCGGTCTCGTAGCCGAGGAACTCCGTCGGCCCGACTTTCTCGCGCACCTCGAACCAGATGGTCTCGGTCGCTGCTTCGCCCGAACCTTTCCACGCGCGCCGCGCCTCTTCCTTCTGGCGCTCCATGGCGGTGTCGAAACCCTTGGTGTCGACCTCGATGCCGCGCGCGCGCAGGGCATCCTGCGTCAGATCGAGCGGGAAACCGTATGTGTCGTAAAGCTTAAAGGCGGTCTCGCCCGAGAATGTCGCGCCCTTCTTGAGGCTCGACGTCTCGTCTTCGAGCAATCCGAGGCCACGCTCCAGTGTCTTCCGGAAGCGCGTCTCCTCGTGCTTGAGCGTCTCGGTGATCAGCGACTGCGCACGCACCAGCTCGGTGTACGTGTCGCCCATCTGGCGCACGAGCGCGGGCACGAGGCGATACATGAGCGGCTCGCGCGCGCCGAGCAACTGGGCGTGGCGCATGGCGCGGCGCATGATGCGGCGGAGCACGTAGCCGCGGCCTTCGTTCGACGGCAGCACGCCGTCGGCGATCAGGAAGCTCGTCGCGCGCAGATGATCGGCGATCACGCGATGCGAAGCCTTGTGCTCGCCCGCGGCCTTCACGCCCGTCGCTTCCTCGGAGGCCGCGATCAGCGCCTTGAAGAGATCGATCTCGTAGACGGACTGCACACCCTGCAGGATCGCCGTCATGCGCTCGAGGCCCATGCCGGTGTCGATCGACGGCTTCGGCAGCGGTACGCGATCGCCCGGCGCCCGCTGCTCGAACTGCATGAAGACGAGGTTCCAGAATTCCAGGAAGCGGTCACCATCCTGATCCGCGCTGCCCGGCGGCCCGCCAGCGACCTTGTCGCCCTGATCGAGGAAGATCTCCGAGCACGGCCCGCACGGTCCCGTGTCGCCCGCCGACCAGAAGTTGTCCGACGTTGCGATGCGGATGATCTTGTCGTCGGAGAAGCCCGCGACCTTTTTCCAGAGCCGGTAGGCCTCCTCGTCGTCGTGATAGATGGTGACCACCAGCCTCTTCGGATTGAGGCCGAACTCTTTGGTCACGAGTTCCCACGCCAGCGGGATCGCCTGCTCCTTGAAGTAGTCGCCGAACGAGAAGTTGCCGAGCATCTCGAAGAAGGTGTGATGGCGGTTGGTGTAGCCCACATTGTCGAGATCGTTGTGCTTGCCGCCGGCGCGCACGCATTTTTGCGCCGTGACGGCGCGCTTGTAGGACCGAGCTTCCTGGCCGGTGAACAGATTCTTGAACTGCACCATGCCGGCCGATGTGAACATCAGCGTCGGATCGTTGCGCGGGACGAGAGACGACGACGGTACGTGCTCGTGGCCGTTCTTGGCGAAGAAGTCGACGAATGTGGAACGGATCTGGTTGACGCCGGTCATTCACGGGCTCGCATGGGTGGGGCGCGGAGAGGGCGCCTGAACAATCTTTATCATTGGGCAAGAACCTGCACCGATCGCGCGCGGTCCAGCGCTGCGGTCAAGGCTCAAGGCACAGAACTCGGGGCCGGCCGAGCGCCGCCACATACAAGTCCAACATCCTGCTTGCGGCAGGTGTCCGGACGTGTCGCGCCGAGCTGAGAGGCCTCCTCGAACTTCTTAGCGACGCACCGAAATGCTGTCCACCGCTCGAACGGTAAGGGACCCGTTGCTGCTGCCGATCGGCCGCGGCTCAAAACCGCAAACCGGCCGAAACCACATCGGCGGGTTCCGACCGTGAGTTATCCCCGTTCAATTCCTCCGTCCCTACATTAGCGGCAACGTAGGTATCTGTTCCTATTAACAGATTCCGAAACGGGAACGCAGTCAACGGAGGCAGTCGGCTAATGACCTCAGCAACCACAGAGGCGCCCGGCGGGGGATCCTACCCGGGCCGGCCCATCGTTCGATACGAAGCAAATTCGGACCATACACTCGAGGCCAAGGTTTGCGCTGTGCACGAGGCGGTGGGGAGGGTCTATCGCATCGAGAAAGGTCTGCTCAAGCGTCCTACCCGCGGCCGTTCGCGGGTCGCCTTTGCCCGCCAAGTGGCCATGTATCTGGCTCACGTGACGTTCGGGCTGACGCTGACGACCGTAGGACGAGAGTTCGGGCGGGATCGGACGACCGTCGCTCACGCCTGCGCGCTCGTCGAGGACGCGCGCGACAATCCGGAGTTCGATCGCACGCTCGAGATCCTCGAGGCCATCGCCAAGCACTTAGTGTCCGCCGAAAGCGCCCGTTCACCCCTCCCAGCCGAGTGAAGCTCATGTGCAATCCATGCAATGCACCGATGTCGGATGCGCTGTCGGACGAAAGAGTCCGTCAACAATGCCTGCCACTGCTGTCGGCGCTGGCCCGGCCGGGAGCCGTCCTGACGGTCTCCGGCAATCCTCAAGATCCAGTTGCCACGGTGGTCCTGGGTCGGGCTGGCGAGCCCGATCCTTGCGGCGCCTTCAGTGCCGAGGATGTCGAGACGGCTGCCGGCCACGGCTGGATCGAGGCGGCGAGCGACGGATGGGGGTGGAAGATCACGCGTGCCGGTGCCGGCGTCGTCAGGGCGGCGCGAGCGGGAGGCGTGGCTGCGCGTGCCTCCGCATCAGGCCCCGAAGCTAGAAGACCCCTCGATCGGCCACGCGAGAGCCGCTCAGCAGCAGCGCGGGAAGCCGGCGGCTCGCTCGCCTGGCTGCACAGCCGCCGCGACAAGGATGGCCAGCCGATGATCAGCGCCGAGCAGCTCGCCGCCGGTGAGCGATTGGCAGGAGATCTCTGGCGCGCCCGCATGACGCCACGCGTCACGTCCGTTTGGACAGGCGTTCCTGGCGATGCTAGTGCACGCCGCGCCGCTCCGGGTGCGGGGATCGACATTGCCGATGCGGTGATTGCAGCCAAGGTGCGTGTCGAGCGGGCGCTGAAGGCCGCAGGCCCCGAGTTCGCCGGTCCGCTCATCGACGTGTGCGGTCACATGCGCGGTCTCGACGATATCGAGCGCATCAATGCTCTACCGACGCGTTCCGGGAAGATGCTCCTGCGCACCGCACTGACCCGCCTCGCGCGTCACTATGGTCTGCTGCCGTCCGAGCACGGCGAGGCCGAGATCGCGCGCCGGATCGCGGGGTGGATGTCGGAGGATGGTGGTGTCACGCTGGAGGCGTGGCGGGACCAAGCCCCGCGACGAAGCAGCTAGGCTTATCGCGCCTTCAAATCCCAGAAGTCGCCGCGGAAGTAGAGCAGCGGTTCGACGTCCTCGCGAAAGCGGCAGTCGCGCACGCGGCCGATGAAGATCGTGTGCGTGTCGAACGAATGCTCCTGCGCCACCTCGCAGTCGAGATTGGCGATCGCGCCCTTGAGCATCGGCGCGCCCGTGACGAGCGTATCCCAGGTCTCGGGATCGAAGCGCGCCTCGCCCTCGAGCTTCTTCGATGAAAAGCGGCGCGCCAGCTCGTTCTGGTCGCTGGCGAGGAGGTTGATCGAGAAGCTCTGTCCGGAATGGATGGGCGCGTGGGCGCTCGCATTGCGGTTGACGCAGGCGATCACCATCGGCGGGCTGTCCGTGAGCGAGCACACGGCCGTCGCGGTCAAGCCTGTCCGCTGGCCAGGTGTGCCGACCGCGATGATCGTCACCGCGCCGGCCTGATGGCGCATCACGTTTCTGTATTTATCCGAGTCCATGATCTTCCTCGCGGCCCCCTCGGGCAGCCTAGCGGACAGGCTCGCCGATGCAAGCCACGTGGCCGCATCGGTGATCCGCATTTGCGCCGCTTAATCCTTGAGCTTCCAGTCGCCGAGCTCGGCCCGCGGCAGCCCCAGGTTGTCGCGCAGCGTTGGCCCCTTGTAGTCCTTCTGGTGCAGGCCACGGCGCTGCAGCTCCGGCACGACCATGCGCACGAAGTCCTCATAACCACCGGGGAGATGCGTCGCCGCGACGACGAAGCCGTCGCAGGCGTGCCCCGTAAACCATTCCTCGAGTCCGTCGGCCACGTCCTTGGCCGTGCCGACGAAGCGTGGAAACTCGCGCACCGTGCCGCGGTTCGAGAACTCGACGAAATCACGCACCGTCGGGTTCTTTTTGCCGGAAAGGTTCACGACGCGGTCGAGAATGGCCCTGAGCCCGGAGATGCGCTTCAGCTCATCGTCGTTGAACTGCTCATCCATGCTCTTCGAGTAGAAATCGAAATTCAGGGCTTCCGACAGCAGCGCCAGCCCGTCCACCGGCTTCGCGAGCTTGTCGATCACGGCCATTTTGTCCTCGGCCATGCTCCGGGTCTCGCCGGTGACGGCATAGATGGCCGGCGCTATGCCCACCTCGGCCGGATTGCGTCCGCACTTCAGGATCAGCTCCTTGAAGGCCGCATAGTTCTTCTTCCCGATTTCGATATTCGGGTAGACGCAGAAGACGAGCTCGCCCCAACGTGCCGAGAAGACCTGTCCGCGGCCCGACTGCCCGGCCTGAATGACGACGGGGCGCCCCTGCGGGCTGCGCGGCACAGGCAGCGGTCCCTTCGAGCGGAACCAGCGGCCCTTGTGATCGAGGCGATGGACCTTGTCGGGGTGTGCGAAGAGGCCCGTCTGCTTGTCGATGACGAGTGCGTCGTCCTCCCATGAGTCCCAGTGGCCGAGCACGACCTCCATGAACTCGTCGGCCTTGTCGTAGCGCAGATCGTGCGCCGGATGCTCGGACTGCGAGAAGTTCATGGCTTCGGAGTCGTTGAGCGACGTCACGACATTCCAGGCACTGCGGCCGCTGGACATGAGGTCGAGTGTCGCGAACACGCGCGCGACGTGAAACGGCTCGTAGTACGTCGTCGAGTACGTCGAGCCGAGGCCGAGGCGCGTCGTTGCCGTGCTCATGATGGAGAGGATCGTCGTCGGGTCCATCTTCACGACACGCACGCCGTTCGCGATCGCCTCGCGGTGATCGCTGCCGAGAATGTCCGGCATGGCGAGGCGGTCGTCGAAGAAGCCGAGATGGAATTTGCCGTACTCGAGCGTGCGGGCGATCCGCATGAAATACTCGGGGCCGAGAAAGTCGGTCGCCGAATGGGGATGGCGCCACGAACCAACGTAATTCGAGCAGTTCTGCGCCTGCAGAAACCCGATCAGGATCATCTGGCGTTGGGTGCTCATTTCCATTCCCCTGGGCGCGTGTTTTTCCGTTGTCCGGACAGATATCGCACATCCGCGCGCTTTGTTACCAGACCGCAGCCGCGCACAGACGCGGAACGTTTTTGCATGGGCCAGCCAAAACGTGGCTATGTTAGACCTCGAAGCGAGGAAACGCGCGTTTCATCAAGGAGCGCCAGAATGTTGATGTCGGCAGTAGACTATCGCGAGTCCCTCCGCCGCTATCGGCCACGGGTGTTCATCAACGGCCAGCGCGTCGAAAGCGTTTCCGACGAGCCGCTGCTCGCTCCCGGTGTCGCCGCCGTGGGCGTGACTTATGACTTCGCGCTTAGGGAGCAGCACGCGCCCATTATGACGGCCCGGCAGATGACCTCCGGCAAGACCGTCAACCGGATGCTGCATATCTGCGAGAATTCGACGGACCTCCTCTACAAGCTCGAAGCCGTGCGGCTCGTGTGCTGTGAGAGCGGCTGCGCGCAGCGCTATCTCAGCCACGACGGCCTCAATGCCATCTTCCAGGCGACGCGGCGGATCGATGCGAACAACGGCACGGACTATCACCAGCGCTTCCTCAATTACCTCCATCGCGTGCAGGACGAGGACCTGACGCTCGGCGTCGCCATGACCGATGCCAAGGGCGATCGCTCGCGCCGGCCCGGTGGTCAGGACAATCCAGATGTCTACGTGCACATCTCAGAGCGGCGTCGCGACGGCATCGTCATCCGCGGTACCAAGGCCATCGTGACCGGCGCGCCGTACATGCACGAGCTGCTGGTTATGCCGTGTCGCACGATGACGGCCGAGGATGCGGACTTTGCCGTCTGCTGCGCCGTGCCCGTCGATGCCGAGGGCGTGACGATCATCTCGCGCCCTGCTGGTCGGCCCGGCGAGAGCGCGGCGAAGTTCTCCGCCCGCTATGGCCAGTGTACGGCGGTGGTGCAATTCGACGATGTCTTCGTGCCGTGGGATCGTGTGTTCGCCGATGGCCAGCACGAGGAGGCGGGCTACCTCACGACCAGCTACGCCACGCACCACCGCCATTCCTGCATTGGCGCGCGGGCAGGCTTCGGCGATCTGCTGATCGGCGCCGGTGCCCTCATGATCGAGGCGAACGGGCTCGATCCCGCCAAGCATGGCCACATCCGCGATGCCATGGTCGATCTCATCAAGATCGTCGAGGGCTTCTTCGCGTGCGGCGTTGCGGCATCCGTCTACGCAGCCAAGGACCCGGCCGGCTCGGTTATGCCGGATGCCGTCTTCTCGAACGTCGGCAAGTTGCTGCTCGCGACGCAGATCTACGACATGCACCGCCTTGCGCACTATGTCTCGGGTGGGCTGATCGTGGCATTGCCCGGTCCCGACGAGGATCACAATCCCGAAACGCAGGCGTCGCTCGCCGCGGTGCTGGCGGGGCGTCCTGATGTGCCGGCGGCGCAGCGTCTCGAAGTCGCGCGGCTGATGGAAGATCTCACCGCTTCTTACAGCGGCAGTTGGATGAGCCTCATTTCGCTCCACGGTGGCGGCAGTCCCGAAGCCATGAAGCGCGAGATCTGGCGCAACTATCCCGTGGGTGAAAAGCGCGAGATTGTCGAGCGCCTGCTCGATCGTGGCGTGCTCGATACGGGCGACCGCGTGTCGAAGCAACCCGGTCGCTGCTGTGTCACCGGCTGCGAGGTGCCCGCGCTTCCCAAGGCGGCGGAGTGATTATCGCGAGAGCATCGCAACAGCTTCGAGGTGCGGCGAATACAGGAACTGATCGATCGGCGTGACGGTCTCCAGTCGATAGCCGCCGTTGATCAGAATGCGCAGATCTCGCGCCAGCGTTGCCGGATTGCACGAGACCATCACCACACGCTTGACCTTCGACTGCGCGAGCCGCTCGCACTGGGCCTTGGCACCGACGCGCGGCGGATCGAGCACCACCGCATCGAGATCCTTCATCTCTATTGGCGAGAGTGGATCACGGAAGAGGTCGCGCACCCGCGCCGTGAAAGGCTTCAGGCCCTGGTTCTTCCGCTGGGCTTTGTTGAGGGCATCGATTGCCGATCGGTCGGAGTCGAACGCCGTCACGCGCGCCTTTTGCGCGATCGGCAGCGTCAGCGTGCCGAGACCGCAGAAGAGATCGCCGACCTGTTTGGCCTTGCCGAGAGCGCCCGTCACCAAGTCGATCATGGCGCGCTCGGCCTCGGGCACGGCCTGAAGGAAGGCGCCGGGCGGCGGCGTTACGGCCTTTCCTGCAAAGTGCAGCACGGGCGCCTGTCGCTCGATCACCGGCACACCGCCGACGGAGACGCGCGCCAGTTTCGCGCTCGCCGCGATCTCGCCGATCTTCGCGCGGGCCGGCGCGGTCAAGGACCGCTCGCTGCCTTCCACGTCGACATCCGCCCCCGTATCCGTCAGCGTGATAGCAACGCGCGTCTCCTCTTCTTTGCCCGCCGCGATGCCCGCCAGCTCTGCGAGCGCCGGTAGCAGCGCAACGATGCGCCTGTCCAGCACGGGACAATCCTCGGCGGCCACCAGATCATGCGAGCGGCGGCCGTGGTAGCCGATGCGCATCATGCCCTTCATGCGACGCGCATTGAACGTCGCTCGCCGGCGCGAATGCTCGAGCACGGTGATCAGCGGTTCGACTTCAACGTCTATTTTCTGCTGCCTCAGCGCGCGCACGAGAAAATCGCGCTTCCATGCTTCGTACATCGCGAGCGGCATATGCCGCGCGACGCAACCACCACAGGGCTCATCGTCCGGATCGGGTGCGCGCCGCCGATCAGGAATCAGCGTCACAGGTTCCGGCGCATAACCTTCCTCGAAGCGCCACGTCTCGCACGGCAGCGCCTGCGGAATGAAGACTTGCTCGCCGGCTGCAGTCGTGGCGGTGCCATCGCCCTCAGCGCCAAGCCCCGTGATCTGCACGATCTCGCTCATGTGCGCACGCCCACCAGTAGAAACTCGACATTGCCCGAACCGCCTTCGATCGGCGATGGCATGTCCCCAACTACCGACCAGCCTGCCTGAGCGGCCAGCCACTCGCGCACGTCCGCCAGCGCCTCCTCGCGCAATGCTGCATCGCGCACGATTCCGCCTTTGCCCACGCCTTCGCGCCCGACTTCGAACTGCGGCTTCACGAGTGCGACGAGCCAGCAGCCCGGTGCCGCGAGCGCCAGTGCCGCCGTCAGCACCTTCCGAACGGAGATGAAGCTCACATCGGCAACGATCGCGTCGATTGCCTCCGGCACCAGCGCGCGATCCAGCGTACGCGCATCGCATTCTTCGAGGCTCACCACGCGCGGATCGCTCGTCAACGACGCATGAAGCTGACCCTTGCCGACATCCACCGCATAGACGCGCGTTACTCCGCGCTCCAGCAGTACCTGCGTGAACCCGCCCGTCGAAGCGCCAATATCGAGTGCAACACGCCCCGCAGTATCGAGCTGAAACCGATCGAGCGCCGCCGCGAGCTTCACCGCCCCGCGCGATACCTGTGCCGCCGCCTGCGCATCGACCGCGATGGCCTGATCCTCGCGTACGTTCATGGCAGGCTTTTGCGCAACCTCGCCGTCGACGCGCACTTCGCCACGCGCAATGAGATCACGCGCTTTGGCACGCGTCGCGACTAACCCGCGTGCGACGAGCGCAAGGTCCAGACGTTGGGGCTCAACCGAGGCATTCATGCGAGAAGCGCTATTCGCTCGCGAGCAAATAGTCAAAAAAGACGGGGTCCGGGGTGTCCCCGGCTGGGGGCGCGGGGACTGGTCCCCGCGTCGCGCCGGAGGCGCGCGGG
>JAEZAW010000177.1 GCA_023430315.1 Pseudomonadota bacterium | reverse complement strand
ATCATCTTCGACACTCGCGACTTCGGCTCTGGCGTGCCGACGGGCGTTGGCCTCGGCCGCGAAGGTGGCACGCCGCTCCAGCGCCTGATCGGCCGTCTCGATATCCCGCGCCTCGAGCCCGTGCCCGAAAGCCACGTCCTGTCGAAGTCCTTCTACATCCTGCGCACGTTTCCCGGCCGCTGGGATGGCGGACAGATGTGGGGCGAGGCCGACAGCGCCGAGCCGGCGGATGGCGACACGCGCAAGGCACGGCGCGCCGACGGCGTCAGCAGCATTCTCGTGACGCCGAACGATCTCGCAGCCGCCTGGGCGCTCGACGGCCAGAACCGGCCGATGTTTCCGGTCGTACCGGGCGGAGAAGCCCAGCGCGAGATGTCCATTCGCGTCGGCATCAACATCGTGATGTACGCACTCACCGGCAACTACAAGGCCGATCAGGTGCACGCCCCTGCGCTCATCGAGCGTCTCGGTCAGTGAGCGCGCGACGCGCGGGGCAATGGTGAAAGGCGTTTGAGGCAGACTGGATGACTTGGTCGATCGACATTGCTCCGATGGTGCCGGCGCCCGTGCTGGCAGCCGCAGTGTTCGTCGCGCTCGCACTCATCGGCGTGCTCTTCTTCCGGCGCACGCGCGGCGCGGCACTGCGCGCGCTCGCGCTTGCAGCCCTCGTCGCGGCCCTGGCCAATCCCTCCTTCCGGCAGGAGGAGCGCGAAGGCCTCGCCAACGTCGCCGTGGTTCTCGTCGACGAAAGCACGAGCCAGACCATTGCCGGACGGCCCGCGCAGACGGCCGCGATCCGAGCCGATCTCGACGATAAGCTGAAGCGCATTCCCGGCCTCGAGGTGAAGTGGATCGAAGCCTCACGGCCGACCGGCGACCGCACGTCGGGCACGCACCTTTTCACCGATCTCAACCGTGCGCTCGCCGAGATCGCGCCGGACCGCCTCGCCGGCGTGATCATGATCACGGACGGCCAGGTCCATGACATCCCTGCCTCCGTCGCCGCCCTCGGCTTCAATGCACCTGTCCACGCACTGATCACGGGTCGGCCGGATGAATTCGACCGCCGCATCGAGGTCATCACGGCGCCCAAGTTCGGCATCGTCAACGGCCCGCCGCGCGACATCGAGCTCGCCGTCCGCGAGACCGGCAAGAGCGGTCAGGCCAGCCGCCAGGTCAATCTGCGCGTACGCCGCGAGGGTCGGCCCGACGAAACCGTCCGCACGTCGATCGATGCCCGCACGCGCGTCGCCATGCCTTTCCCGACTGCTGGCCAGAACATCGTCGAGATCGAGCTCGATCCCGTGCCCGGCGAGCTCACGCCTCTCAACAACCGCGTCGTCATTGCGGCCGAAGGCGTGCGTGAGAACTTGCGTGTGCTCCTCGTCTCAGGCGAGCCGCATGCCGGCGAGCGCGTCTGGCGCAATCTCCTGAAGTCCGATGCTGCCGTCGATCTCGTGCACTTCACCATTCTGCGCCCGCCCGAGAAGCAGGATGGCACGCCCATCCATCAGCTCTCGCTGATCGCCTTCCCGACGCGCGAGCTCTTCTCGGAGAAGATCACGAACTTCGATCTGATCATCTTCGATCGCTACCAGAACCGCGGCATTCTTCCGCCGATCTACTACGACAATATCGCCCGCTACGTCGCGAACGGCGGTGCGCTGCTCGTCGCGTCCGGCGACGACTACGCGCAGGCTGCGAGCCTCTTCCGCACGGCGCTGGCGCCCGTACTGCCGGCCGCTCCCTCGGGCCGCGTCATCGAGCAACCTTTCAAAGCGCGCATCACCACCGAAGGTCACAAGCATCCGGTGACGCGCAATCTGCCGGGCGTGCGCGAGCCGAACCAGGATCCCGACTGGGGCCGCTGGTTCCGCCAGGTCGAGACCAACGTCATGCGCGGCCGCACGCTTATGAGCGGCGTCGAGGAGCGCCCGCTCCTCGTGCTCGATCGCGTCGGGCGCGGACGAGTCGCGCTCATGCTTTCCGACCATGCCTGGCTCTGGGCGCGTGGCTACGACGGCGGCGGCCCGCACACGGACCTCCTGCGCCGCACGTCGCACTGGCTCATGAAGGAGCCCGATCTCGAAGAGGAGCGTCTCCTCGCCAGTGCCCGCGGCCTCAAGCTCACGATCGAGCGCCGCTCCATGGAGGCGGACGTGCCGCCCGTCACCCTGCAGTCGCCGGGCGGCGAGTCGAGCGAAGTGCGCCTCGAGCCGGCGGGCGATGGCGTATGGCGCTCGACCATCGATGTGCGCCAGCCCGGTCTCTACAAAATGCAGTCGAACGGCCCAGCGCCCGAACGGCGCATTCTGACAGCCGTCGCGCACGCCGGCCTCGAAGATGCGCGCGAGATGAACGAGGTCACGGCGACCGACGCCAAGCTTCGGCCGCTCATCAATGCAACGGGTGGCGGCACGTTCTGGACGCGAAGCGGCGGCCTGCTCTCGAGCGCCAGCGATACCTCTGTCGAGGTGCCGCGCGTGTCGCTGCTCGCCAACGCGCGGGTGCTAGCCGGATCGGGCTGGATGGGCCTCAAGGATCGCGAGGCCTACGTGACGCGCGGCGTGCGAATCACGCCGATGTTCACGGGGCTCCTCGCCCTCGCCGCCCTGCTTGCCTTCCTGACGCTCGCCTGGTGGCGTGAGGGTCGGTAGACGTCGGAAGCTCCCCAGTTCGCGCCTTCGACGCGACGGGGCTTTCGCCCCTTGCCCCAACCAGGAGGACACCCTCCCGGACCCTCCCGCCTTTATCAATTGATTTCGCGCGCCAAATGGGACCTGTCCGGCCAGCCGCCGCGGGCAGAGCACCACGGCAGAATGCGGCAGCACCCCTTCCCGGCAGCCCGCGGCTACGAGAATCAACCACATTCAGCCTTGCATTGAGCCCCGCCTCGGGCTAACGGCTTGTCGCAGCCACGCGCTGCGTAGAAGAGGCAGCAGACAATGGCGAACGTGGTGGTTATCGGCGCCCAATGGGGCGACGAGGGCAAAGGCAAGATCGTGGACTGGCTTTCGGAGCGCGCCGACATCGTCGTGCGCTTCCAGGGTGGCCATAACGCCGGCCATACGCTCGTCATCGACGGCAAGACCTACAAGCTCGCGCTGCTCCCCTCGGGCGTCGTCCGTCCGGGCAAGCTCTCCATCATCGGTAACGGCGTCGTCGTCGATCCCTGGCATCTCGTCGGCGAGATCGAAAACATCCGCAGTCAAGGGATCAACGTCGGTCCCAACGAGCTGAAGATTGCGGAGAATGCGACGCTGATCCTGCCGCTGCACCGTGAGCTCGACCAGCTCCGCGAGGAGGCCGCCGCCGCGCAGAAAATCGGCACGACAGGACGCGGCATCGGGCCCGCCTACGAGGACTAGGTCGGCCGCCGCGCGATCCGCGTGCAGGATCTGCGCAATCTGCAGAATCTCGGCCCGAAGATCGACCGCCTGCTCGTCCACCACAATGCGCTGAGGCGCGGTCTCGGCAAACCGCTCATCGACAAGGACGAGCTCATCCGCGATCTCTCCGAGATCTCGCCGAAGATCCTTCCGTACATCGACACGGTCTGGGATACGCTCGACAGCGCCCGCAAGGCCGGCAAGCGCATTCTCTTCGAGGGCGCGCAGGGCGCACTCCTCGACATCGACCACGGCACGTATCCATATGTGACGTCGTCAAACACGGTCTCCGGACAGGCGGCCGCCGGCTCGGGTCTTGGCCCCTCGGCGCTCAGCTATGTGCTCGGCCTAGCGAAAGCATACACGACCCGCGTCGGCTCCGGACCCTTCCCGACCGAGCTGCTCGGCCCCGACGGCGAGCCGGACGAGATCGGCCGTCTGCTCGGCGAGCGCGGCAAGGAGTTCGGCGTCAACACCGGTCGTCGTCGGCGCTGCGGCTGGTTCGATGCCGTACTCGTGCGCCAGATCGTACGCGTCGCCGGCATCAGCGGCATAGCGCTCACCAAGCTCGACATTCTCGACGCACTTCCCGAGATCAAGGTCTGTGTCGCCTATGAGCTCGACGGCAAGCGCATCGATCGGCTGCCTGCCGGCATGAACGAGCAGGCGCGCGTCAAGCCCATCTACGAGACTTTCGAGGGCTGGACGGAATCGACACAAGGCGCGCGGAGCTGGGCCAATCTGCCGGCACAGGCCGTCAAGTATGTGCGCCATATCGAGGAACTGATCGAGTGCCCGGTCACGCTGCTCTCGACGAGCCCCGAGCGCGACGACACGATCCTCATGAAGGATCCATTTCAGGATTGAGCGCGCAGAGCGCGCGCTCGGGCCAGGACTGAGCGCGCGGCTGCGGCCGCGCGTCGTTCAAAGCCCGACCTGCGTGCCGATTTCGACGACCCGGTCCTTCGGGATGCCGAAGTAGTCCGTCGCATCGGCCGCGTTGTGCGCGAGCACGATGAAGAGCGCCGTCGCCGGTGCCGGCATGGCCGAGGGTTGCTCGCGCTTGACCTCGCGACGCGACAGCATGAAAGACGTGGATGCATTGTCGCCCGGCAGCCCATGCGCCCGGCAATAGTCGAGCACGGCGGGAATATTGGGCTGCTGCATGAAGCCGGTCACGACGCGGACGCGCGCAATGCGATCCGAGAGTTTTTCGATCGACACGCTCTCCGCCATGTCGAGGTACGGCCAGCTCGAGGGAATGACCGAGACGATCACGATCCGCTCGTGCACGGCCTTGAAGTGCTTCATGGTGTGCAGGAGTGCCGTCGGCGTGTTGTCGGCATTGGCCGTGAGATAAACGCCCGTTCCTGGGACCACGGCGACGCTCGAGCGCTCGATGATCGGCATCAGATCGAGCAACGGCAGCTCTGTCCGGCGCGTCTTGGCGAGCAGGATCTCCGAGCCCTTCCACCATACCAGCATGATCGCCAGCATCACGGCAGCAATAACGAGCGTCACCCACCCGCCATCGTCCACCTTGAGCAGGTTGGCCGAAAGGAACACCAGCTCAAGCGCTAGGAAAGGTGCCATGACGACGGCGATACGCAGCGGCGACCACTTCCAGCTCGCAGACATCATCATGATCGCGAGCACGGCCGTGACGATCATCGTGCCCGTCACCGCGATGCCATAGGCGGCCGCGAGCTGCGTCGTATCCTGGAATGCGACGACGATCGTCAGAACGCCGGCCATCATGAGCCAGTTGACGGCCGGCAGATAGATCTGCCCGGCGTGCTCGCCCGACGTATGTCGGATGCCCATGCGCGGCAGCAGACGGAGCTGGATGGCTTGGCGGGTAAGAGAATAGGCGCCCGTGATCGTCGCCTGACTTGCGATGATGGTCGCGGCCGTGGCCAGCCCCACAAGCGGCATGATGTAGGCCTCTGGCACGGTTCTGTAGAACGGGTTGTCGATCGCCGCTGCATCCGACAGCACAACCGCTCCCTGTCCGAAATAGCTGAGCAGGAGCGCCGGTAGCACGAAGCAGAACCAGGCGACGGTAATCGGCCGGCGACCAATATGGCCGAGATCCGCATAGAGGGCTTCGGCGCCGGTCACGGCTAGGAATACAGCACCGAGCGTCAGGAGACCGATCCCGACGTCGGTTGTTAGGAATGTCACCGCATACAGCGGATTGACCGCCACAAGCACCACAGGATTTTGCGCAATCTGGTAGAGGCCGGCACCACCGATAACAAGAAACCAGAGGATCATCACGGGTCCAAAAGCCCCCGCGACGCGGTGCGTTCCATAACCCTGAACGGCAAACAGCACGACGAGGATGATGATCGTCGCGATCACGACCCCGTTGTGCGACAAGGGCATCGCGAGCTTGGCGCCTTCGACGGCCGACATCACGGATATCGCCGGCGTTATCAGCGCATCTCCGTAGAAGAGCGCGGCGCCGATCGCACCGAGCACAAGCACCGGCAGCGCCTTGCGCGACAAGGCGCGCTGGACCAGCGCCATCAGGGCGAGAATTCCGCCCTCGCCGTGGTTGTCCGCCCTGAGCAAGATCACCACGTACTTGATGCTGACAAGAATGATCAGCGCCCACAGAATGAGCGATAGGATGCCGAGCACGGCATCGGTGCGCGGCACAACGCCGGCGCCACCGGATGCCGCCGCGACCGCATCCCTGAAAGCATAGAGCGGGCTCGTGCCGATATCCCCATAGACGACGCCAATGCCGACGACGGTCAGGGCCAGAAAGCGCGCCGCGTCCGAAGTCCCGAGTTCCGGGCCTTTTGGTGCATCATCGGATTGTTCGGACGTAAGAATATCTGGCATGGGCCTAGGGCAAGCTCCGTACCGCTGCGGACGACCTCGGGCACAACAGCGCCCATCGAGACGGCGCGGAGCGCGAGGCACGCCTTATAGATGATTGCGGAACGTCTTGCCGCCAAAATCCGTCATGTGCGGACCGCGCGGCGGCCCTGCGCCGGGCCCCCGTTATCCGGGGTTGTCAGACCACTCCTACGCCTTGCCGCCCCTGCCTTGCCAAGCTTCTGGAAGCGCGTTAGAGAACGCCCTGCCCAAGATTGGCCAGAGCTCCATTCCGGGGTGCCATTGGGCCTGTGCCGCCTTAGCTCAGTTGGTTAGAGCACCAGATTGTGGATCTGGGGGTCCCCCGTTCGAGCCGGGGAGGCGGTACCAAAGCTAAATCAAAGACTTACATTGGAAGCGCATTCCTCTCGGCGGCGTCCAGTGCCAATGTAGTGCCAAACTGCTTTTCAGCACACACGCGCAAACAGCGGACAGCGCGGACGATAATTCCGCTCCGCCTACTCATGACCTTTGAAAGTCCCTAAGACGTGCCCTAGCTTCGAGCACGAGCACACACACCCCAGATTCCGTCCGACACAATTCCTCTTTCTATATGAATTTCAGGGCCCTGAGCACGCACATCCGGATTCCCGACTGATTTCGCGACGTGACGACATAATCTTTCACTGCCTGAGCAGGTGTGACCAGCCCACCTAGACAAAGCGACCGGTAAGCTGTCGCTCATGCACGTCGGCGGCTCTGGCGAAATGAATCATTTCTTCGAGCGCATCAGAACGGTCTCGATGACGCGCGCTTCGTCGGCGTCTGGATCAGCGACCATCGCTTCGGCGAACCACGCAACAGAGGCTCTGCCGAGCGGGGCATCCACGCCCAGGGCCGCTGCCAGCGCTGCTCCGTAGCTGGCATCCTTGTGACGCAGGCCGGCGGTGAACGTCGGATCTGTGAACTCGCGTCGCGCCATGCGGGTGACGTGATAGACCACCTGCCTGCTCGCCGCCGCGCTGTCCGAGATGGCCTCGATCACTGCCTCGCGGTCGAGCCCCAGCCGCTCGGTCAGCGCCAAGCCCTCCGCCAGAGCCGCGATCTGTACGGACCCCATGAGGTTGATCATCAGTTTGTACGCAGTACCGCTGCCAGGCGGGCCGAAGTGCCGGATCGTCGTCGCGATGGGATCGAGCAGCGGGCGGGCGGCGTCGAGGTCCGCCTTGTCCGCGCCAACGAGAAGAGTGAGCTTGCCAGCAGCCGCAACGTTGGGCCGGCCGGTGACGGGGCAGTCGATAAACCGCAAGCCCCGCTGGCCGGCCTCTTGCGCCAACGCAATCACGAGCCCGCGCGACAGCGTCGAGCATTCGATGGCAAAGGCTCCGGGTTTTGCCGTGCCGAGTACACCGTCCGGCGCTCGCCAAACTCGCTCCGCAGCGTCATCGTCGGCAAGCATGGTGAAAATCGCGTCGGCCTCTTGCGCCGCGGCCGCAGGGGTCGCCGCGAGCGTTGCCCCGGACGAGACCAGCGCCGCCGCTTTATCGGGGCTTCGATTCCATACGCTGACACGATGGTTGGCCGCCAATAAGCGCGCGGCCATTCCTTGCCCCATCCGTCCGAGCCCGATGAAACCGATCTTCGACATGTTGAGGTGCCCTACATCGATGGTTGAGTTCCGGTATCAGCCCAGTGCCACGACGGCGGTGCGTCATCCGAAGCAGGATACCACGGTGCGAAAGCGTGTCGGTCAAGTGCAATGCAGTCGACAATGAGCCGTGCCCGAGTTGTGGCCAACTTCAAGGCGCGCTGGCGAGGTACCATCGGTCGCTTCACGCGGACACAGAAGCTTAACGGTGACGCGCCGCGCCGTTAACATGCTCTGCCCAGTGGCTTGAGGAGTAAAACGCGATGCCGAGCCTGCATGCGAACGAAACGGAGATCCGTTACGCAGAGGCCGGCGTCGGCGGCCGACCGCTGCAGCGCCTTGAGAATGGGGCCGGTAGCGCTGCTCGGTCATTCCCGTGGCGGGCATATCGCAATACGCGTCGCCGAACGCCATCCAGAACTGCTGCGGGCGCTGATCCTGGCCGAACCCGGCGGTGAGCTTGATGAAAGTCTCGGCGGCAAGCCCACCTCGGCAGGGCAAGCCAGTGCATTCACTGCAGCTGCAGATTTGATCGCGGCGGACGTCGCCCGCACGATGGAACCTCTCGGGTGGCGAGCAGACATCGACGTCGCCAAAGAAGCGGTAGCAGTTGACCCGAAGCCGAAGTTCGCGGGTCGGCAAAGGTTTGAAGCAGCGGAGCATGATTGGATAAGGCAAGTAAAGAAAGCGCGAGACAAGCCCCCCTTCTATCGAGCTTGTGGTCGAGTTCGAAAGGCCCCGGCTGCGCCTCAGCGACGGGGACTGGCGCACTTGCGCCAATTCTGCAAGCATGACGCTCGGCACGGCGCGACCTCGTAGCGGCATTTGGCAGCGAGAGCGAGACAATGGCATTGCGGATCGATTGCGACGTTCATCCGGCCGTCGGCGGCACCCGCACCACGCTGCTGCCTTATCTCAGCGCCCATTGGCAGGAACAGGTGACGAGCCGCGCCATCGACGGGCTCGACCTGACGAGCTATCCGCCGTCAATGCCGCTGTCCGCCCGGCCCGACTGGCGACCCGCCAAGGGCAAGTCCGGAGCTGATCGGGTAACCGTCTGCAAGCAGGCGCTGGACGGCCTCGGCTCGAGCCACGCCGTGCTCAATGTGCTCTACGGCGCGCAGGCCGTGTTTGACCCTTACATGGCGGCGGACTTCTGCAAGGCCATCAACGACTGGATCGCGGCGGAGTGGCTCGATCAGGATCCGCGGCTGCGTGCCTCCATCGTCGTGCCGATGCAGGCGCCGGATCTCGCCGTCGAGGAAATCGAGCGGCGGACGGCGGACAATCGCTTTGTTTCCGTCCTGGTGCTGGCGCAGGGCGAGACTCTCCTCGGCAAGCGTCACTTCTGGCCGATGCACGCAGCAGCCGAGAAGCACAAACTCCCGCTCACGATCCATGCCGGCAGCCAGTATCGGGCAGCGCCGAGTTCCATTGGCTGGCCCTCCTACCGCTACGAATACTATCTCGCTGAGGCGCAGGCGGCGCAGGCGCAGATCCTCAGTCTGGTGCTCGAAGGTGTGTTCGGTAAATTTCCTGGCCTGAAGGTGGTGTTGGCTGAGTCGGGCGTATCGTGGTTGCCGGCGTTCATGTGGCGCACCAACAAGACCTGGCGAGGCGTTCGCGTCGAGGTGCCCTGGGTCGACGCCTCGCCGATCGAGATCATACGCAATCACATCCGTCTGACCGCCCAGCCGTTCGACGCTCCGCCTGATCGGGCTAGCGTCGAGATGCTGATCGACCAGATCGGCTCCGATCGCATGTTGCTGTTCGCGTCCGACTATCCCCATTGGCAGTTCGACGGCGGGGATCCCATCCCGCCGCATCTTCCGCCGGCAATCGTCCAGCGCATGTGCGTCGACAATCCACTCGAGACATTTCCGCGTCTCGGGCTGACACTGTGAGGCATCCGTCGCAGAAGGATTTCCACGATGAATGACGCTGTCCTGGAGCAGACCGGTTCCAACACAACCACGACCAGCGCGCGCCACAAGGTCATCGATTGCGACATCCACCCGAGCCTGCCAGATCGCAACGCGATCCTGCCGTTCCTGTCGAAGCGGTGGCAGGAGCATTTCCTGTCCTACGGCGATCACTTGCGGACGCCGTTCCTCGGCACCACGCCCTATCCGCGGTCCTCGCCGCTGATTGCGCGACGCGACGCCTGGCCGCCGACGGGCGGCAATCCGGGCTCTGATCTCGACTTCATGCGTTTGCAGCACCTTGACGCCAATGGCATCGAGTTCGGCATCCTGCAGGTGCTGGACCTGTTCCTGTTCTCGCAGCAGAATCTGGAGTTCGGTGCCGCCATTCAGAGAGCAATCAACGAGTGGCAGGTCGAATGCTGGACGAAGCCCGAGCCGCGCCTGAAGGCGTCCATCCTGGTCGGCCAGGATGACGTTCCATCCGCGATTGCCGAGATCGAGCGCTGTGCCAAAATCGGCGGCTACGTGCAGATCAATGCCTGCCCGCGCGCCAACGAGCCGCTCGGACGGCGGCGCTACTGGCCGATCTATGAGCGCGCGCAGGAACTAGACCTACCGCTCGGCATCCACGTCGGTGGCTACGGTGGCCATGCGCCGACGGCGAGCGGTCATCCGTCCTACTATAACGAAGAGCACCACTCGAACGCCCATTCGATGGCCTCGCAGCTCACGAGCTTCGTGATCGAGGGCGTTCCGGAGCGCTTTCCGCGCCTGAAGTTTGTGTTCATCGAGGGCGGGTATGGCTGGGTGCCGGCCACGACTTGGCGCATGGACCAGCACTTCGATCGCTTCCGCAGCGAGGTCCCGCACCTGACGCGCAAGCCTTCGGAGTACGTCCGCCAGAATTTCTGGTTCACGACGCAGCCCTCGGAGGAACCCGACAATGCCGGACACCTGCGCGCCCTGATCGACTGGATCGGTGTCGATCGGTTGCTGTTCTCGTCCGATTATCCTCACTGGGACTTCGATGATCCGCGCTTTGCCATTCGGACGCCGCTTACGGATGCAGAGCGCGCAAAGATATTTAATGAGAATGCCCGCCGTCTTTACAAGCTCTGAATTCTGGGACGCGCCATGACTCGCCATGTCGTTGCCCGCACGTCGGACATTGCGTCGGGCGGGAACACGGTCGTCACGATCAACGGTCGCGAGATCGTCGTGTTCCATGCCAATGGGCGCTTTTTCGCGTTGCTCAATCGCTGCCCGCATGAGGGCGCGCCGCTGGCGAAGGCGGCGTGCGTCGCGCACTTGAGCGCCGCAGAGCCCGGTGTTTTCACGCGCTCTCGGGTCGGTGAAATGCTGCGCTGCCCCTGGCACGGCTGGGAGTTCGACATGGCGACGGGCCAATCCTATTTCGACCCGAAAGGCACCAAGGTGAGATCCTATCCCGTCGTCGTCGAAGAGGGAAGTGAACTCGCGAAGGGACCCTACGTGGCCGAGACATTCCCGGTCACGGTCGAGGACAGCTACGTCATCGTAGATGCCTGAAATCGGCGGCCGGTATCGTCGATATCATTCAGGCAACGGATGAGGCTCGGTTCGTCCTGCGCAAGCTGGTACCGGGCGCGATCAACCGGCAGGCCTGTGGCGCCTGAGTGACCCGAAACGCACAATTCGATTGCCAGACATGGCGAGCCGACGGCACTCTTCGGTTGGGCGGACTACACGCTCATAAAACAGAGACCGCGCCACGGTCCAGAATGTAGCGCCCTGCATCCGTCAGTGCCTGCTTCAACAAAGGGAGACGTCTATATGTTCAACTGGAAACTGGCCGCCGTCACCGCCGGTGCGATCGCTGCGTCGGCTGGAACGTCAGCGGCGCAGCAGAATATCCGCATGGCGACGTCATGGCCGGGCGGCATTCACTTCGAAACGTTCGCCAAGCGCTTCGCGATGGAATCCGAAACGCTGACGGGCAAGAAAGTCACCTTCCAGGTCTTTCCTGCCGGCACCATCGGCAGCCCGCTGAAAATCACGGAGTCGGTCCAGAAGAAAGTCGCACAGGCTGGACACACGTGGTCGGGTTATGACTGGGGCATCGACAAGACTGCAGCCCTGTTTGGCGGATACGTCGGCTCGCCGTCGGTCGAGGCCCTCATTCATTGGGTCTACGAGGGCGGCGGCATTCAGTTGTGGCGACAGTGGCGCGACGAGAAATTCGGCGTCGTGGGTTTGCCTTGCGGCGCACACTCCGACGAAATTCATATGCACTCGCGCAAACCGATCAAGACGCTCGAAGATCTCAAGGGCCTGAAGATTCGCACATCCGGAGCCTGGGCTGAGGTTGCGACGACACTCGGCGCTTCAACCGTTATCCTGCCTGGGGCCGAGGTGTATCCGGCTCTTGAACGTGGCGTCGTCGATGCCATCGAGTGGGCAACGCCTGGAATCAATCTGCCGCTTGGTTTCCACAAGGTCGCGAAGTACGTGATCCTGCCCGGCGTCCACCAGCCCGGCGCGGTTCTGGAGTGCATCATCGACAAGGGCCTGTGGTCTCAATTTGACGCGACCACCCAGGCCCAGATCGAAGCTGCCGCGAAGAAAGCGACCCTCGACTCCTGGATGTCCAACAACATGCTGGATGTTGATGCACTCGGCAAGCTGAAGGAGGCGGGCGCCGAGATCATCCGTGTCGACCAATCCTACATCGATGGGGTCGCCAAAGCGACCCATGCCTGGGAGGAGAAGTACATCGCCGCGGAGGGTGGCTGGTTCCAGAAAGTCATCGAGAGCCAGCGCGCCTTCATGAAGAAGTGGGCGCCGTCCGCCCAATATCGAAGCGAACTCCGCTGATCGACAGGTGACCGGCCTCGCTCATTGCAGCAAGGCCGGCCACCTGGGGTACGCACGTTCATCCTGATGACCCCCATTTGCGGAGTGACGGACCATGAAGCAACTGGTTCGCGCGATCGATGCGTTAAGCAAATTTTTCGGCAAGCTCGCTGCATTGACTGTCGTCGTGCTCGCCGCACTCATGCTTTACGACGTGGTGCTGAGATACGCCTTCAATGCGCCGACGACCTGGGGCAACGATCTCAACACGTTTCTCATGGGCGGCGCGTTCGTGATGTCGATCGCCTATGCGCTGTCGACCGACAGCCACGTGCGCGTCGATCTCCTCTACACCGAGCGCACCCGTTACTACCTAAACTACGTCGACCTGATCGGTCTCACGCTGATCGTCCTACCGGTCGTCGCGTGGATCACATGGGGCCTGTCGGGCTACCTCCTCGAAGGTCTACGGTCAGGCGAGCGCACCGGCTCCGGTGGCTGGAACCCGGTCGTATGGCCGTTCCGCGTCGTGCTCGTTGTGGGCTTCGTGTTGTTCACCATCCAGATCTTCGCCGAAATTGTGAAGCGCATTGCGGCGATCTCGGGCAGGCCGATCGATTCAAACGAAACCGGTGATCACGGAATCTGACAGCAGCCGTCCGACGGGCCCACATATCGAGGCCTCGCCGGCCGATCGCGCCATCCTTTGCTTGAGCCGCACGCCCCGCCTGCCGCTCGATCCACCCGAACCATCGCTGGAAGGACTCCTTGATGTCGCCACTCTGGATGTTTCCTGCGCTTCTGGTGGCCATTCTGACGGGCTTCCCGGTCGCGCTGACGATGCTTTCGCTGGCAATCATCTTCGGGCTCAGCTCATTCGGTTTCGAAGGCCTTCTCTACCAGTGCATTCAGAAGCTCGAGGAGACGGCGACAGCCCAGGTACTCGCGGCCGTGCCCTTGTTCATCTTCATGGGCGCGATGTTCGAGCAGACCGGGATCGCCGGACGGCTCTTCGACGTCATCCAGATGTGGATCCGGCGCCTGCCCGGCGGGCTCGCGGTCGGCACCGTCATCATGTGCGTGATTTTCGCAGCCACGAGCGGTGTCGTGGGCGCCACCGAAACGGTGGTCGGCCTGCTCGCGATTCCGCCCATGCTGCGTTACGGCTATAACAAAGGGCTTATTTCGGGAACCATTTGCGCGGGCGGCTCGCTCGGCACCATAATCCCGCCGTCGGTACTCGCCGTCGTCATCGGCCCGACGGCCAATGCCGACGTCGGCCGGATTCTGCTCGGCATGTTCATTCCTGGCCTGATGCTGGCCACGGCCTACGTGATCTATATTGTCGCGCGGTGCGCGATCCGGCCCGAAGACGGCCCGCGAGTCCCTAACTCCGATAACGAGCCGCTGTTGGCCCAAAAGCTGGTGTTGACCGCGAAGGTGCTGGTGCCGCCCTTAGCCGTGATTGTTGCGGTACTCGGCTCGATGATGGCGGGGATCGCGACGCCGACCGAAGCCTCTGCGACCGGCGCCCTCGGCACCGTCATACTCGCGATCGCTTACGGCCATTTCTCCTATTCGGTGCTGCGCGACGCGGCCATGCGGACGGTTCGCATCACGGCTATGATTCTAACGATCGTTGCTTGTGGCCAGATGTTCGCGGCCGTCTTCGTCGGCTCCGGCGGTTTACAGCTCATTCAAGGTTTCCTGACCGAGTTCGGCGTCGGCAAGTATGGGCTCCTGATCCTCGTCCTGTTGATCGTCTTCATTGCCGGTTTCATGCTCGAACCGCTGGTCATTATCCTGATGGTGATTCCAATCACGGCGCCGCTGGTGGTCACGGCTGGCTTCAACAAGGAATGGTTCTGCGTGCTGTTTCTGGTGATGCTGCAGACCGGCTATCTTACGCCACCGATGGCGCCGTCGATCTTCTATCTCCGCGGCATCGCCCCGCCCGAGATCACGCTGCGGCACATGTACACCGGCATCTGGCCGTTCATCGGCCTGCAACTCTGCGTCGTGGTGTTGATCGTGACCTTTCCCGACTTCGTCACCTGGCTGCCCGATGTGCTGACGGCGACGCGTTGACACGCAGCCGCAATTGCTGGCGCGGTCGGCATCCAATGTCCACGCATCTCTGCCCGGAAATCGCTGGTTCCGGTGCTCAATGATGGTGGATCGGTCGTCACCGAGTCGAACGCGATCGTGCGCTATCTAACTTCTTCGGCGTTAGGCAGCGCGCTGGCAAGTTGAGCGCGCAATCGAACCAACAGAGGGCGGAGGTCTTTAGGAGCCGCAGCTAGACAGACGAATGACCATGCGCCGATGCGGGCTATCGGGCCGGCGGGACGACCGGATTCAGATCAAATCTTCCTTGGCATGGTTACCGCCCCACGCTTTTGACCCAATCCGGTCCTGAGCAGTGGCAGCATTCATGGCGGACTCTCGAACGCCCCGCAGATTTGCGGACGTCGCCGCTGAGGCGTCTTGCGTGGCGGGACAATCCAACGGGGAGGTCAGACCTACATCCGACAGCCGACACTCGGCAGACTCAAGCTGAGCGCGGCTACTCGCCTAAACCCAACGGCAGTCGCGTTGGCCTAAGAATGACAGCAATTGGCCCGACGATTTCACCGCAAATGTGCAGAACGCCCCGCACTATGGATTGGTCGTTGGCCCCCATCGCAGAGGTTCATAGCAGGCGATACCTGCGATCTCACCGGGCAAGAAGGAAGTGAGGACGAGAGGCTGCGCCGCCTCCGTAGCCGGTCGCGGCGCAGCTCAATCTGGTTTGTGGCTTTCCGCACGCGTTAGAAGAGTGCGTTGGGATTGTAGAGCTGCTTGGCATTCTCCGGATTGACTACCTGGACAGGTGGGGACGAGTCTTTCTGCGCGGGCATCTTGCCTGCGAGCAGCTCCATCATTGTCTTGAAACCAGCCTTCGCGATTTCGTCCGCCGAATTGACGCCGGTTGCGATGAAGTTGCTGCCTTTCATGATCTGTTCGATAGCCGCCTTCTGCCCGTCAAAGTCGAAGATCTTGATCTGCGCGGTGCGTCCGGCATCGGCAATCGCCTTCTGTGCACCGAGACACATCACGTCACCCTCGCAGAACACAGCGTCGATGTCCTTATGCTTGGCAAGCATGTCCTCCATGACACGAATACCGCCGTCCTCGGTCCACCTGCCGAACTCCGGCGCAAATGTAATCTTCACGCCCGTGTCCTTGACCTTGGACAGTACGCCGTCGCGCCGCGCGTTGCCGGTGCTATTGTCCTCCGGCCCACCCCGGATCATCAGCAGATGGCCTTGCCGCCCGTATGCTTGGCAATGACTTCTCCCACGCCAGTCGCAGTGCTGAAGTTGTCGACGCCGATCCAGGCGTCGTACTCACCACCCTTGAGCCTGCGGTTCACCAGAACAAGCGGCTTGCCAGCCTTCTGGATTGCGGCCATGCCGCAGGCAGGGCCTCGAGTGGGCTGATGTTCATGATCAGGCCGTCCACTCCCTTGGCGAGCAAGTCCTCGATGTCGGAGTTGACCTTGGCGACATCACCATTTCCGTCGGCAACGAACGTGCGCACGCTCTGCACGCGACCTTCCGCCTCGAGAGCCCGCACCATGGCGAAGAAGTAAGGCGCCTTCATCTGCAGAGTGACGATGCCGATCTTCGCCTCCTTCTGCGCAACACTCGGCGCCGCGAATGCCAAAAGCCCGAACAGTGCACCGATTGTGGCAACATAGCGTTTCATTGAATTCCTCCTCCCATTCAGTGGGTGAACAATCAGCCTTTTCTCCTTTTTGTCTCAACCAGGAGTACGGCGAGGATGATCACCGCGCCTTTCACAATGTCCTGGTAGAAAGACTTAACTCCCACCAAGTTGAGCAGATTGTTGATTACGCCCAAGGTGATGACGCCGAACAGCGTACCGCCCACGCTGCCGCCTCCGCCGCCGAGCACTGCCCCCCGATCACACAGGCCGCAATCGCGTCGAGTTCCTAGGTGATCCCCAGGCCCGGCTGCGCAATACCCAGGCGCGAAACGAGGATGGCACCCGACAGCGCGGAAAGAGCCCCCGAGAGCATGTACGCAATCACCATCGTGCGTTGGACGTTGATTGCGGACGACATGCGCTGTGTTGCCGTGCCTGTGATCGAGAAGGATGGTCGCGTGACCAGCGGAATCAGCCTCTCCGGCCCGGCCTCTCGCTACAACCGCCAGAAACTGCGCGAGCTGCGCGACTGCGCGATGGCTGCGGCGCGCGAGCTGTCGCTCAAGCTCGGCGGCACGGTCGACAAATGAGGGTAGTGATCGCGCATTGCGCGTACTGAAGCTCTCTGACATTCGTCGATCGTTGTGAGCACTGCGCTTGACCCTACGATGTTTGCGAAAAAGGTAAGGATTGTAGGGCCTCGGCATCGAGGTCGACGATGCGATCGAGATCGCGGAGAAGATCGATCGGATCTACTGACGCGATGCCCTCGAGAACGGACGCAGTCGGCGCCGCGCATTGCGTCGCCGACTGTCGATCGTCGGATGGCAGCTTGGTGGCCCAGAGGAGATGAACGCAACTATCGGGGCGGCGCGCCGCACAAAGTTGCGCCATCCCAGAAGGAGACGCGGGCAATGCGCTGTGAGCGTTACATCACCCCATTTGCAGACATCGAAGGTAGATCAGTCAACGACGCAGAGAGCGCAGCCTGGTACGTCCGGTGTTTGCGGTATCGCGTCGATGATTAGGCTCGTCCCACACTTGCTCTGCAACACATATAGTTGCGAGCTGTCGGCGCCGCGACGATCCTACGCGCCAGTGCTACGGCATTGAGCGGGCGGCCTTTGCGATTGCTTCCGTAATCTGCCCGATCTGTGCCTCGTTGATGATCAGAGGCGGCGACAGAATGAGTGTTTCCCCAAGCGCACGTACGAATACCCCGTTCTCGAAGCATTGGTCTGCGACTGCGCGCGCACGCAGGCCGAACGCATCGGCATCAGAGGCGATGTCGACCGCCCCGAGCAGCCCGAGGTTGCGGATGTCCTTGATGTGCGGCGACGCGCTGCGAATACCGTGGAGCGCTTCCTCCCATACCGGCGCCATGCGCGCCGTGCGCTCGAAAATGCCCTCCTCGGCATAGACGTCGAGCGCGGCGAGTGCTGCTGCACAAGCCAGCGGATGGCCGGAGTAGGTATATCCATGGGCAAGCTCGACGGCTGCCTCAGGGCCCTGGGCCATCGCTTCGTGAACATGTTTGCGCACGAGCACGCCGCCCATAGGCACGGCGCCGTTGGTCATGCCCTTGGCGCACGTGATGAGATCGGGTCGGATGTCGAGTGCCTGCGCAGCGAACGGTGCGCCAAGTCGCCCGAAGCCAGTAACGACCTCGTCGAAGATGAGGAGAATGCCATGCTTGTCGCAGATCTCGCGGAGCCGCTGCAGATAGCCGACCGGCGGCGGAAGGACGCCACCCGCGCCCGCGACCGGCTCGACGATCACAGCGGCAACCGTCGATGGATCCTGCGCTATGAGCAGGTTCTCGAGCGCATCGGCGTAGTCGATCCCATGCTGCGGCTGGCCGCGGCTGAAGGCGTTGCGCGTGAGGTCGTGCGTGTGCGGGAGGTGCGAGGTGCCCGGCAGCATCACCCCAAACTGAGCTCTCTGCCAGCCGATACCGGAGACTGAGAGCCCACCAAAGCCCATGCCGTGGTAGCTGCGCTGACGGCCGACGAGACGCTGGCGATGTCCCTGCCCTCGTGCGCGGTGATAGGCGAGTGCGATCTTAAGCGCCGTATCCACGGCCTCGGAGCCGGAACCGGCGAGGAAGACGTGATTGAAATCCTCCGGCGCGATCTCCGCCAGCTTGTTTGTGTAGTGGAACACCATCGGATGCCCGATGCCGAAACTCGATGAATAGTCGAGCCTTCCGGCCTGATCGCGAATGGCCTCCACAATCCTCGGATGACAGTGGCCGGCATTGACGCACCAGAGGCCCGCGATCGCATCAAGCAACCTCCGACCATCCGGCATTTCAAAGTGCATTCCACTTGCCGCAGAAAAGAAAGCCGGCGCCTTCTTGAATCGCCGGTTCGCGGTCATCGGCATCCAATACGCCTCGAGATCATTGGGCGGCGTTTGGTAAGCGTCGAGTGGGCTCATGAAGACCTCCAGCTTTCTTTGATTCAGGGCGGAAAGTGGCAGGCTACTTAGCCAGCGCCGCCTCGACTGCTTTGATATTCAGGCCGCTGTTGGTGTCGGCAATGAGCTCGTTGGTGACGATCTCTTTTGCGTCGACGGCCTGCTTCAGCATCTTCGCCTCGAGCAACCAGTCCATGTACTTCTGGTAGTTGGCTATATTGCTCTCGCCCCAGCTGGTCGTCTCGTTGTTGAGCGTCCACTTGGTCGTGACTGTGCCGAGCAGCGTGGTCGTGCGATCCGTAGCCTGCTCGAGCGTCATGCCGGTCGGGACGATTTGCGGATAGGCACTAAGAAAGATCTCAGTCGCCTTGCGCGGATCGCGGATGGAATAGATGGCGCCCATGGTGTAGCCGCGAGCAAGCTTCACGAGCAGATCGCGCTGGTTCTTGATCGTAGCGGGCAGTGCGACGAAGCTGTTCGCCGGAAACGACTCGATGAGCGGATCGGCCAGCATGCGCATTTTCGTGCCGGCCATTTCCATCAGGGTATATTGCGTATCCCACTGACTGACAGCCTGGATCTCGTTGCGATTGAGCAGGATCACGCTTTGGGCCGGCTGCCCCGAGACGACAATACGGATGTCGCGCTCGGGATCGAGACCGACGCTCGCCACGACTGAGCGCGCGATGACCACGCCTGCCGAGGCCATCGATGTAACGCCGATCTTCGCGTCCTTGAGACCCTTGTAGTCCTTGATTGCGCTCGTCTCCGGAACCGCAATGCCGAAGATGTTCCGACGGAAGGCGGTATAGAACACCTGCGTCTTGACGCCGGTCGTGTTCAGAAGCGCCACCGGCTCCACGGTCGGCACCGCAACCAGCACCTCGCCTGTGGCGACGTTCCGGACGCAGTCCGACGACCCCGCGATATTCACCACATCGACCTCGATGCCGAGTTCCTTGAACCACCCGAGCTTGGTCGCGATGGCAAAGGGCGCGACGCCGTTGGTGATCACGCTCGTGCACCAGCCTACACGCACCTTCGTTTGGGCTTCGGCGGCGCCGGACAATCCCGCGACAGTCATACATGCGGCGGCAATGCCCATTATCCACTTTGCTGCATTCGGCGTCATGTCGATCACTCCATTCCTACCCATCTTACTTTCAAATTCCGTGTTCACTTTTCGGCCGGTGTTGTCTCAGACTGCTTTTGAAGAACTCCGTTGCGTGTCGGCGGCCGGAACAGTGTCCGATTGGCCGAAGCGCTCCCAGAACAGCAGGCGACGACGGATCGCCAGCAACACTCTGTTGAGCGTCAGCCCGACCATCGCCAGCACGATCAGGATCGAGAAGGAGCCGGCGACATCCATGATGAAGTTCATGCTCTGCATGAGCATGCCGAGGCCGCGCTCGGCACCCAGGAACTCGGTGACGACCGTACCTATCAGCGCGATCGTGAGCGCGATCTCGAGGCCGGCCATGATGAACGGAAGCGCGCTCGGCAACCGCAGCATCGTGAAGACCTGGCGGCCCGACCCGCCGAGCGAACGAATGAGATCGATGCGGTCGCGATCGGCAGAGTTGAGCCCGACAATCGTATTGATCATCAGGGGGAAAAACGAGACGAGTGCCGCTGTAACGATTTTGGACGTCATGCCGAGCCCGAACCACAGCACGAGCAGCGGTGCCAGCGCCACCTTGGGCATGGAAAGGAACATGACGATGTAGGGATAAACGAAGTAAGCCACATAGCGATTGAGCGCGATGGCCACCCCGAGCATGAAGCCTAGGCTGCAGCCCAAAATGAAGCCGACGAGGACCTCGAACATCGTGACCGCGATATGCTCGAAATAGACGCCGGTCGTGAAGCCGCGCCACAGGCCCATCGCCACGGCTGACGGCGGCGGCAGTACAAAGGATGGGATCGCGAAAAGGCGGACCGACGCCTCCCAGGCACCGATGATCGCCGCCAGCAGAAAGACGCTGAGAATGCGGTTGCGCCAGGTGTCGATGGCTGAGAGGTCGGGCATTAGTCAGTCGCTCCTATGGAGCCGAAGTGAGTGCGCACGCGGCTGACGTAGGTGCCAAACGAGGGCGTGCTCATCATTTCCAACGTCCGCGGCCGCGGCAGATCGATATCGAGAGTCTCGACGATGCGGCCCGGCCGCGGCGTCATGACCACGACGCGATCGGCGAGGAAGATGGCTTCGGATATGGAGTGAGTGATGAAGAGCACCGTCTTCGCCCGCGACATCCAAAGCCGCTGGAGCTCGACGTTCATGTGCTCCCGCGTCATGGCATCAAGTGCACCAAAGGGCTCGTCCATGAGCAGCATCGAAGGATCGTGGACGAGCGCGCGCGCAATGCCGACGCGCTGCTGCATCCCGCCGGAGAGCTCGGCCGGATATCGGCCGGCAAAGTCGGACAGCCCGACGAGACCCAGAAGTTCCTTCGCGCGCTCCGTACCCTTGGCGCGATCGAGCCGCTGCACGTCAATAGGAACGAGGACATTCTCGAGCACCGTCCGCCAGGGAAAAAGGACTGGTGACTGGAAGACGATGCCGATGTCGTGGCGGGGGCCGCTGACGCGTTGATCGCCGAACCAGACCTCGCCCGAGCTCGCCGGTATCAGACCGGCGAGAATACGCATGAGCGTCGATTTTCCGCAGCCCGAGGGGCCGACAATGGCGACGAACTCTCCGCGTGCGATATCGACGTTGATATCCTCGAGCGCCGTTACTGGCGATGTGCCTGTAGCGTAGACCTTCTTGACGTCGTCGAGTCGGATCAGCGGCGATAAAGCGGTAGTAGATTGCTGTACGTCGCGGGTCGATTGCGCCATCCCACCGTCATTCCCTGCCGCATCGCGCATGAACACACCCATGCAAGTTGAACCTATATGCCGAGTGCCATCCCATCCTTGCGATGATCCGAGGCGCCGACGAGAATGCCTTTCTCGTAATCGATCCAGATCGCCTGCGCACCGCCGTGCGGCAGCACCGTCCGCTCCGTTATGTGCCCGCGTGCCTCGAGATCTTCGCGTATGGCCTCCGAGATCGTGCTCTCGAGAGAGAGCTTGCCATCGAAGGCAAAGGAGCGCGGCTCGTCGCTGGCTGCCTGCACGTTTCGTCCGAGATCGAGAATTTGCGAGACGAAGTGCGCGTGCCCTGTAGCCTGGTAGTGTCCGCCCATGACGCCAAAGGGCATCACCGCCCGACCATCACGGCACATCAGGCCCGGGATGATCGTGTGCATGGGGCGCTTGCCGGGCGCGATGGCATTGGGATGCTCGACTTTCACGCGGAAGGCGCTGCCGCGATTGTGCAGGAGGATGCCGGTCGACGGCTCGAGAATGCCGCTGCCGAAGGGATGGAACAGCGAGTTGATCAGCGACACCGCATTGAGATCGCGATCGACCACGCAGACGTACACCGTGTCCTTATGTTCGATGTCGTCCCAGGTCTCGACGGGAGCAGCGCGTTCTCGCGAGATGCGGGCGCACACCTGATCGGTAAACGCATCCGACAGGAACCAGTCGACGGCGACCTGACCTTGGGTCGGATCGCAGAAGTAAGCATCGCGGGCACGATATGCTGCCTTGGTTGCCTCCGCCAGAATGTGAATGCGGTCGGCTTCCGAGTGCCGGCGGTCGCCAAGATCGAACCTCTCAAGCACGCGCAGGATCATAAGGGCCGCAAGCCCCTGGCCCGCTGGCGGGCACTCAAACACATCATGGCCGCGATACTGTGTACTGATCGGCTTGACGTAGTCGCTACGCGCCACTGCGAAATCGGTTACATCATGGAGGCCGCCGGCTGCGCGCAATTTGCGAACGAGCTTCTCCGCGACCTCACCCTCGTAAAACGCCTTGGAGCCTTCCTTCGCAATTCTCCGCAGCATGTCTGCAAGGGGGCGGTTGCTGAAGAGATCGCCGACCTCCGGCGCCTTGCCGCCGGGAAGGAATGCCGCGCGCGCGTCCTCATCCTTGGAAAGTTTGTCCGTGTGGCGATTCCAGTCCCAGGCAACGCGCGGTGTCACGCGCATCCCTTCATCCGCTAGACGGATCGCAGGCGCCAGGATTTCCTCGAGCGGCTTCGAGCCGTAGTCCCTGTTGAGCGTGCACCATGCCGCGATCGAACCCGGTACGGTCACCGCGTGCGGAGAAAGCAGCGGGATCTCCCCGAAATTCCGATCCGCATACCAGGCGGCGGTCGCTGCCGCCGGCGCGCGTCCAGAGCCGTCGAGGGCAATGGGCGCTGACCCCTTCGCGGAGAATAGTGCAAAGCAGTCGCCGCCGATGCCCGTCATCTGCGGCTCGACGACGCCTTGCACGGCGACCGCCGCGATGGCGGCATCGATCGCATTGCCGCCGGCGCGCAAGATATCGAGGCCTGCCAAGGATGAGGCGGGGTGCGACGTGCAGACCATCCCGCCTTCGCTGACGGTCAGGGAGCGGCCGAGCTGAGCGAAGTCACGCATGCGCGAAAGCCTCTGCTGACAGTTGAGACGCGGCGTTTGCGAGACGTGGCCCAAGCTCGTTCTCGAGAAAATCCGCCGGCGCTTCCGACGGCAGGCCACCGCAGTTGATGGCCATGACCGTGCCATCGGGCGTGAGGATCGGTGCCGCGGCGGCATAGACATCCGGACGGCGGTCGCCGAGCGATACGCAGAAGCCACGCCTGGCGATCGAATCGAAGGCTGCTTCGATCCGCGCGAGAACGCTTGCCCAATCGTCCCTGCGCCATTGGCGCCGGAGCTTGAGCAGCAGGATCTTTCGCTCGTCCGTCGGGAGGCCATAGAGGTAAGCACGGCCCATCGAAGTCGTTTCGATGGGCAATCGCGAGCCGAGATCGAACCTGGCCGGACGCATATGCGGGTGGCGCATGGTCTCGATGGTGAGCATCTCGAGCTGATCGCGCATGCCGAGCGATGCCGGCAGTTTGGAGAAGTCCGCAATCTCCTGCAGTACCGGACGTGCCGCGATGCGATGGCTCATCCCGGACAGCAGCGAATGACAAAGCGCAACCACGCCTGCACCGAGCTGATAGCGCCCGGTCCGCGGGACGTACGCAATGTAGCCAAGCGCCGCCAGCGTCTGCGTAAGCCGCGAGATCGTCGGCTTTGCCAAGCCGGTCCGCTCGGCGAGTTCACTGTTGCTGAGCGATGTCTCGCCTGGGCGGAAAGCACGCAGAACGGCGAGACCCCGCGCCAAGCCCTGCACGAGGGGCGTGTCGTCATTCTTCAAGAATGCATCCGTGCCCGCCTTTCGGCGAACGGCAGTGAGGCGGCCCATCGACGGCTTGCCTTTCATTTTTGGAATTTAATTCCAGCAAATGAAATTAGGATCGTCAAGCCTTTTTGATCGTCTTCACTAAGAACGATCGCCACAACTCGCGTGTCTTGGTTCTTCTCGGATGGCGACGCTCGACAGACCGTGGCCACCCGGGATAACGATGGCGTCATAGCGCCTCGCATCAACGGCGGCGAGGACGAGCGGCTTCTCCACCCGAAGCGCATTCCCTGCAAGATACTTGCGGAAGCGGTCCGCATGTTCCAGCCCGACGATCTTCGGATTCAGGCTGCGCGCGTCGATCGTGGGGGCGACACCGCCAGGTGTCGCGATGTCGACATGAAAACCGGCCTTGATCAGCGTCTCGTCCATCACGACGAATTCTTCGGCCCACACGCCACTTTCGTAGATCGAGCCATCCGCTCGCGTCCACTTATCTGCGGCGGATAGAACAATCAGAATGTTGGGCATCTCACTTCTCCATGTTCGCTCTGCACGTTGAGGCTCGAGCGTCCTGACCCCAACAGTTCATTCGCGATTTAGATGTTCTGGCCACCGGACACTTCGATCCGTTGCGCCGTAATCCAACGGTTGTCCGGACCAAGCAGACTTGCGACGGCCGGGCCGATGTCATCCGGCAGGCCAACGCGACCAAGCGCGATTATCGCGGCGAATGCCTCGTTGTAGGCCGGCGTATCGCGCACTGCGCCGCCGAGAAAGTCGGTCTCGATCGCGCCAGGCGCGATCGTGTTGGCGGTGATGCCGCGGCTGCCGAGCTCCTTGGCCATGTAGAGCGTCAGGATCTCGATCGCGCCCTTGGCGGCGGAATAGGCGGAGAAGCCGGGATAGGAGACGCGCGTGAGACCCGACGAGAAGTTCACGATGCGCCCGCCGTCAGCCATAAACGGAAGCAGCGCCTGGGTCAGGAAGAACACACCCTTCACGTGGACGTTGAACAGCAAATCGAACTGCGCCTCGGTGGTCGCGACAAAGTCCGCCATTTCACCATGGCCGGCATTGTTGACGAGATGATCAAAGCGATCCCGCCCCCAAGACTTCAGCGTCGCGCGGACGCTCTCGACGAACGCGGGAAAGTCGGCGATGTTGGCGACATCGAGCCGCAGTGCGACTGCCCTCCGCCCCAGAGAATTAATCTCCGCTGCGACGGCCTTCGCATCGTCGGCGCCGCTGCGGTAGGTGAAGATGACGTCGCCGCCGTGGCGCGCAATGCTGATGGCTGTGTTGCGGCCAAGTCCGCGGCTGCCGCCAGTGACGATAGAGATGGTGGTCATCGGTAACTCCTCTGTTGGTTGCTGTGGAATGGGAATGGCGCGATCAATCGATCGTTGACACGCTATTGAATGCTGACGTGCTTGGTCCTCTGATAGGGCTCGAGGATTTCGATACCGCCTTCGGTGTCGATGCCGCTTTCCTTCCAGCCGCCCAGTGACGCCTCGGGATGGTGCGTCAGAGGCCCGTTCACACCGACGACGCCGTACTCCAGGGCAGCGGTCAGCCGCTGCTGGCGGTGGACGTCGTGCGTGACGACGTACGAAGCGAGACCGAATTCGAGCCCATTCGCTTTTTCGATCATCGCGGTCTCGTCGGCGAACGGGAGAATAGGCGCGACAGGCCCGAACGGTTCTTCATGCAGGATCGCCGCATCGTCTGGAACGTCCACCATCACGGTCGGTGCATAGAAGAAACCTCTATTGCCGACGCGCTCACCTCCCGTGAGAACGGACGCTCCCCCCGCGCACGCATCATCGACGAGCCGCGTGATGGCCTCGAGACGGCGACTGTTGGCGAGGGGCCCCATCTGAGTTGCAGGATCTGTTCCAGCGCCGACGCGTAGCACCTTCGCCCGTTCGACAAAGCGCGCAGTGAAGCGTTCCTGAATGCCTTTCTCGACGAAGAAGCGCGACGGGCTGAGGCATATTTGACCGGCGTTGGCGAATTTCGCGCGTACAAGCATGTCCGCGGCTTTCTCGGGATCGACATCGTCGCACACGATCACGGGCGCATGACCACCGAGCTCCATCGTGACCGGTTTGATCACCGCGCCCGCGGCCGCCGCCAGACGCTTGCCGATCGGTATCGACCCCGTGAACGTGATCTTGGCGATCTCGCGAGCTGCGATGAGGTGAGCAGAAACCTGGTCTGCGTGACCGAAGATGACGGAGAGAGCGGCCGGCGCGACACCTGCCTCGAGCAACGCCTCTGCCATCACCAGTACGGATCCAGGCGTCTCCTGCGAAGGCTTGGAGATGATCGAGCACCCAGCGCCGAGCGCGCCCGCGAATTTCTTGGCTGCCAGCGCCATCGGGAAGTTCCAGGGCGTGAACGCAGCGACGACGCCGATCGGGTGGCTCTGGATCTCGACTCGGCTTCCCGCAGTGCGTCCAGGCAAGATCCGGTCCGAAATGCGTCGGGCCTGCTCGCCGCCCCATTCCAGGAAGTCGGCCGATCGCTCGACCTCTATCCTGGCCTCCGCCAGGGGCTTGCCCTGCTCGAGCGTCATCGCGAGCGCAGCCGCCTCTACGTTGGAACGCAGGATGTCGGCCGCCTTCTTCAGAATCCGACCGCGCTCCCACGGCGGAACAGCCTGCCATTCCCGCAGTCCACGGGCAGCAATGGCGACGGTATTGTTGAGATCCTCGTTCGATGCATAAGCGACGCGACCGATGCTCTCTCCCGTGGCAGGATTGATGACGGCCTCACTCTCGCCAGTCGAACCCGCACGACTATTGCCATCGATGAGAAGCTTGAAATCGCGTTGCATGACTGATCTCCTGTGGCGTGCGGGACAACCTGCGCCGGCCATGTCGTGCCGGTGCGGGTTCTCTCCAGATCGATGTCGGAGGTTGTCGTCTCCGCTTCCGTGACCCGCAGATAGAGGTATCGGGCCAAGGCCTAGCGTTGAACTGAGGGCGACGTTATATGCGCGGATACTGACAGTATGAGCGTCCGCAGCTCGGACCGGGCACGAGCGCGAGAATCGGGGCAATCACGTATGGATTTGATCGCAGTTCTCCGGACATTCCTGCGCGTGGCCGAGACGGGTTCCTTTTCCGCCGTTGCAGCAGAGCGCGGCGTCACCCAGCCTGCAATTTCCCGGCAGGTGAGCGCGCTGGAGGAGCATCTCGGTACGCGCCTCGTGCAACGCACCACGCAAGCCGTATCGCTCACGGAAGAAGGCCGGGATCTAATCCCTAAGGCCCAGGAGCTGGTCGATGCTGCGAGTACGATGCTGGAAGTGGCTAGACATCGGCGCGGCAAACCGATCGGATCTGTTCGCATCGCGATGTCCGTGGCCATGGGCACGTATTTCAGCGGCAAGCTCGATTCTCTGCTCGGTCAGAACGATGAGCTGTCGCTCGAACTGGTTGTTCGTGATTGGAACGGGAATCTGATCGAGGAAGGCCTCGATCTCGAGATCCGCATGGGCGAGGTGGATGACTCCACATTGATCTCCCGCCGCATCGGCACGGCAATGCCGTTCATCGTCGCGTCACCGGACTACCTTCGAGGCCGACCGGCTCCGACCCATCCAAGCGATCTGGAACAGCACGAGTGCATCGTGCACAATCGCTTTGGCAACGATGACGTTTGGTGGTTTACGGATGCCGATGCCTCGGGATCCGGCGGCGAGGAGCTTCCGGTAAGCGTTCGCGGGCGCTTCAGCTCGAATAGCTCATCCGCAATACATCGCGCCGCACTGGCAGGACAGGGCGTCGCGGCGCTGTCGTATCTCCTGGTGACTGACGACGTCAAAGCAGGACGGCTCGTAAGGCTCCTGCCGCGTTACCAGTTCCGCCGTCGCCCGCTCTACGTCGTCTATCCCACCCGCCGGAGCTTGCCGACGCGCACTCGGGCCGTCATCGATTGGCTGATCAAGGTGCTTAACGAGGATCCGAAATTGAAGCTCTGAGGCGAAGCCATTCCATCAATCGTGTAATAGTCATTATAACCATCTCGCCGGTATGGCCGGACTTCCTCGAAATCTAGGGTGACGCTCGGCGCACCGAACCGCACAGCGGCTGCGTCGCGGCTGATGATCGGGGCCCGGGATGATCACAAGGATACTTGCGCTTTCAGGGAGCCCGCGGCAGGAATCATTGAACGGCAAGCTTCTCCGTGTCGCCGCCCGAGGCGCAAAGGAGGCCGGCGCTGAAGTCTCGGTCGTGTGCCTGCTGGACTATCCGCTGCCGATCTACGACGGCGATTGGGAGGCTGAACACGGACTGCCCGAGGCCGCCCGCACGCTGCAGACGCTCGTCTCCGAGCACCACGGATTGCTTATTGCATCCCCCGAGCATAACGGCGGCTATAGCGCCCTGCTCAAGAATGCAATCGATTGGATCAGCCGCGACGACGAGGCCGATCCCACTCTGCGCGATGTCTTCGCCGGGAAGACTGCCGCATTGGTCTCTGCTTCGCCCAACGCGATTGGCGGATGGCGATCTCAGTTCGCGCTCGAAATGGTGCTGCGCAGGCTGGATGTGCGAGTATTGCCGATCTCCTACGCGCTGGCCGCCGCCGATCACGCTTTCGATGCTGACGGCAATCTGCTGGCTGCGGCCAACGAGACCGCTGTGAAAAACGTTGGCG
This sequence comes from Pseudomonadota bacterium, assembly GCA_023430315.1. GTDB lineage: Bacteria > Pseudomonadota > Alphaproteobacteria > Rhizobiales > Hyphomicrobiaceae. The sequence goes on along the minus strand of JAEZAW010000177.1, from coordinate 13,804 downwards.
TGACACTGGTCAACATGACCTCGGTGCCGGTGACGGGCCTGGCGAGACCGACATATCGGACGCGCCGATCTCGCCTGTAGTTGCGCCAGCACGAGGCGCCTCTACGCCTTGCACACACCGATGGCGCGCCATTCTCCGAACGCGAACCCGCTCTCGTCGTACTGGCTGGCAACCCCGGCTCGCCCCGAGACTTGGCGCATGTAGTCGAGGACCGCATTGAATTCGGCGGTGCCGGGCAGCGCGGGGACCGCGTGGCCGGCGGTAGAGATCGTGAAGGGTATGAAACCAACGTCTGTTATGGTCGTGCCCGTCAGCTTGAGCGCGGCGAACATCGTCATGCGCGCTTCGGGATGAAAGGGCAGCATCGGATAGCCTTCGCGCGGATAGATCGCGTACTCGCCGAGCGCCTTGAGCTGCGCGATCTCCTTCGCTGTCAGGATCTTTTCCTTGTCGGGCGAATCGAACACGAAGTGGCCGAGCCCGTAGAAAATCGGCTTGCCGTTGTAGATCTCGATACCGCGCAGCATGTGGTGGTGATGCCCGAGCACGATATCGGCGCCGGCATCCACTGCAGCGCGGCCGAGTTGTCGCTCGTACTCCGTGATGAATGCCGGCACGCTCGAGCGCCCCCAGTGGAAGCTCAACACCGCGATATCACATACCGCACGAAGCTTCCTTGTTTGCTCCTGCAGCAGCACAACGTCGTCCGGCCGGCAGTATGTGTAGACATGCGGCGGCGCGCCAGGCTCGATGTAACCGTAGGCGTCCTCGGCCGGGAGATGGTAGTGCGAATGGATGCGCAGCGCCGCGAGGCCAGGCGTCCGATCGGTTGCCGCGTACTTCGGCGGATGCACCGATGAGAACCCGAGGAAGCCGACGCGCTTGCCCTTATGCTCGACGAAGCGCGGCTCCAGCGCCTCCGCGAGATTGCGGCCGACGCCGAGCGTCTGGACGCCACCGCTGTTGAGTTTCTCGACGGTTTCGAACATGGCGTCGAAGCCGCCATCAATGATGTGATTGTTCGCGCAATTCATGACGTCGAAGCCGGCCGCGATGATGGGTGCAAGGTGAGAAGCCGGTGCAACCACGGGCCAGCCACAAGCGGGGTGCGGCACCGACTTATCCGTGAATGCCCCCTCGCAGTTGCCGAAGAGCACGTCCGCCGTATCTAGGACGGGCTGCGCGTGATCAAAGGCGTCGCGCGGGTCGAGGCGCCGCACGAGAACGTCGCCCACCGCGCCGAATAGCCAAGAAGTCATCAGACTTTCCCTCCCCTCGATCTCTGCCGGACGGACGCTCAATGGAGTCGCCCGAGGTTGCATGGTTCGCAATTGCCACTACGCTTTCAATAATATTGTCTTACAATCTTGCAAATGTACGATCAGGCGTTTAGTGTCTTGCGCGCGGCTTTTCTGGAGAATGCGGACCATGCACTACTTCAATTCGACGACTGCCTCGTGCCGGAAGCCGCGCAATCCAGACGGAACCATGCGCTTCGGCATCTTCTGGCCGAAGGCGAAGACCATGCTGCCGTCGGCACTGATGGCGGAACGCAACCCGGATCCGCTCGATCTCGAGGTGCATCTCGAGCTGGCACGGGCCTGCGAGGCGGTCGGCCTCGATTTCACGCTGATCGGGGATGGCTACGCACCGAGCTCCGAAGAGGGATCACTCATCGGCTTTCAGGATCCCTCGCTGCACGCGCTGGTCATCGCTGCGCCGCTGATGATGGTGACCCGGCACCTCGGCGTGATCACCACGATGCACACGCCTTTCCTTGCGCCAGCGCAAATCGCACGCTTCGGCTCGCATTTCGATTGGCTGAGCGGCGGCCGCTGGGGCTGGAACATCGTCAATGGCTATCGGGATTACGAGTCGAGCCTCTTCGGCATTGATCAACTTCCTGACAGCGCGGCTCAGTACGAAGCCTGCGCCGATGCCATCCGGATTATCGAGGCCATCTGGCGCGAGTCCAAGGTCGACTTCACCGGCAAGTACTACAAGGCGCGCGGCAAAATGCGTGGTCCCTTCCCGCCCGAGCGTCCGGTGTTCGTTTGCGCCGCTGCCTCGGAGCGCGGTCGCGCGTTCACCGCCAGACACTGTGAATTCCTGTTTGCCTCGCCGCCTTCACTTGCGGATTTGCCAGAGGTGAAGGCTTCGCTCGAGAAGCACGCCAAGGAAGCCGGTCGCGAGTACGCGCCGGAGGTCCTGGTCGTCGCGGACGTGCTCATTCGCGACAAGCCCGGCGAAGGCAAGAAGCTGATGGATGAGCTCATGGGCAGCATGACGGGGCCAGCGGGCGAGCGCTGGCGGGCACAGATGGCCAGACTGCGCCGCAACGAGGCGACGCCGGAAGTCTTCCCGTCGTTCGCAGGAACGGCCGAGGAGGTCGCTGATGAAATTCTCGAGGCGCGCGAGCGTTGGGGGCTCAATGGCGTTCTCTTCCGCTTCCCGCTCTGGTCCGCGGAAGAGATGCTGCGTCTGAACCCGGTCTTCGATCGTCTCGCCAAGGCCGGCGTCTGGGTACCGCCTGAGCAGCGCAATTTTTCCTGGTAGCGCGATCACGCCTCCGCAGCGGCGTTGCTACCCAGCAGCGCTTACGCGCAGCCGGGACTTGCCTTCACTCTGTGCGCGCTCCGGAGAACTCCGCACCAAAATCCCACCAAATGCCGGCCATGAGGCCGAGGCTTTCTCGGAACAGACTACCGAGACCGTGCTCGTCGGGGCCGTGCTGATTGCAGCCACCGTAAGAGGAGGGAATCCACATCACTGAAGTTCCAAGCTCCTCTCGAAAGAGCTCGGAGGGACCGGAAGCACCAAGCGACGGAATGAGGTTCGGGCGACGGCCGGCAGTCGCCGTCATCGAGCGTACGACACGTTTGATCCAAGGATCATCGGGTGACGTGCGTGACGCAGGAAAAGCGTCGCGCTCCTGCACGGGAAGCACCTGCACATCCTCGAAGCCCTGTGTGTCGAGATGCGCGCGAAGCGCCGGCAGGATCCCCTCTGCCGGCACGTCGACCGTGTGCCTCACCTGAATGCGCGCCCACGCGTTGCCGGCGACGGCATTCACAGGCGACTCCGGCTGCCCGGAGATCTCGGAGAGCACGATCACGCTCGTCCACATGAAGATGCGCTCGGCGCGGGACATATTTGGCTCACCCCAGCCAAGATCGGGGACCGGGCTTCCGGGCACATGCTCGACCTCGACATCCCGGCAGATCGCGCGAACCGCTTCCGGCACGCTTTTCGGCGTCCAACCCGGCACAAGTATCCGACCATCGCGCGACACGATGCTCGCGATGGCATGGGACAGAATGACCGCGGGGTCCTTGAGCAGGCCGCCCCAATGCCCGGAGTGGTAGCCACCCTCCCGCAGCTTGACCACGAGATCGAGGCCGACACCACCGCGGGTTCCGAGAGCGATCTCAGGGATCGTCGTCGACTGGCGCAGGCCATCGAGTGCGATGAACACGTCCGCCGCGCAAGCTTGCCTGTGCTGCTGGAGGATCTTGCGCAGTCCCGGGGAACCCGTTTCCTCGCCTGTTTCGATAAAGAGCTTAGCGTTGAAGCCAAGCTTCCCGCGCGTCGCGAGGACAGCACCCATCGCGTCGATGGCGAGAAGATGCTGTCCCTTGTTGTCGACGACGCCGCGGCCGTAGATGCGGTCGCCTTCGATCTTCAGCGTCCACGGATCGAGATCGGCGCGCCAGCGTTCCGGCATCGCGCGGACTACATCGCCATGACCGTAGAGCATCACCGTAGGCAGGCTCGGATTTTCGATGCGCGTCCCGAGCATGACCGGGCCATGACGTGGATCAGGATTGTCGAGAACCGACACCTCGAACCCCATTTCCTTCACCATTGGACCGAGGATGTCGGTGCAGTAGCGAACCAGATCGTCCTTGTGATTCGGCGGATTGCTCTCCGTCGGGACCGCAACGAGCGTCGCAAGGCGTTCGACATACCTGCCGCTGTCATAGTGTGCGCGCGCAGCCTCGATCGCCGCAGTACGGGAGTTTGTCATTCTCTGTCCTTGTCTATCGATAGATTTCAGCAGCGAGCGCGCTGAGTTCATCGGCAAGCGCCTTGCTCTGCTCGCGTTTGCCATCCTCGACGGTAGCGATAAGCTCACCAAGCAGATTGAGGAGAGGTAGCTCGATGCCATGCCGGTCCGCCGCCTCGCGGATCGGAACGAGCTGCGCGCCGATCTCTGTCTTGCGCTTCCTGACCGCAAGATCCCGCCATATGCCGCTGTGCGTCTTGCCCGTGCCGCGATTGAACTCCGCCAGTGCATCGAGGCTCGCATTGATGGCCGCATTGTCGCGCGCGATGAATGCATCGGTTACGAATGTATCGAAGTCAAGTGGTTTCACGCCCTCGGCCACGGCGATGTCCAGCACTTCCAGCACGAGATGCTTATTAAGGTGGCGGCGCGCCGGATCGGCGATGAAATCGGCAATCGTATCGTTTGTGAGTGCAGATGCGGTGAGGACCGCCGCATAGGAGGTCTTGCCCCAGAGAAAGCCGTAAATGTTCGAGCTTGCGACCACGTCGGGTTCGAAGTTGGCCAGGAGTGCTCGCAAGGCTCCAATGCGTGGTGTCAGGCGGCCATCCAGCTCGCCGATCGCGAATGTGCCACGTAGGCCGTATGTGATGCGCCCCGGGCCAAGGTAGTCGCCGGCGAAGTTCACGAACGCGCCGATCGTCCTCTCGCGGCCCACGATCGCGGCGATCCTGGGCTCGTTGATGCCGTTCTGGCACGAGACGACGCAACCGTCCGCGGCAAGATGGGGGCTGAGCGCGCGCGTGGCCATCTCGGTGTGCTGCGACTTCACGGCGAGGAGCACGATATCGAACTTCTCTCCGAGCTGCTCCGGCGTCACAGCGTTAGCTGCAACCTTGAAGCCGCCGAGTGGGCCCTCGATGACGAGCCCGTCTGAATTCATCTGCGCAACGTGATCTGCAGCGACGTCGACGAAGAGCACTTTCCGGCCCGCACGAATCAGATGCGCTCCGATCGTCCCACCGATCGCGCCCGCACCCCAGATCAGGACTGGCTTGTCCATGGCTTCACCCAATGCTTGTACCCGTCGCGTGCTTACGTGCGACCGCCATCAACAGAAACGACCGTGCCAGTGATCCAGCCCGCCTGTTCGCTGGCAAGGAACTTAACGGCATTGGCAATGTCCTCGGGTTGTCCGAGACGCCCGGTGTGAATGCCCGCGAGAACTTGCGCTTGACGCTCTCCGCCCCAGCCCTCCCACTGGCTCTTGGCGTCCGGGCTCGTCAGCAGAAAGCCGGGCGCAACAGAATTCACTGTGACGCCATGGCGTGCAAAGCTGACCGAGAGCTGCTTCGTCAGACCGATAACGGCGTGCTTTGCAGCCGTGTAGCCATGGACTCCTGTCATCGTCGGGCGCAGTCCCGCGCCGGAGGAGATGATGACGATGCGGCCCCAGCCGGCCTTCGTCATGATCGGCGCGGCAGCCTGCGACAGCCACAGCGCGCTCTTGACGTTGGCGGCCATGAGCCGATCCCAGTTCTCGTCATTGATGTCTTCGAAGGGTAGTCGCGCCAGGCCTGCGAGGCCACCGGCGGCCAGTGCCAGAACGTCGAGGCGCCCCTCTTTCTCGGCAAGCGCGCGCACGAGCTTTGCCGATGCCTCGCGATTTGCGAGATCGACGATGTGCGCCGGCAGGCCGAGCTCTCGACCGATCTCCTCAACCCGCGGATCGCGATCGACCAAGTGGACTAGCGCACCACTGTCGCGGAACGACGCACCCATGACGCGCCCAATGCCCTGCGCCGCGCCGCTGACCAGAACGACCCGCCCATCGAACCTTATATCCATCACTCACCTCGTTGATTTGATCTCGTTCCGCTGGTCGCATCAGCCGCAGGCAGCGAGTGCGCTGTTGGCATCGTCGATGGCGACGGCGACCCTGTTCAAAGCGCGCTGTGCCGCAACGCGTGCGAAGCGGAAGTCGTCGGAGTCGCTCGGTGTGGCTGCGAGCGCGCGCACCGGATCGAGCACGGGGTATGCCCCTTGCTTGAGGGCCGGATCGGGCGTGAAACGATCCCCGCTCGTGTAGTCGATCGGCACTAGTGCACGCGTGGCGGCCATGAGCGCGCGGTTGATCGCCGCTGAAGGACGATTGCCGGCGCCGGTACGGATGCGCTCTGCGGTGGCGCGAAGGGTGTCGGCGCCCGTGATGAGCGGAGCGATATCCAGCTTGCCTGCAAGCTTATCCGCAAGGCGCGACAACTCTTGCCCTACGGCAGCGGCCTGCCGTCCGACATCCAGCGGCAGGACGTCATCGGTCAGGAGCCGCGCCAGTGCGTGTGCGTAGATCCTCGTGTCCCTCGCGAGGAGGTCGGGATCCATCTTGTCGAGCGTGTCATCGGGCGTGTGCCACCACCATCCGAAGCCGGCACCCTTGCGCGCGCCGCCACCGCTGATTGCGGCGCCCATGACGTTGTCGCCTATGCCAGCGGGCTGCTCGCCCATGGCCATGAACAGCGATGGGATACCGATGCCCCAGAACGACTGATCGCCAGCCCGGCTCATGCGCAAGCCTTCGAGTTCCTGCCCACCGCGTTGCCTGACTGCCTCGGCGCCGAGCGCGAACAGCTCGTTTGACGAAAGCGCATCGGTCAGAACCGTATTGCCCTTGGCGCCGACGGAATCGATGTTCACGTGCGCGACGCATTTCTCGCCGAGCTCGCGAAACCGCGCGTCCGCGTACCAGGACGAGCCCGAGTAACGCCCGTGCGAATGGCCCGACCAGAAGCAGAGCCTCAGACTTCGCTTGAGCTCTTCGCGTCGAGGCGCAAACAGGCGTGCAACCTCGAGCATGGTCGCATTGGCGCTGCCGTTGTCCATCACGCCGTAGTACCAAGTGTCGTGATGCCCGGAGAACAGGACGAAGCTGCCGTCGGTGCCGGGGGCGTCGAGATTCGCCTCGAGTATGGGTGTCTTCCGCCAACCGGTGTCGACCTCAGCGTAGAGCGTCGCCTCGACAGTCTCGCCGGCAAGAACGCGCGCCTTCAGGGCCTCGCCATCCGCATGACGGATGCTGATGACGACGGTCTTCGGAAGAAGATCGAGCTGCTGCGGCGTCGGGCTCCCCCAAACCGGGGAGATGCACATCTCGTACAGATGCCGAAGCGGAGAGATGTGAATCTGTCCTATGGCGCCTGCCTGCGAGGCCCTGAGACTGGCCGCAGGATTGGCGATGTTCTCGAGCAGAACGATCTTGTCCCTGGCATCGATCCTCGCGAACTCCTCAGGCGTGCCATGGCCGGCATACACGACCTTCGCACGCATGCCTTGGGGTCCGGAGGGGCGCGAGAAGGAATGCGTTATGCAGTCGGGCGTCTCGTTGCCTATCGCAATGAGTGCCTTGCCCGGCAGACTGATGTAGGCATCGTGCAAAAATAGCTCGGTGCGCAATCCGTAGCTGTCGAGCTCTCTGCGCAGGTATTCGAAGCTCGAAAGCTCCTCCTGCGTGCCCGATAGCTTCACCCTTCGCGCAAAGACCTCGAGGTGTCGCATCATCGATGGAGCATCGACGGAGTTGCAAATATCATCGATCATGGAGTGCATGTCGCACGTCTGCTCCTCTTCTTGCTTGCTCGTTACCAGGAGTATTCCCGCGCTGCTGGATGGCGCCGAACGCCCGCGCGCTCGAGGATCTCGAAGACCGGGCCGAGACGAAGGACTTCCTGCGCCGACCAGACCGGCAGACGGAAGAGCACGCCCGTTAGCTCGTTTTGCTTGTTCGCTTCTATAAGCTGCTCAGCTACCTCGGCAGCGGTTCCGACGAAGTGCGGAAACTTCAGCGGAGTCTTGGCCTCATGCCTGAGCTTGCCGATCTGTGATGTCCACTTCTTGCCGGCCTCGTTACTCTCGATGCTTGCCATCAGGTCATCGAATAGCGCCTTCGCTTCGCCCGGTTCATCCCGGATCATAAGATCCGCAACGACGAGCACCTCCGGCGCATGGGCCTTGTTGGCCTCCGCGGCATGTCGGGCGAGGCCCACTTTTATCTTGGGAAGATCGGAGAGATAGGTCGGCGATGCGAACAGGTATTCGCAGTGCTGCGCTGTGAATCGTTGACCGCGATCGGATGCGCCGGCACAGACGAACAGCGGCCGCTCGGCAGGATATGGCCCCTTCATCTTGCCATGGCAGTCGTAGTGCGATCCCGAGAACTCAGTACGATGCGTTCCGTCCCATAGTGACTCGATGATTGCGACGGCCTCGTCCGCGGCATCGTACATCGTGGCACTGTCCGGTAATTCCTTGAAGCCGAATAAGCTCGCCTCATAGTCACGATAGCCGTTGACGATGTTCCAACCCCATCTACCGCCGCTCAGCCAATCCATGTTGGCTCCGAAGCGCGCGATATGTGCCGGATGGAAGAACGTGGTGTGAAGTGTCGAGATGACACCCAGGTGCTTGGTGGCCATGATGATAGGCGCTGCCAGAATGAGCGCGTGCATCCCTGGGTCCTGGAAGCCCATCCGCGTGCCTTCCTCGGAGCTTGGCGCGTAACCGTCACCGAGCAAGACGAGGTCCAGGGCAACATGCTCGCACGCGCGCGCGAGCTCGAGCTGATGATCGAGGACGAGCACGTCCGGGTTCATCGCGGAGATCCTTTCGGACGGCAGCAGGGTTCGCGTGCCTGGCCAGAAGATCCCGAAGCGCATCGAGCCCTCCCAGTTCTTGGGCTTGCGTGCTGTGGGCGGCGTGTAGCTGTTTGCTGCTGACAGTGCTGCGACGGACATGGGTGCGACCTCAGCTCGATGTGGTTCTGTCAAATCCCGGGACGCCCGCTGCGCCACAAACAATGGCGATAGCGATTAGCGTCTCCTGAGATCCCCTATCGTACGACTCAACGAGCGAGTTGAAAAGCTGTTTGTAAAATTGTAAGACAATTGTTGTCAGACAAAAGGGTGAAGAACCGTGCGATTGCCGGTTACCAGATCGCACCGGATCAGCTATGGGAGCCTCGATGACCGACGGGAGACCTAAGGCGATGAGCGAGATCGGGGACGACGCACTTCTTGTGGCGGGCCAAGCGGTCAGCCTGCGCTCCCTCGTTGCTGATCGCCTGCGTTTGGCGATCGTGACAGGCCGCTTCCGTCCCGGCGCGCAACTGCGCGAGCGCGAGCTCTGCGAGCTGACTGGGGTCAGCCGTCCCTCGCTTCGCGAGGCCTTGCGGCAGCTAGAGGCCGAAGGACTGATCACGACCATTCCCCATCGTGGCCCCATGGTGACGGCGCTCTCCGTCGAGGAAGTCGGCCAGCTCTACGCCCTGCGCCGTGTTCTGGAGAGCTTTGCGGCCCGCGAGTTTGCTCGCTTGCGGCGTCCTGCGGACATCGCGGTGCTGAAGGCTGCGGTGAAGCGCCTGAACGAAGTGGAGAAGGCGGGATCGCCTCTCGAGATGCTGGACGTGGGCACGACCTTCTACAGGGCACTCGCGACCGGCAGCGGCAATCCCTATCTTGCCGAGGCCCTCGGCACGCTGCACAACCGCATCACGCTCATCCGCTTCGTCTCCCTCCACCAGCGCTCCCGCATCGGCCCGAGCTTTGCGGCCTTGCGCGCATTGAGCAAAGCCATCATTGCCGGTGACGCAGCGTTGGCGGAGAAGCTCTGCATCGAGCAACTCGAAGCCGTCGGCATCATCGCGCAAAAGATCGTCGAGGCCGGCTATCGCGTGCCGGGCGCCAAGGGCGACGGCGAATTCGGGACCTGAGCAAGGGTCGGTTGCATCTCGATCGTGCATGCCGCAATACGCTGTCATTCTGCAAAGAAGCAAGCGGCGGCCTGCCCCTCCCAGTCATGGCGCAGTGGCGGCTCAGTCGCCGCGCACGCCTCCTTAACGTAGGGGCAGCGCGTGCGGAACCGACATCCGGACGGCAAATTCCCAGGGTTTGGCGGCTCACCCTCGAGCCAGAAGTCGTCGGTGATACGGCGGCCACCAATCTGCGGGATCGCCGCTAGAAGCGACCGTGTATAGGGATGCTTCGGGGTGGAGAACACCGCCTCCGTATCGCCGATCTCGACGATCTTGCCGAGATACATAACCGCAATGCGATCGCAGATCATTCGCACTACCGAGAGGTCGTGCGAGATGAATAGATAAGTTAGATTGAACTGACGCTGCAGTTCCAGGAACAACTTCAGGACCGTTGCCTGCACCGACACATCCAGGCCGGACGTCGGTTCGTCGAGAATGATGAGCGATGGGTTGAGGGTAAGGATGCGCGCAAGGCCGACGCGACGCTGCTGACCGCCGGAGATCTCGTGCGGATAGAGGTCGAGGTGCCCCTCCGGCAGACCGACCGCGCGCATCATCTGGCGAACACGCTGCTCCCGCTCCTCGCCGCCTATCTCGGGTTGATGAATGACCAGCGGCTCATGTAGGGACCGGCGAATCTTCCAGCGCGGATCGAGCGAAGCACCAGGGTCCTGGTAGGCATACTGGAGATGGCGGCGAAGACCGCGCGCTTCTCGCGGGCCGAGCTGGCCGATCTCATGTTTCTCGAAGACGATGTCGCCATCGCTCGCCGAGTGGATACCCATGATCGTTTTGCCAAGTGTCGACTTGCCACAACCGGACTCGCCGACGATGCCGAGAATCTCGCCCTTGCGCGCTTTGAACGAGATGTCATCGACCGCCTTCAGCCAGCCAGTCTGACGCTTCCAGGCATTGCGGATCGGGAAGTACTTCTTGAGTGCCACCACTTCGAGAATGCTCTCGCTTGCGCCGCCGTCCAGCACTTTGGGCACCTCGATGTTCTGGATCGTCATACCTCGGCCGCCTCTTGCTGATGGCTCCCGACCGGGTGATAGCAGCGGACCATATGTCCTTCCTCGATGCTCCGCGGCGCGGGGCGATCCGCACTGCATTCGGCGGTCGCAAGCAAGCATCGCGGGTGAAACCGGCAACCGGACGGAGGACGCGTCAGGCCCGGGATATCGCCGGGAATGCCCTGTATTCCGCGCTCGCGGCTCGGCAGGCTATCGAGCAGGCGGCGCGTGTACGGATGGCTCGGTTGATTGAAAAACGACTCGCAGGTGGCCGACTCCATCTCCTGTCCGGCGTACATCACTGTGATGCGATCGCAGATTTCCCAGGCGGTGCCGAGGTCATGCGTCGTGAACAGCATCGACACGCCGCGCTCCATAGCGAGCCGGCGTAACAGCTTCAGGATCTGCGCTTGGATTGTCACATCGAGCGCGGTGGTCACCTCGTCGGCGATGATCAGCTTCGGCTCCGGCAGCAGTGCCATAGCGATCATCAGACGCTGGCGCTGGCCGCCACTCACCTCGTGAGGGTATTTCTTGAGGATAGCTTCGGGCTGGGGAAGCTGCACTGTTTGCAGCAGAGCCATTACCCGGTCGCGATCCGCGCGGCGGCGCTTGCCACTGTATAAGCGCGTGCGAATGCTTGGCGAGGCGGCCTCTTCCGCGCTGACATCGGGCGATTTCCAGCGCATGAGCTCCATGATTTGGGCCCCGATCGTGAAGACCGGGTTGAACGAGCTGTAGGGGTCCTGCGGCACGAAGGAGATCTGTCGGCCACGCACGACGCGGCTCAACACGCCAGCATCCTGCTTCAGCAGATCGATGCCGTCGAACAGGATGCTGCCGCTGCCTATGCGCGCGGAGTTACGCGGGAGTACGCCGAGAATGGATCGCGCGAGCGTGGTCTTGCCACACCCACTCTCGCCCACGAGCCCGACGATCTGCCCGCGGTCGATGCGGAAGTTGACTCCGTCGAGGACTTTCGCGAGCCCGCTTTCGGTTGCAAAGCTCACGCGGAGATCGCTGACTTGAAGCAGCTCACTTGTCATGGGCGCTGCTCCGACGGATGCGAGGATCGAGAATATCGCGGAGGCCATCGCCCAGCAGATTGAAGCCCATCACGACAAGAAAGATGGCGACGCCAGGTGCGGTCGCATACCACCATGCATCGGGCAGGAACTCTCTCGATTCAGCAATGGTGCGGCCCCATTCCGGCGACGGCGCCGGTGGTCCGAGGCCGAGGAAGCCGAGAGCGGCGGCGGTCAGGATCGTTGCACCCATGCCGATGGTCGTGCGCACGATGATCGAGGACGCGATATTCGGCAGGATGTGCATGACAATGACGCGGAACGGCGACGCGCCGAGAGCTATCGAGGCCTCGACGAAAATCTCATTCTTTTTGGAACGCGTCTCGGCATAGACGAGACGCGCCCAGAAAGGCCAGTACGTCGCGGATAGGGCCAGGATGACATTCTGGATCGATGGCCCGAGCGTCTGCGCGATCGCGATGGCGAGGACGATCTGTGGCACGGCCAGGAAGATGTCCGAGATGCGCATTAGCAGGTCACTGAACCAGTTGTTATAGTATCCCGCGATCAAACCGATGGGTACGCCGATCAGCACTGCAGCACCGACAGCAATCACTGCGATGACGATCGTGATCCGCGCGCCGAAGAGCATCCGGCTGTAGATATCGCTCCCCATGCGATCGGTGCCGAAGAAATTATCGAGGCTCGGTCCAAGTAGGCGCTTGGCGGGGTGGAATTCAGCGACGTCGTTGGGATGCGTCGACAGCGGATAGGCCAGTATCGCCGCGAGCGCGAGTGAGAGGATCAGGCACAGCCCGATCAGCGCGACGCGATCCTCAATGAACTTGCGGGCGATGAAGCGTACAGTTTCCATCGCGGCCCCTATCGGCTCTCGCGCGGGTCGATGAAGCCATGGGCTATGTCGACGAGCAGATTGACGATGATGAAGATCGTACCGACGACGAGCGTGAAACCCATGATGGCGTTGTAGTCCGACTGAAGGATCGACTCGACGGCGTAGCGGCCGAGCCCCGGCCAGCTGAACACCGACTCGACGACCACGCCGTTGGCGATGAGGACGCCGAAGATCAGCCCGATTTGCGTGACCGTGCCGATGAGTGCGTTGCGTAGCACGTACTTCCAGATGATCAGCCGGCGCGGGAAGCCCATGGCTTCCTCGTACATGACGTAGTTCGAATTGATCGCCTCGAGCACGCCGGCGCGGGTGAAGCGCACGATCGTCGCTGTGGCCGGAAAGGCCAGCGTCATGACCGGGAGGATCATGTGGCTCAACACGCTGCCCAGCATCTCCAAGTCACCCATGAGAATGGAGTCGATGGTGAAGAAGCCGGTCACATGATCTGGTCCCCACCCGTCGATGCGCGACTGAAGCGGCGTCCAGCCGAGCTTCATGGCGAACAGCAGCTGCAGCAGGATGGCGAACCAGAACGCGGCGATGGCCAGACCCGACACCGTGATGATGCGCAGGACGTGGTCGACAAGAGAATTGCGATGAACTGCCGATATGACACCCAGAGGAATACCGATCGCAGTCGCCACGACGACGGCTGCGGTCGTAAGTTCGAGCGTTGCGGGAATACGCGTGAGCAAATCGTCGACGATCGGACGCTGCGTGTAGAGGCTGGTGCCGAAGTCCCCCTGCAGCACGCCCATAATGTAGCGATAGAGCTGGACATGCATCGGCTGGTCGAGACCGAGCTTGGCCTTGAGCGCGGCGATCTGCTCGGCAGACGCGGTTTCACCGGCGATCACGGCGACCGGATCGGCCGGAATGATGTGGCTGATCACGAAAGTGAGGATCATCAATCCAAGCACAGTCGGAAAGAACCAGAGGCAGCGGTTGACGACGAGGACGAGAAGCTTCATCGGTCTCACGGGTGATTAAAGGGGAGGGCCCGCTCGGGCGGGTCGAGCCGGCCCGCGTGGTGGGGGG